>CAYNUO010000038.1:0-27587 GCA_964400405.1 uncultured Bifidobacteriaceae bacterium | reverse complement strand
CGGGCAGACCCGTCGTCCACGAACGAAACTTATCACAGACATGCGGCGTCTAAAGCGTGTATTACGAATCACGACTTATAAAACACGACATATGTAGCGCTTGTTTACACCCTATGTCCCCTGACACCCGCGGCGAGATCAAGGCCTACCAGCAGATCGTCGACTTCCTCCTCAGGACCCACGGCCTGACCACGCCCACCCATGGGACCGAGGGCACGGTCCGGCAACTCGGCCACGGGTCCGCCGATCAGGCCGCCACGCTGCAGGCGCTGGCCTTCGACGCCGGCCTCGTCACCGAGGTCGTCCACCGGTCGGTCGGCGACGTGATTGCGGACGCGGAGCCGTCCTATCCCTGGCTGGCGCTGCGCCGGAGCGTCGACGGACGGCCCGAGGCCATCGCGGTGCTGCGCAAGGCGGTGGGTGGCGCCGTCGTGACGGTGCCCGGAAGCGCCACGGCGCCGAGCCGCTGGTCGACGGCCAGCCTGTGCCGGTGGCTCGATGTTCCGGATGCCGCAAGCCCGACGGCGTGGATCCTGGCCGAGCCGGCCGCTCCGCTGTCGCTGCTGCGCTCGCCCGGAGAAGAGCCACTCTCCCCGCTGACCCGCCTGCGCGCCCTGCTCGTCGGCGAACGGCGGACGCTGTGGGTGGCCGTCGTCTACTCGATCCTCATCGGCCTGCTGACTCTCGTGCTGCCCATCGCCGTGCAGTCGATGGTGAACACGCTCGCGTTCGGGAACGCCGTGCAGCCGCTGGTCGTGCTGACCTTCTTCGTCTTCGTGGCGCTGGTGCTCGCGATGGGCATGAACACGGCCCGCGCGAAGGTGGTCGAGATCATCCAGCGCAGCATCTTCGCCAGGGTCGCGACGGACGTGACGTGGCGCCTGCTGCACGTCAGGGCGTCGGCCTTCGACAAGCACCACGGCCCGGAGCTCGTGAACCGCTTCTTCGACACGGTCACGCTGCAGAAGTCGGCCTCGTTGCTCCTCATCGACGGTCTGAGCATCGCGATGCAGACGGTGGTCAGCATGCTGCTGCTGGCCGTCTACCACCCGTGGCTGCTCGCCTACGACGTGCTGCTGATCGGGGCAATGACGATCATCATCTTCTTGCTCGGTCGCGGCGCGATCCGGACCAGCATCAAGGAATCGAAGGCGAAGTACGCGCTGGAGGCCTGGCTGGAGCAACTGGCCGCGAAGCTGGTGACCTTCAAGTCGGACGGCGGCCACGGGTACGCGGTCCAGCGGTCGCACGCGCTCCTCGAGGAGTACCTCCACTACCGGGACGCGCACTTCACGATCCTGCTCCGCCAGATCGTGGGGTCGTTCGCGCTGCAGGCGCTGGCCAGCGCGTCACTTCTCGGCATCGGCGGCTGGCTCGTGATCGAGCGCCAGCTGACGCTCGGCCAGCTCGTCGCGGCCGAGATCATCGTGGCGGGCATGATGAGTGCCTTCACCAAGTTCGGCAAGCAGCTCGAGGTCTTCTACGACCTCTGCGCGGCGATCGACAAGCTCGGGGGCCTGGTCGACCTGCCGCTCGAGCGCGCCGCCGGCCACGCCGAGCCGGCCCCGGCCGGGCCGCTCGCGGTGGACGTCCGGGATCTCGCGTACACGATGCCGGGCGAGCAGCAGCCTGTCGTTTCCGTTGCCGCGTGGTCGGTCGCCGCGGGCGACCGCGTCGGCATCACCGGGCCGAGCGGCTCCGGCAAGAGCACGCTCGCCGACATCCTCTTTGGCCTGCGGACGCCCGGCAGCGGCTCGTGGCTCCTCGGCGGCGTCGACAGCCGGGCGATTCCGCTCCGAGTGCTGCGCCAGCGTGTCGCGCTCGTCCGGTCGGTGGAGCTGTTCGCCGGGACGATCCTCGAGAACGTCACGCTCGGTCGCGAGCACATCACCTATGAAGCCGTGACGGACGCGCTGCGCCGCGTCGGCCTGCTGGACGACCTGCTCGCGCTTCCCGGCGGCCTCAACACCGAACTCCATCCGCAGGGCCGCCCGCTCTCCCACCGGCAGGCCTGCCGGCTGATGGTGGCGCGCGCCATCGTCGACAGCCCCGGCCTGCTGATGCTCGACGGCGTGCTGGACCAGCTCGATGTCGACGAGCAAGCGCGGCTCGCCGCCGAGCTCTTCGCACCCGGCGCGCCGTGGACACTCATCTGCATCAGCGAACGCTCGGACGTGCTGGCACAGTGCACGCGCGTGGTCACGATGGGCGACGGCCGGATCCGCTCGACCCGGGAGGCAGGCCGATGAACCCGCGCCGCTCATGGCGGATGGCCCAGCGCCTGACGCTGCATCACGTGCAGGTCCCGCGGTCGTCCACGCGGCTCGCCCGCAACCTGCTCATCCTGCTCGGCCTGCTGGTCGTGCTGCTCGTCGTCACGCCGTGGCAGCAGACGATCCCCGGCGCCGGACGCGTCATTGCCTTCAAACCGGACGAGCGTCAGCAGGCGATCGAGGCGACCGTCGACGGCCGCGTCGTGGCGTGGCACGTCGTCGAAGGGGCGACGGTCAAGAAGGGCGACCCGATCGTCGATCTGGCCGACAACGACCCGGAGATCCTCGACCGGTTGCAGCAGGAACGCGACCAGGTGCTCCGGACGATCGCCGAGGGCGAGTCGCGGGCCGGTTCGCTCGACGATCGCATCGGCGGACTCGACGATACGCTCCGGAGCAGCGTCGACGCCGCGGCGCTGCGCGAGCAGATGGCAAAGGACCGCGTGACCGCCGCTGAGCAGGCGCTGACGGCCGCGCGTGCCGCGAAGGTCACGGCCGACCTGAACCTCGATCGACAGCAGGGGCTGGCCGCCAAGGGGCTGACCTCGACGCGCAACGTCGAACTCGCCGTGCTCGAGGCGGCAACGAAGGCCGCGGATGTCGACCGTGCCGTGGCTACGCTGAACGCGGCGCGGGCCGAAGCCGCGTCGCTGACGGCCGAGCTGCACCGCACGCGGGCCGACGCGACCGCCCGGATCGACGAAGCCCGTGCGTCGCTGGCGTCCGCCCGAAGCGACCTGGCCAAGGCGCGGGCCGAGCTGCCGAAGGTCGACGTGCGCATCGCCCGGCAGCAGACCCTCCGTGTGACCGCGCCGGTCGACGGCACCGTGCTGCGTGTGCTCGCCCGGCGAAGTGGCGAAATGCTCAAGGCCGGCGAGCCGCTCGCGGTGATCGTCCCGCGCTCCACGCGTGACGTCGTCGAACTGTGGGTGGACGGCAACGACATGCCGATGGTCCTTCCCGGGCAGCTCGTGCGGCTGCAGTTCGAGGGGTGGCCGGCGCTGCAGTTCTCGGGCTGGCCCTCGATCGCGGTCGGCACCTTCGGGGGCCGCGTGGCGCTGGTGGATGCGACCGACAACGGCAAGGGCATGTTCCGTGTGCTGATCGAGCGGGACGAGCAGCACGAGCGCTGGCCGTCCTCGCGCTTCCTGCGTCAGGGCGTCCGCGCGAACGGCTGGGTCATGCTCAACGTCGTCCCCGTGTGGTTCGAGCTGTGGCGGCAGTTCAACGGCTTCCCGCCCGTGATCGCGCCGAACGAGCCGCTCTCCGCGGAGATGACGTCGCGGGACGGCGGGACGGCCGGCAGCGGCAAGGACGGCGGCAAGTGACGGACCAGACGCCGGGCCGGCTGGGCGGAGGCATCGCGCTCGCCTGCGGCGTGGTCACCACGCTGCTGGCCGTCGTGCCGGCCGGCGCACAGACGCCGCTGACGCCCGCCGAGGTGCTGACGTCCGTCGAACGATCGCTGCCCCTGCTCGAACGGGCGCGGCAGGACGTCCGCCTCGCGGAAGGACAGGTCACCGAAGCGCAGGGCGGCTTCGATCTCTCGCTCTCGTCCTCGGCAAAGACGAGTCGCGGCCTCTACGACAACGACCGGTTCTCGGCGCTGCTCCAGCAGCCGCTTTCCCCGCTCGGAGTCACGACGTACGGCGGCTACCGGACCGGCGACGGCACGTTCGGCACCTACGACAGCCGCGCGCTCACCTACTCCGGAGGCGAGGCAGTCGTGGGTCTCTCGATCCCGCTGCTGCGCAACCGGGAGGTGGATGCGCGCCGGGCCGACCGCCAGCTGGCCACGCTCGGTGTATCGGTGGCCGAACAGGGGCTGGCGAAGGCGAGGCTCTCCTATTTCAAGGACGCACTGGGTGAGTACTGGAACTGGGTCGCCGCGGGCCGGCAACTGGCCATCGCAAAGGGGCTGCTCGATCTCGCGCTGGCGCGCGACCAGCAACTGGCCGACAGCGTGGCCCTCGGCCAGACCGCGCCGGTCGAGCGGACCGATAACCGTCGCGCCATTCTCCAGCGCCAGTCGGCGCTCATCACGGCCGAGCGCCAGCTCCAGCTCCAGTCCATCGACCTCTCGCTCTACCTCCGCGCGGGGGACGGTACGCCGGTGCGGCCCGACGCGACACGGCTCCCGGTCCTGCCCAGGCCGGACGGCAGCGTCCCGATCCCCGACGAGCGGCACCTGGTCGAGGTCGCGCTGGCGCGCCGGCCGGACCTCAAGAGCCTTCGACTGAAGCGCGACCAGCTCGAGGTCGACCTCCGGCTGGCAGCCAACAACCGCCTGCCGAGCCTCGACTTCTCCGTGGAAGCGAATCGGGACTTCGGCGCCGCCATCAAGGGCGCCGGGCCCGGCGCGGAGGCCGGCCTGACCTTCACGTTCCCGTTGCAGAACCGGAAGGCGTCCGGCAAGCGCACGCAGGTGCAGGCGAAGCTGTCGGGGGTCTCGGCCGAATTGCGCTGGGCCGAAGACCGCGTGCGCGCCGACGTCCAGGACGCCATCAGCGCGCTCCGCGCCGCAGCGGCAACGCTCGACGTGATCACGCAGGAGGTGGCGGTCGCCCGGGAGCTCGAAGGTCTGGAGCGCGACCGCTTCGCGCTCGGCGATTCCACGCAGTTCCTCGTGAATCTGCGCGAGCTCGCGACGGCCGACGCGGCCCTGCGCGAGGTGAAGGCCCTGGCTGACTACCAGAAGGCGCTCGTCACCGTGGAAGCCGCGACGGGCCAACTCGCCGACCGGGTGTCCGTGCCCTGACACGCCGCGGGTCGGCCGCCACGGCCGGCGACGACGCACGCCCGATCCTTGCGTCGTACTTTTCACATCCGGACGATACGAAGTTGTTGCGCCGGCCGGCCCGTGCGGCTGTATCCTGCACACAGGTAAGGCCCCGGCGGCGTTCGCTTCCCAGCGCGGAAGTCTCCAGGCCCGAACCGGTCCAGTCTGGCAGCCGTCATTCCCGCGGGGTTGCGGGCCGGTGATGTGCGGTCAAGACGGGTCCGGATTCAGGAGGCCCGGATGATCGTTTCGGACGCAGCACGTGACCGCAAGACGTACGTCGTCGACACCAGCATTCTCGTAGCCGCACCAGACGCCCTCCAGAACCTGACCGAGAACAACACGGTCGTCGTTCCATTCCCCGTCCTCCAGGAGCTCGACCGCCGGCGCACCGCCGCGAACGGCGTGGGCTATACCGCCCGGAGCGCCATCCGCTTTCTCGACCAGGCGCAGAGCCATGCCTCTGTGGACGAGATGGCTGACGGCATTCCGCTCAACGGTGGCCTGCTCAAGTTCCATGGCGGTTCGCTCGACATGACCCGGGCGTGGCCCGGGTTCAACCCCACCTACGCCGACGACCCGATCGTGCTGCTCGCCGACCAGTACCGGCGCGAGCACCCCGACGAGCAGGTAATCCTCATCACGCGCGACGCCGGCATGCGCTGCAAGGCGCGGGCGCGCGCCGTGGTTGCCGAGGACTACTACAGCGATCGGCCCGTGCCGTCGATCGAGAAGTTCTACTCCGGCCGCACGCGCATCGACGTGCCCGAAAGCCATGCGAGCCTGCTGTCGACGCTGCATCACGAACAGCGCCTTCCGATCGACGCCCTCGGCGACTTCTCGGACCTGACCGCCTTCCGCGCGAACCAGTGCTGCGAGCTGCGGGTCGCGGGCTCGGGCAAGAGCGCCTGGGGGATCTACAAGAATCACGACACCCCGGGGTACCTGCGGCGCGTCAACACGAAGCCGTCCGAGAAATTCGGCCCGTGCAACCCGGAGCAGGCGTGCGCGCGCGAGATGATCCTCGACGACCAGACGCTGGTCACGAGCCTGGTCGGCATCGCCGGCACCGGGAAGACGCTGATCGCGCTGCTGGCGGCCTACGAGCTGCTGCGCGGCGGCAAGGTGTCGCGCATCGAGGTCTATCGGCTCAATGCCGAGGCGGGCCGGGAGATCGGCTTCCTGCCGGGCGCGCTCAACGAGAAGATGGCGCCGTGGGCCAAGCCCATCGTCGACAACCTCGACTTCATCCTGCGGCGCCTGCACAACGGGGCGAAGTTCACGCACCAGCTCGCGGATCACCAGGGCGAGCGGCGCGACCCGTCCCAGCCGACGGTCGAGGGCCTTCTCGAATCGAAGATGCTCGAGATCGCGCCGATCAACTACCTGCGCGGCCGGTCGATCCACGACACGGCGATCATCGTCGACGACGCGCAGAACCTGACGCAGGAGGACATGAAGCTCGTCCTGACGAGGGCGGGCGAAGGGTCGCGCGTGATCCTGACGGGCGACCCGGACCAGATCGACCGCGAGGAGATCACGTCGCTCTCGACGGGGCTCGTGCAGGTCGTGGAGCGCTTCAAGGGCGAGCCGTGCTTCGCCCACCTGACGATGTCCGAGGTCATGCGGTCGAAGGTCGCGGAGCTCGCGGCCAAGCTACTCTAGACGGATGACCTACGCCGCGATCACCGGGTGGGGCTCGGCCATGCCGCCGGCCACGCTCAGCAACGCCGACCTGGCGACCTTTCTCGAAACGAACGACGAATGGATCGTCACGCGCACCGGCATGAAGGAACGCCGCGTCTCGCACGTGCCGGCACGTCAGCTCGCGGTCGTGGCCGCGAAACGGGCGCTGGCCTGCGCGGGGCTGGACGCGGCTGACCTCGACCTGGTCGTCTACGGCAGCTGCAGCAACGACGAGCAGGTGCCGAACTCCGCCTCGGGCGTGCAGCTCTCGCTCGGTGCGCCGCACGCCGCGGCCATCGACCTCAACACGGCGTGCACGAGCTTCCTGTACGGCCTGTCCACCGCAAGCGCGATGATCCGCACCGGCGCGGTCAGGAACGCGGTCGTAATCGGCGTCGAAGTGATCTCCCCATATCTGGACTGGGACAACCGCAACGTCGCCGTGCTCTTCGGCGATGGCTGCGCGGCGGTCGTGCTGCAGGCGTCGGACACGGAGTCAGGCGTGCTGGGTGAGCGGCTCGGCTGCGTGGCCGACGCGCGTGCCGCGCTGCGCGTGCGCGGCTGGGGCGGAGCCTATGCCAACCGCGGCGTCGTCTTCGGCGACACGCAGTGGGACTTCGACGGGCAGGAAATCTTCAAGAAGGCTGTCCAGGGGATGACGCAGGCCAGCGCGGCCGTGCTCGCCAAGTGCGGCGTCAGCCCGGATCAGATCGACCTCGTCGTGCCGCACCAGGCCAACCTGCGGATCATCGAGGCCGTCGTCACGCGGACCGGCATCCCGATGGAGAAGGTGATGCTGACGGTGCAGCGCTACGGCAACATGAGCGCGGCGACGGTACCCGTCGCGTTGACGGAGGCGCTGGCGGAGGGACGCGTGAAGCCGGGCTCACTGATCCTGATGCCGGCATTCGGGGCGGGGCTCTCCTACTGTGCACACCTGGTGCGCTGGGGTGACCGCGTGACCCCGCTCGGCACGTCCGATGCCCTGCTCCCACCCTGCAACGAGACCGCGCTGGAGATGGTGCAGCGCGTCCGGACGGTGCGGATGCAGACGCGGGCACAGTCGGCGCCGGGACTCGCCGACACACCGCAGTAGCCTCCTGGCCCGATGAATCTGCTGCCGACACACGTTACCTGGCCCGCCAAGCGGGCCGGTCAGGTCGCTGCGCTCATCGGAGCAGCCGTCGTCTACCGCTTCGGTCTGCAGACCCTGGGCTTCGACGCATACGCGACGGTGGTCGGACGCCAGGAGCACTTTCTCGACCCGGCGTGGCTGCTGGCGTCGCCGGTCTCCGCCCTCCTGCATCTGCACAGTCAGCCACCGCTGCTCAACTTTTTCGTCTGGTTGGCGGCGGCGCTGCCGGGGGGCGTATATCCAAACCTGCTGCTGCTGAACGCGCTTGCCAGCGTCACCACCGCGGCCGCCATCGTCGCCCTGGCGCGTCCGGTTGCCGGCGGGTGGTTCGCCGCAGCGCTGGCAGCGGTGTACCTCGGCGCGCCTGGGACGATCCTCGCCACGGTGCATCCGGACTACGAGTCCCTGACGGCGATGGGCTACGCCGGACTCGTCTTTGCCTTTCGGGACGCCACGCGCACGCCGGGCAGGGCATCGGTGCTGTTCATGGCCAGCGCCACATGGCTGGTACTGCTGCGCGCCAGCTTCTCGCCGCTCCACGCGCTGGCCTGGTGCGCCGTGTTCGCGTGGTGGATCGGCCGCGGATCACGGCGCCGACCGACGCTCACGCGCGTGTGTCTTGCGGTGACCGTCATCGCCAGCCTCGCCGTGCCAGTGAAGAATGGTCTGCTCTACGGCAGTTGGGGGTCGAGCAGCTGGCTGCCGCTCAACCTCGTACTCGGCTGGCACATTCCGATGGATCCGCCGAACCTGGACCCGATGGCCGAGCCGGTCACCGTCGCCGCCGCCCTTCCCGACCTGCGGTGTGACCACGGCCACGACCCCGTCGACACGGCCCTGGTGATGCCGAACGGATACCCGAACTTCAACTCCTGCCTGACGCTCGCGCTGGCCCGGCACGTCGCCCCGCGCGTCTGGCGCCTTTACAACCCGCGCGTGCACGCGCTGTGGGCCGCGCGGTACACCCTCGGCTACTTCGACGTGCCCGAGCTCAGCTACAACTGGCAGGAGCAACTCAGTCCCGCAGCCGCGGCCACGCTGCAGCGGCTGACGGTGGTCGCGAACCGCGCCTGGCTCACCGTCCAGGTGGCGCGCTACGCACGCATCCGGGTATTGATGGCCGTGCTGCTGCTATGGCTCATCGCAGCCGCGCTGTGGCAGCGTCAGCCGTTTCTGCTGCTTCTGCTGGCGGTCCTGCTCACGCACCTGACGACCCACGTCCTGACGGACGGCACGCACAGCTCCACGTTCGCGTTCGACGTAGCGTGGATCTACACCGCCCTGATCGGTTTATCGACCGCGAGCATCACCGAGGCGGGGCGGCGCAGACTCTCAGCGTTGGGCCAGGCCTGAGGGCTTCGACCGAGCATTGCTTCGCTACTGCTTCAGCGAGATCCGCAGTGTCACGCCGAACGTGCGGGGGTCGCCGGGCTGCCCCACGAAGAGGCCCGTGTTGCCGGGCGCCGCGGTGAGCAGGTCGTAGTAGTCCTTGTTGAGCAGGTTGCGCGCCCAGAGCGAGAGCGTCCAGCCGTTCGACGCACGGAAGCCGACGCGCGCGTTGACCAGCGTGTAGGACGGCACGATCAGATATGTCGACTCGCTCGGACTCGACGAGAACGTCGAGCGGTAGCTGACGTCGAAGGCCTGGAAGTACTGCCCGCCCCGGCCCCACAGGCCGCCGCCGGCGACGTGCTCACCTCCGAAGGACACCGCATTCCGCGAGATGCCCGGCAGCCGCGACCCGGAGATGTCCTTCACCTGCGGACCGCCCGTGTCCTCGAGCGGCGGGGGCGCGTCGACGAAGCGGTCGTAGACGCCGTCGGTCCACGCCCACGAGGCGTAGGCCGAGAACGCGTTGCCGAGCCGGGCGCTGGTGTCGAGTTCCACGCCCCGCACGCGCACCTTCTCGGCATTGGCGAGGTACCCGCGCAACACGCCGACGCTCGCGTTGACCACCTGCGCCTGGAAGTCCTCGATGGCGGTGTTGTAGACGGTGATGTTCGCCGTCGTGTTCGGCGTGGGCGCGGTCTTCACGCCGACCTCGACGTGCTTCACGTACTCCGGCTTCACCGTCGCGGCCGAGAGCACCGGGTTGCCCGCCGCGTCGGTAGGCACGCCGTTGAGGTTCAGGCCCACCGACTTGAAGCTGGTGGCGTAGGTCGCGTACGTGTTCACGGGCTGCGCCACTTTGTACGCCACCGAGATCTGGCCCGAGGTGTTCGTGTCGGCGACGTGCGCCGTGTACTGCTGGGGCGCCAGGATGGACCGCTGCAGCGCGACCAGCGCGGCGTTCGTGGTCTGCAGGCCGCCGTAGATGCGCTGGTCGAAGTCCACGTCCTTCTTGTCGTAGTTCACGCGGAAGCCGGGCAGCACGCGCAGGCGATCGGTGATCGACCACTCGAGCTGGCCGAAACCGGCGGCGCTGAGGTTCTCGTAGTTGAGGAACTGCTCGAACCCGTAGCCCTCGAGCAGACCGGGCGTTGACGCATTGGCACCGGGCGCGAGCAGGAACCGCGCCGCGGCAGCCCCCTGCTCCTGCTTGAAGGACGGATCCGAGTCAATCGCCTGACCGAAGAGAAACGCGCCCGCGACGAAGTTGAACTGCTTCGAGAGCACCGCGGCGTAGCGCAGTTCCTGCGTCCACTGCGTCTGGAAGGACGGCGCGGCCGAGATCGACGTGACCGGCAGGCCGATGAAGTCGCGGTCGTTCGAGGGCTTCCAGTCCCAGAAGCGGTAGGCCGTCGTCGAGACGAGCCGGCCCGGGCCCAGCTTCCAGTCGACGTTGAGCGACGCGCCACCCATGTCCTGGAAGGACCGGATCGGCGTGTCGACATCCGTGACGCGGTCGAAGGCGTTGTAACTCGGCGGCGCGTAGTTGAGGTCCGCCGCGATTCCTGCCCACTGCCGGTTCGCCGCCCGCAACGTCGGCGCCACACCGGCCACGACCTGCGTGTTGCCGCGCGCGCGCTGCCGCGTGTGGTCAGCCGCGAAGACGACGGCCAAATCGCCGGAGGGCGCAAAGAGCAGCTGGCCCCTGAAGCCGAGGTTGTTGAGGTCGTTCACGTCGTCACCGGTCCGCACGTTCTGCAGCACACCGTCGCGCTGCGTGCCGGAGAAGGACAGACGGCCGGCGAGGTTCTTCGCGATCGGCCCCGTCACCGACGCCTTGGCCTGCACGTAGCCGATGTTGCCGAAGTTCAGCTCAACCTCGCTGCCGGGCGTGAAGCTCGGCTTGCGGGTGGTCACGTTGATCGCGCCCGCCGTCGTGTTCTTGCCGAAGAGCGTGCCCTGCGGGCCACGCAGCACTTCCACCTGATCGACGTCGAGGAAGTCGAGCGTCGCCGCGGCCGGACGTGCGTAGAACACGCCGTCGATATAGAGGCCCACGCCCGGCTCGATGCCGTCGTTGGTGAGGCCGAACGGCGCGCCCAGGCCACGGATGTTGATCGACGAGTTGCGCGGGTTGGTCGAGTAGAACTGCACGGTCGGCAGCATTTCCTTCAGACGGTTCACGTTGAAGGCGCCCGCATCAGCCACGAGATCTCCGCGAACCACCGACACCGGGATCGGCACTTCCTGGGCCTGCTCCTCGACGCGCCGGGCCGTCACGACGACCGACTGGCTGAATCGCGCGGGCTGCAGCTCCGCGTCGCTGGTCACCGTCTGTCCATCGGCCAGCGTCAGCCGTCGGATGGACGTCTCGAATCCGTCGAGCGCCGCCTCAACCCGATAGCGGCCGGCGGCCAGCCCTTCGAAGCGATAGCCGCCCCGCTCGTCCGTGAACGCCTCGGTCTCGGCATTCGTGTCCTCATTGACGAGCTTGACGCTCGAGCCCGGCACCGCGCCGCCCGACGAATCGCGCACGACGCCGGCAATCACGCCCGCCGCCTGCGCCGCCGCCACGACCGGCAGCAGCACCAGCAGCGCCGCCGCCACGAACTTCAGAATCTGCTTCACCACGACCATCTCTCCCCTGCGCACGCCTTCGGCGCTGCGCCAAACCCATCAATGAATCCGTCCCGGACACACGTCCAGCACGGAGGCGACTCAGCCGATCGCCAGGTCTGCGAAGAGGGATTGGAGGGGAACTACGGGGTAGGTCTCGGACTCCTCACTCAGCGGCCTGTCGTCGGCTGGATACACGCGCACCGACAAGCGGCGCACGCGCAGCACGAGCAACAACAGGTGGAGTGAGAGGAGAACGTCACGAGGTGTTCAGCCTAGCACGAGGCCCGGGGCGCTTGTCCAGCGAGTCCGTTCAGACGGCGGAAATGCAGGACAACTAGGGCCTCTGACGCGCCCTGGCGATGCGACAATGTCGGGCGAACGTTCTCCTCATCTCTCCCTTCGTCCGTCGGTCTCCATGTCCATTCACGCCCAAATCGCCACCGAACTGCGCGTCAGCGTTGCGCAGGTCGACGCCACTGTTTCGCTGCTCGACGACAAGTGCACGGTCCCGTTCATCGCCCGCTATCGCAAGGAAGCCACGGGCGGCCTGGACGACACGCAGCTGCGCCAGCTCGAAGAGCGCCTCGTGTATCTGCGCGACCTGGAGGACCGGCGCGCCGCGATCCTCAGGAGCATCGAGGAGCAGGGCAAGCTGACGCCCGAGCTCTCGAAGGCGATCAAGGCCGCCGAGACCAAGGCGCGGCTCGAGGACCTCTACCTTCCATACAAGCCGAAGCGGCGGACGAAGGGCCAGATCGCCACGGAGGCCGGCCTCGAACCGCTGGCCCTCGCATTGCTTGGAGACCCGTCGCTCGTGCCCGAGGCCACCGCGGCGGCCTACGTGGACGCGGAGAAGGGCGTGCCTGACACCGGCGCCGCACTCGAAGGCGCGCGCTGGATCCTCATGGAACGATTCGCGGAGGACGCCGAGCTCGTCGGCGGGCTGCGCGAGTTCGTGTGGACACGGGGCGAGTGGACGTCCACGGTTGTTCCCGGCAAGGAGCAGGAGGGCGCGAAGTACTCGGACTACTTCAACGCGTCAGAAGCCCTGAAAGGCATTCCGTCGCACCGCATCCTGGCCATGCTCCGCGCGCGCAAGGAAGGCATCGTCCGCCTCGCGGTGACCCTGCCCGATGAAGGCACGGACAAAGGAAACAGCGCGCCGACCGAGCCCGAACGGCGCATCGCGGGCCGCGCCGGCATCGAGCGCCTCGGGCGCCCCGCGGACGCGTGGCTGGCCGAGACGGTTCGCTGGACGTGGAAGGTCAAGCTGATGAGCCACATCGAGCTTGACCTCGAACAGCGCCTGCGCGAAGCCGCCGAGGCGGAAGCGATCCGTGTCTTCGGCCGCAACCTGCACGACCTGCTGCTCGCGCCACCGGCCGGTCAGCGCGCGACGATGGGCCTGGACCCGGGCATCCGCACAGGCGTGAAGGTCGCCGTCGTCGACGGCACCGGGAAGCTCCTCGAGACGGCCACGGTCTATCCCCACCAGCCGCGCAACGACTGGCAGGGCGCGCTCCGCACCATCGCCGCGCTGTGCGCGAAGCACGGCGTGCAGCTCATCTCGATCGGCAACGGCACCGCGTCCCGCGAGACCGACAAGCTCGCCGGTGACGTGATGCAGCAGCATCCGGAGCTGGCGCTGACGAAGATCGTCGTCTCGGAGGCCGGCGCCTCGGTGTACTCGGCGTCGGAGCTTGCGGCCCGTGAGTTTCCGGACCTCGACGTCTCGCTGCGCGGCGCGGTGTCGATTGCCCGCCGGCTCCAGGATCCGCTGGCCGAACTGGTGCGCATCGAGCCGAAGGCGATCGGCGTCGGTCAGTACCAGCACGACGTCAGTCAGGTGCAGCTGGCCCGCACGCTCACCGCCGTCGTCGAGGACTGCGTCAACGCCGTCGGCGCGGACGTCAACACGGCGTCAGCCCCGCTGCTCGCGCGGATCTCCGGTCTTTCCGAATCGCTGGCAAAGAACATCGTCGAGTACCGGGATGCCCACGGCGCCTTCCACAACCGGGCGCAGCTGCTCAAGGTGCCGCGCGTCGGCGATCGCACGTTCCAGCAGGCCGCGGGTTTTCTCCGCGTCATGAACGGGGACAACCCGCTGGACGCGTCCGCCGTGCATCCCGAGGCCTATCCGGTCGTCGAGCGGATCGTCGCGAAGACGGGCACCGGTATCCGGGACCTCATCGGGAAGACCGCCGTACTGCGTGCGTTGTCGCCGGCCGATTTCGCCGACGAGCGATTCGGCGAACCGACGGTGAAGGACATCCTTGCCGAACTGGAGAAGCCGGGCCGCGACCCGCGGCCGGAGTTCAGGACTGCCGCGTTCAAGGAAGGCGTGCAGGAACTGAGCGACCTGCAGCCGGGCATGCAGCTGGAAGGCGTGGTGACCAACGTCGCGGCGTTCGGCGCATTCGTCGACATCGGCGTCCACCAGGACGGCCTCGTCCACGTGTCGCAGCTCGCCGACAGGTTCGTCAAGGATCCGCACGATGTCGTGAAGGCGGGCGACATCGTGAAGGTGCGGGTCGTCGAGGTGGACCTGCCGCGCAAGCGCATCTCGCTGACGATGCGCAGGGAGCCGGTTTCGGCGGTGGCGAAGAACGGCCCCGGGCAGGCAGCCGGGCCTGGACCGAAGTCCGGACCCAGGGCGGCCCCGGTGCCGAAGGAGCGTCCGCAGCCCGCGCCCTCGACGGCCTTCGCGGCGGCGTTCGCGAAGCTGCGCTAGCGCCGAGCTAGACGTTGAACTTGAAGAGCAGGACGTCCCCGTCCTTGACGAGGTACTCCTTGCCTTCCATCCGGTAGAGCCCCTTCTCGCGCGCGGCGGCCACGGAGCCGCACGCCACGAGGTCGTCATAGGCCACGGTCTCGGCCTTGATGAACCCGCGCTCGAAGTCGGAGTGGATGACGCCGGCCGCCTTCGGCGCCGTATCGCCGTTGTGGATCGTCCAGGCCCGGACTTCCTTCTCGCCCGCCGTGAAGTAGGTCCGCAGGCCGAGCAGGTGGTACGTAGAGCGGATGAGCGCGCCCATACCGCTCTCCTCCACGCCGAGGTCCTTCAGGTAGGACGCGGCCTCGTCCGGCGCGAGGTCCACCAGCTCCGCCTCGATCTGCGCGCTGATCACGACGGCTTCGCAGGACAGGTGCGTCTTCACGTACTCGCGCACCTTCTGGACTGCCGGCAGCGAGTCGGCTGTCGCCAGCTCGGACTCCTTCACGTTGCACGCGAAGATCGTCGGCTTGTCGCTCAGCAGGAACAGCGGCCTGGCGAGCGCCTTCTCCTCGGGCGTCAGCTCCACGGTGAGCGCGGGCCGGCCGGCGTTGAGCGCCGTCTCGATCTTCTCGAGCACGGCTTCTTCAGCCGCCGCGGCCTTGTCGCCACGCTTGATGTCCTTGACGAGCCGTTCGCGGCGCTTCGTGACCTGCTCGAGGTCGGCGAGCATCAGCTCGGTGTTGATGACCTCGATGTCGCGCACCGGGTCCACCGTGCCCGACACGTGGTGGATGTCCTTGTCCTCGAAGCAGCGCACCACCTGCACGATGGCGTCGACCTCGCGGATGTGCGTCAGGAACTTGTTGCCGAGGCCTTCGCCCTGGCTCGCGCCCTTCACCAGACCCGCGATGTCCACGAACTCGATCGTGGCGGGAATGACGACCTGCGTCTTCGCGATGCCCTTCAGTACGTCGAGCCGCGCGTCGGGCACCGTGACGATGCCGACGTTGGGGTCGATCGTGCAGAAGGGATAGTTGGCGGCCTCGGCGTTGCGCGTGCGCGTGACAGCGTTGAAGAGGGTGGACTTGCCGACGTTGGGCAGTCCGACGATTCCGGCTCTCAGCATGAAGTCCCGATTATTTCACGGCCCCGCCGGTGTGCCCGGCTGCATCCGGCGAGGCCAGGGCCCGGCGCTACCTGGCGGCGACCGCCTTTGCCGGCGCCGTCCGGGCCGGCACGTGGGCCATCTTCTCCAACGCCGCGGGGCTGTCGACCAGCGTGTCGTCGAAGAACGTCACCATGCCGGTGGCCAGGTCGTGCAGACCGCCGATGATCGCCACCCGACCCGCCGCCACGAGCTCCGACAGGACGTGACTCCGGTTGACCACCGTCCGCACCGACCGACGCACATTCAGCTCGGTGACGCGGTTCACGAAATCGGTGTTCTGCGACGTGCGGTCGGCCGGGTCGGCCGTCTCCGACTCCTCGTAGACGGCGGGCTGGATCTTGGCCAGCAGCTCGGTCAGGTTTCCCATTTCGACGTGGTCGCAGGCGCCCTTGATGGCCCCGCAGCTCGTGTGCCCGAGCACCGCAACCAGCCGCGACCCGGCGAGCTGACAGGCAAACTCCAGGCTGCCGATGATGTCCGTATTGATGACGTTGCCCGCGATCCGGATGGAGAAGATATCGCCGAGGCCCTGGTCGAAGATCAGCTCCGCCGACGTCCGGCTGTCGATGCAGCTGACGACCGTGGCGAAGGGCCACTGACCGTCGCGGGTCTCGTTGGCCTGCTGCAGCAGGTTCCGGTTCACGCGCAGGTTGCGCACGAACCGCAGGTTGCCTTCCTTCAGGATCTCGAGCGCCCGCGCGGGGGTGATGGTGGCCTGGGTGACCGACGTGTGTGCCTTCATGACGTGTGCAGTCCTCTCGCAAGCCGCCCGGAAACCAGGCGGCAGAAGCCAGCTCCATCCACCGGACACACCGGCGTACCTCCAGCCAGACGACGGGCTGGGAACGGAGCGAACGTCCTACGCGAGGGAAGCGGGTGGTGCGCGGCCGCGATGCGGGCCGAGCGAGGCGAGGCCGGAAAGGGACGGAACGTGGGCGAACGAGAGGCGCGAGAACGCGAGGGACGGGTCGACACCCGGAGGAGCCACCAGCAGACCCGGCGGCGCGTCGTGCTGCTGACCCGCGTCGTCGCGGCCGCCACCGGCACCCGGTGTCGTCGCGTCCATTTCCTGGTCGGGCACCACCCATACGGCTGAGCCGGTGGAGCGTGCACTCCAGCCCGTTCGCGCCGAACGCCGGGCGGGCCGTTCGCGGCCGGCCGGTCGTGAACCCGGGAGCCAGAGCCCGAGCGTCAGCACCACGGCGAGCGTGGTGGCGAGCGATGAGGCGAGGCGATGGTGCGCGGTCACGGCTATGCGGCCCCTAGCATACCGGCTCGGTCGGGAGCGCGCCACATGGCCATGACCGGAGCGAACAGCGCAAGATATGAGTGTGACGAGCGCGCCGGTCTTCCTCGCACGCGGGCTGACCAAGGTCTATGTCATGGGAGAGGTCACCGTGCATGCGTTGCGCGGCGTGGACTTCGACCTTGCGCCCGGAGAGCTGGTCGTCCTGCTCGGGCCCTCCGGCTCCGGCAAGTCCACGCTGCTCAACATCCTCGGTGGCCTCGACGTGCCGACCGCCGGCACCGTCCGCTACGGCGACCACGACCTCACCACCGCGGGCGAGGCGGCACTCACGCAATACCGGCGCCAGCACGTCGGCTTCGTCTTCCAGTTCTACAACCTCATCCCGAGCCTGACCGCGCGCGAGAACGTGGCGCTCGTCACCGACATCGTGGACGCGCCGATGACGGCGGAAGATGCGCTCGCGATGGTGGGCCTGAGTCAGCGGCTCGACCACTTCCCCGCGCAGCTCTCCGGCGGCGAGCAGCAGCGCGTCGCCATCGCCCGCGCCATCGCCAAGCGACCGTCCGTCCTGCTCTGTGACGAACCGACCGGCGCGCTCGACATCACCACCGGCATCGTGGTGCTGGAAGCCCTGGCCCGCGTGAACCGGGAGATGGGCACCGCCACGGTCGTCATCACGCACAACGCGGCCGTGGCCGGCATGGCCGACCGTGTCGTGCGTCTGGCCGATGGCCTCGTGATCAGCGTTGAGCGGCAGACCGAGCGCAAGGCCGTCCGGGATCTCGCGTGGTGAGTCTGCGCGTCTCCGCGCTCAACCGGAAGCTGCTGCGCGACGTCTGGACGATGCGCGGTCAGGCGGCCGCCGTGGCGCTGGTCATCGCCGCCGGCGTCACGATGTTCATCGCCTACTTCTCGAACTTCGAGTCGCTGCAGCGGACGCGCGACGCGTTCTACGAGCGCGCGCAGTTTGCCAACGTGTTCGCGTCGCTGACCCGCGCGCCCGCCCGCGTCGCGGACGAGCTGGCCCGGATCCCGGGTGTGAGCGCCGTGGAGCCGCGCGTCGTCACGCAGGTCACGCTGGAGCTGACCGACATGCCGGAGCCGGTCTCGGGCCGCCTCGCCTCCGTGCCGCCCGCCGCGGGCCAGTCGCTGAACCAGGTGTACGTGCGGCGGGGACGCTGGGTGGATCCCTCCCGGCCGGACGAGGTGCTCGTCAGCGAACGCTTCGTCGAAGCGCACGGATTCGACCTTGGCACGCGCATCACGGCGCTCATCAACGGACGCCGGCGCACGCTGACGATCGTCGGCGTGGCGCTCTCGCCGGAGTACGTCTACGCGATCCGGCCCGGCGACCTGTTTCCGGACTTCCGGCGCTTCGGCGTGCTGTGGATGAACCAGACGGCGCTGGCGGCGGCGCTCGACATGACCGGCGGGTTCAACGACGTCGCGCTCACGCTGGCGGCCGAAGCCTCGCCCGTCGACGTCATGGCGGCAGTCGACCACGTGCTCGCGCCTTACGGCGGACGCGGCGCCGTACCGCAGTCCCTGCAGCCGTCAGCGTGGATGCTCGACAGCGAGTTGAGGCAGCTCCGGACGTTCGGCATCGTCGTGCCGGTCGTGTTTCTCGGCGTGGCCGCCTTCATCCTGCACATCTCGCTGAGCCGGATGCTGACGCAGCAGCGGTCGCAGGTGGCGGCCCTCAAGGCGCTCGGCTACACCAACGGCGAGCTGGCCCGGCACTACATCGCGTGGGCGCTGATCGTGGCCGGGACCGGGGCCGGGGCCGGCGTGCTCTCGGGCGCGTGGGCCGGCTCCGGGTTCATCAATCTCTACAACGAATACTTCCGGTTCCCGTCGCTCGACTACCAGCTGTCGTCGACGGTCGGGTTCGCGTCGCTCGGCGGAAGCCTGCTCGTGGCCGCGCTCGGCGCGCAGTCCGCCGTGCGCCGCGCCGTCCGTGTGCCGCCGGCGGAAGCCATGCGGCCCGAGGCACCCCGGGTGTACCGCCTGGGACTCGCCGACCGACTCTGGCGCGTCGTCCGGCTCGGCGCGGTGGGCCGGATGCTCGTGCGCAACCTCGCGAGCCAGCCTGGGCGGACCGCGCTCTCCACGCTGGGCATCGCGCTCGCCGTCGGCGTCATCTTCGTCGGGCTCTCGTTCGTCAACATCATGGAGACGCTCATCGACGGGCCGCTGAACCTGGCGATGCGGCAGGACGCCACCATCACGCTGACCGCCGCTGCCGAGGACCGCGCGGTGTTCGCGGCCCGGCACCTGCCCGGCGTGCTCGACGTGGAGCCGCTCCGCTCGGTCCCCGTGCGTCTCCGGGCCGGCGCCCGCTCCCGCACGCTGGCACTGACGGGCGCCTCGGCCGAACCGCGCCTCTCGCGAGTAGTCGACCGGCACGGGCAGGTGGTCGCGCCACCGCTCGACGGACTCCTGCTGTCGCGAAAGCTGGCTGAGGTGCTGGGCGTCACGCCGGGCGACACCGTCGAGGTCGAACTGCTGGAAGGCGGCCGGACCACCACGCGGGAGGTCGTGGCCGCGCTGGTCGACGACGCCTTCGGGCTGAACGCCTACATGCGCCACGAGGCGCTCGACCGGCTCGCGCGCACGGGCCCGCTCGTCACCGGCGTGGCGGTCACGCTGGACCCGGCGCGGCAGAACGAGCTGTTCCGGACCGTCACGCTCGTGCCGGCGGTGGCCGGCATCGGCCTGCGGCAGGCGGCGATCCAGAACTTCCGTCAGACGATGGCCGAGAACATGAACCTCTCGATCGGCATCAACGTGCTCTTCGCCGCCATCATCGCCTTCGGCGTCGTCTACAACGCCGCGCGCGTCTCGCTCTCCGAACGCGCGCATGAGCTGGCCAGCCTGCGCGTGCTCGGCTTTACGCGCGGCGAAATTTCCTACATCCTGCTCGGAGAGCTGGCCATCATGACCGCGTTGGCGCTGCCGGCCGGCGTGACCATCGGCTACGGCCTCGGCGCCCTGATCATGCTGGCCTTCAACAACGAGGTCTACCGGCTGTCGTTCACGGCGTCAGCCTCGACGGTCGCCTGGTCGTGGCTCACCGTGATGGCCGCCACGATGGTGTCGGCGCTCGCCGTGCGCCGGCGGCTCGACCGGCTGAACCTGGTGGGTGTGCTCAAGGCCAAGGAGTAGGTACGGATGCGTCTCACCCGGGTACACATCGCCGTCGCGGGCCTGACCCTCGCCGTGGCAGGCCTCGTCGCCGTCGCGCTGCGACCGGCCGTCGAACCGGTCGACCTCGGCACGGTCGTTCGCGGCCCGCTCCAGGTGACGATCGAGGACGAGGGCCGGACGCGCGTACGTGACCGCTTCATCGTCTCGGCCCCGGCCGCCGGACGCGTGCTGCGCCTCACCCTGCAACCCGGCGACCGCGTGCGCCGGGGCGACGTCGTGGCCCGGCTCCAGCCGGAGCTCGCGCCCCTGCTGGACGCCCGGGCCAGAGCCGAAGCCGAGGCGGCCGTCACTACCGCACGCGCCGTCGTCGGCCGCGCCCGCGCGGAAGCCGCCCGGGCGGCCGAAGCGCTCGCGCACGCCGAGCGGGAGCGGAAGCGAAGCGGCGAGCTCGCCCGCGAGGGTCTGGCGCCGGCCCAGGAAGTCGAGGCGCGCGAAGCCGAGATGCGGCTGGCCGGCGACGCCGCCAGGGCCGCGACCTTCTCGGTGGAGGCAGCACAGGCCGATCTGGGCCGGGCCGAAGCACGGCTCAGACCGGCGGGCACCCGGCAGGCCGCGGCGCTCGACGTCCGTGCGCCCGCGACGGGCGTCGTGCTGCGTCGCGTCCGCGAGAGCGAGAGCGTCGTGCCGGCCGGCGAGCCGCTGCTCGAGATCGGGGACGCGTCGAAGCTCGAGGTCGTGGTGGACCTGCTGTCGACCGACGCGACACGCGTGACGGCCGGCACGCGGGCCACCGTGGAGCAGCCGGGGCTGCCACCACTGCCGGCGCGCGTCCGGCTCGTCGAGCCCTCCGGGTTCACGAAGGTGTCCGCGCTCGGCGTCGAGGAGCAGCGCGTCAACGTCATCCTGGACTTCGAGCCGGGCGCGGCGATCGGCTCGCTCGGCGACGCCTTCCGTGTGGACGTCCGCCTCGTGGTCTGGGAGACGGCCAGCACGCTGGTCGTGCCGGCCACCGCCCTCTTCCGCAGCGGCGACCAGTGGGCCGCGTATGTGGCGACGGCAGACGGCCGCGCGCGCCGCGTGACCGTTGAGATCGGGCAGCACGGCGGCCGCACGGTGCAGGTGCTCGGCGGCCTCACCGAAGGCACGCAGGTTGTCGTGCACCCGAGCGATCGGGTCACCGACGGCGTCCGCATCGCCCCACGCGCGCCGTAGCCCGGCTTTCGACGAGCCACGGGGCACATCGCACTGCAGCGATCGCGGGCTACGGCAGGCCGTAAGCCAGCACAGCGTCGTTGGCGACGACGGCGACGAACTGCCGGCCGTTCACCTGGTACATCAGCGGGCTGGCGCTCGTGGTGCCCTTCACGCCGAAGCGGGCGACCTGCTTTCCGGACTTCGCGTCATACGCCGCGAACTCGCCGAGGCCGCTGACCTGGAAGACGAGGTCGGCGGAGGTGGCGATGAGGCCGGTCGGACCATTCAGTGAATCCGTCCGCCACACCTGCTCGCCCGAGATCGGGTCGTAGGCGCTGATCGTCTGCGCACCGCGCACGCCGCCGTTGCCGGCCTGCGCGTTCGCGCGGCTCTGCATGAAGCCGGGACGATCGGGGCCGGGGCCAGGCTTCAGCGTGTCGCCCACGGGCCGCACGCGCCCGCCGCCCGCGCCGCACGTGCCCCGCACGTAGAGAAGCCCCGTACGCGGACTGAACGTCATCCCGCCGAAGCCGGCCGAGCCGTTCGGAATGATGACGTCCGAGGTCGCCTGCAGCGGGTGGAACATCGTGCGCACGCGGTCCCTCGCCTTCGGGTCCGTCACCATCGGATACGTGAAGCAGAACGGCGCCATCTGCTCGCCGCGCGCGTTGTGCGGCATCGGCTGCGTCGGCCACGGGCGCTCGTTCGGCACGTCGGTCGCCGTGGGCACGGGGGTCTCGACGATCGGATTGAGGGGCTCGCCCGTCGCGCGGTCGAAGATGAACGGCCACCACACCTTGCCGCTCGTGGCCACGGCCTTGACGGTCTTCCCGTCGCGCGTCACGTCCATCAGCACGGGCGTCGTCATGAAGTCCTGATCCCAGATCTCGTGATGGATGCCCTGGAAGAACCACTTCAGCTTCCCGGTCGCAAGGTCGAGCGCCACGATGGCGTTGCTGAACAGGTTGATGCCGTGGCGGGCCGAACCGTCGAAGTCGGGCGAGGGGTTCCCGGCGTTGAAGTAGATGAGGCCGAGCTCGGGGTCGATCGTCGGCGGCGTCCACACACCCCCGCCCGCGCGGGCGCCGCCCTTCCACGTGTCCTTCGCGAGTTCCCATCCGTCGTCGCCGGGCCGCTGCGGGATCGTGTTGAACACCCACTTTATGCGCCCCGTGGCGCCGTCGACGGCCATCATGAAGCCGCCCGGCGTATGCGCGTCGCCGAAGCCGGTGCCCATGTAGAGCGTGCCGTCGTGATACACGGCCGCGCCCGTCAGCTCGAAACCGATGCGCGTGGCGTCGAAGCCCGCCGGGTAGAGGTCCGGATACTTGAAGTGCAGCGCCTCGCCGACGATGTTGAGCAGGCCGCCCTGACCGAACGACTCCACGAGCTTCCCGCTCTTCGCGTCGAGCGCGTACACGCGGTGCGGTCCGTGCGCGTAGATGCGGCCGTCGCCATACGCGGGCCCGCGCTGCCGCACTTCACCGACGAACGGCGGCATCGCAAAGTGCCACACGAGCGCGCCCGTGGACGCGTTGAGCGCATACACGTTCGAACCGGAGTGCACGTACATCACACCGTCCACGACGATCGGCGTCTGCTGAAAGAGGCTGTTCCGCCCGGCGAGGACGCTCGAGCTCGCGGATTCGTCGGGCAGCCCGAACGTACCGGCCACGACGGAGGGCTTGAACGACCACTTCTGCGTGACGCGCGCCACGTTCGCCGCCGTGATCTCGGCGGCATCCACGTAGCGGGCGCTGCCGAGGTCGTGGTGATGGAGCGGCCAGTCGCGTGACGTGGCGCGATCGACGACCGGTGCCGGCTGGCCGTGTGTCGTCTTCGCCGGCGGCTGCTGAGCTCCGACGCTCGCGAGCAGGCCCAGCAGCGACGCCAGCGTCACGCCGGCACCCGCCCGCAGGGTCGTTCTTACGAACTGTTCGTGTCGCGCGTTCACGTAGTCCCCTTCACCCTGCACTCGTCCCCAGGCGCGCGATTGTAGCGAACGGGCGGCGGCGTCTGGTGCAGGTGTCGCACGGGGAACCGCCCGTGGACACCAGGCGGGGCCTGCCGCACAATCCGCCCCGCACGGGAGAGCCCGGAACCAGACTGCGGTCGTGTGTGCCCGGAGACAGCTGGAGTCCAATTTGGTGCGAGTCGCGCGACACGGCGCGACGTACCGTTCTCCGGCCCGGCGGCGAACCAGGCCGCTGAAACGTTGAACGCCGCGCCGGTCCGACGCCGGCAGAGGAGATGACGATGACGCTCTTGAACGGCACCGCCTTGAGAAGCGCCGCACTGGCGTGCGTGATGCTCGCGCTCGGATTCACGCTCGGCCTTCAGGCCGGCAGTGCGCAGACAGCTGAGGACAAGCCGATCCAGGTCGCCAGCGTGAATCACATCAGCGTGTTCGTGAAGAACGTCGAGAAGGCGGCGCAGTGGCACAAGGAGTTGCTCGGCACGGAGTTGCCGAAGATCACGGACCTGCCGAAGCCGCCGATCTATCCGAAGGAGCTGAACTGGAACCCGAACTCCCGGCCGCGCTACACACACATCCCGCTGCAGAACGCGCGGATCGAGCTGCAGGAAGCGGCCGGCGGCTCGCCGAACCGGTGGGAGGAGTACATCGACAAGCACGGCCAGGGTCTCGAGCACCTCGGCTTCGCCGTGCCCGATGTGAAATCCGCCAAGGAGCGCTTCCTGCGCGCGGGCGGCAAGCTCGTCATGGGCGGCTGCGAGGGCTGCACGGCGCACGTCGACATGCGCGACACGCTCGGCTACATCGTCGAGCTGCAGCCGGCCCCGAAACAGTAGATGGCGCGTCGTCGTTCGGACGCGCAAGGAGACACGATGACGGGCATTCGCGCCGCACTGGCCGTGTGCGCACTCGCCACCGCCGGCGTGTTGACGCTGGCACAACCCCAGGCGCAGACCCCGGCCCCCGCATCGGCGCCGCCTGCGCGGGCGAAGGTCAACCCGCCGCCCGGGCCGGGCTATTACACCGACGCCCAGGCCGCGCGCGGCAAGGTGAAGTTCGAGAAGGAGTGCATCGACTGCCACTCGGTCGATCCGAAGAAGCCGCCGCGCGTCTCCTACGGCGGCAACCTCGCCAGCGGCTTCCGCTCGATCGCCGAGGCCAGCTACAACGGTCACCAGCGCTACCCGAGCGTCTACTACTACTGGCGCCGGATGGAGAGCGAGCCGGGCGACAACGTCGACCGCGTGTCGCCGAAGGACAAGCTCGATGTGGTGGCGTATCTGCTGCAGCAGAACGGCTTCCCGCCCGGTCCGAAGGAACTCATCGCCGACGAGAACGCGATGAAGGCCATGTATCTGGATCCTGGACCCGGCTTCGAGTGGCTCTTCAACGGCCGCGATCTCACAGGGTGGGGATTCCTCGCCGGGCACAACTGCGAGCCGAAGCCGCAGGGCTGCGGCGACACGAATCCGTTCCCGGAGGTGCAGGCGAAGAACGGCGAGATGCTCGTCGCCGGCAAGCGGCACACGCTCGCCTACACCGAGCGGCTGTTCAGGAACTACACGCTGCGGCTCGAGCAGCGCTACAGCAAGCGCTGGGACGACAACCCGGATCTGTTCCCCGTCAACGGCGGCGTCATGATCTTCATGAGCAACATCCGCCACTGGCCGGCGCGATACGGACTCGTCGACGGCCGGTGGTACGACTTCATGCACATCCAGGGCTCAGGGCCCAGTGGCGCGAGCCTGAAGAACACCTACGACGACAACGTCCGCAAGCTCCACCTGCGCGGTCCGAATGAGTGGCAGGACATCGAGATCGTGGCGAAGAACGGCGGACTCAAGGCCTACCTGAACGGGGTGCTCATCTCGACCGTGGAGGACGGCCAGCTCACCGAGCCGACCCGACTGGGATTTCAGTTGCAGGTCGTGGAAACGCACATCCGGCACCTGCGCATCAAAGTCGACGACTAGTTCTTGCGATGCCCGCCGCCCTGCGCGACAAGCTGAGTCAGGGGCGACGGCAACGTTCGCGTTCGCAGGGCCGTAATTCCCTTTAGATTGTTTCTGATTGTCGCGGGCCACCGGTTCACGGTTGGCCCGCTCCTGTGTACCTGCACGTCGAGGTGAGTGTTCTGATGCGTCTGCTCCGCCCGCTGTTGTTCTCTCTGGCCATCGGCCTGTCCGCGTCCGGCGTTGCCGCCGGCCAGGCACCGGCGCCGATCGCTGCTCCGGGCGTCGAAGGGACGGGACGCCACATCTTCGGTCCCCCGCCACCGGCGCTGCCGTCGGTCCAGACACGCGACGAGGTCAGCACGCTCACGACCGTGAGGGCCTTCCGGGCCCCGGCAGATTTTGTCTTCGACGGCAAGCTCACCGAATCGCACTACCGCGACACGCCGCCAATCACGGGCTTCTACCAGGTGCTTCCCGACAACGGGAAGCCCTCGACGGAGAAGACGGAGGTCTGGGTCACCTTCGACCAGAAGAACGTGTACGTCGGCGCGAGGCTGTGGGTGAAGGATCCGAAGACGCTCATCGCCAATGAACTGCGGCGCGATCGTGCGCGGCAGAACGACGACTTCGCCGTGGCGTTCGACACGTTCTACGACCGCCAGACCGGCTTCCTGTTCTACACCACGCCGATCGGCGCGCTCGGCGACTGCCAGGTCGGCGAGGCACCGGGCGCGACCAACTGCGATTACAACGGCGTCTGGGACGTGCGCACGGGCCGCTTCGACGGCGGGTGGACGGTGGAGTTCAAGATTCCGTTCAAGACCATCCGCTACCAGCCCGGGAAAGATCAGGTGTGGGGCGTCAACTTCCGCCGCACGATCCGCTACCGCAACGAGACGACGTTCCTGACGCGGATGCCGGTCGCCTTCGGCGGCGGTGCGATCAGCCGCGTGTCGTACGCGGGGACGGTCGTCGGGATCGAAGCCCCGGAGGGCAGCCGGAACTTCGACGTCAAGCCGTACGGGATCTCGCGTCTCACCAGCGACAACACGGTGAATCCGCGCCTCAGCAACGACACCACCGCCGACTTCGGTGTCGACGTGAAGTACGGCCTCACGCAGAACCTGAACGCGGACCTGACCTACAACACGGACTTCGCGCAGGTCGAGGCCGACGACCAGCAGGTGAACCTGACACGCTTCAATCAGGCGTTTCCCGAGAAGCGCGACTTCTTCCTGGAGGGGTCCGGCATCTTCTCGCAGTCGGGCGGCGGCGCGCCGATCTTCTTCAGCCGGCAGGTCGGACTGAGTCCGACGGGCCGCGACATTCCGATCATCGCCGGCGCCCGCGTGACGGGCAAAGTGGGCCGCAACCTGATCGGCGCGCTGAACATCACGTCGAAGAAGGACGACGTCACCCGGTCGCCGCAGACCAACTTCACCGTGCTGCGCATCAAGCGCGACATCCTGAAGCGCAGCACGATCGGCGCGATGTACACGGGCCGCTCGCAGTCGGCGCTGCGGCCCGGCCAGTCGAGCCACGCGTATGGCGTGGACACCGGCCTCAACCTCTTCGACAACCTCACCGTGGACGGCTTCTACGCGCTGGCGGACACGCCCGCGTTCACGAGCACCAAGAAGAGCTATGGCGGCGGCATCGGCATGAATCCCGACAACTGGGGGCTCAGCCTCCGGCACCTCTTCATCGACGACGACTTCACGCCCGAAGTCGGCTTCGTGCGGCGCGACAACATGCGGCAGACGACCGCGACGGCGCGCGTGAGCCGACGGCCGAAGAGCCGGACGATCCGGCGGCTTTCACTGACGGGGCAGTTCGACTACATCTTCAACGACACGGCGAATCTCCGCGAGACGTCTGACGACACGGCGACGTTCAACATGGAGATGCACAGCTCGGACATCCTGAACGTCGAACTGAATCACGGCTACGACGTGCTGCTGCGGCCGTTCCGCATCGCACCGACGGTCACCGTGCCGGTCGGCCACTACGACACGAAGACCGTGCGCACGTCGTACACGCTCGGGCCGCAGAAGCGCTACAACTTCGTCGCCAGCTACGAGTACGGCGGCCTCTACGGCGGCGACCAGCACGTGCTCGGCATCAACACCGCGCGGCTGGCGATTACGCCGAAGCTGGCGGTCGAGCCGGCCATCACGTTCAACTGGATCGACCTGCCCTACGGGTCGTTCACGACGAAACTGATCCGCACACGCACGACCTACACGTTCACGCCGCGCATCTTCGCGAGCGCGTTCGTGCAGTACAACTCGACGAACAGCACGTTCAGCACGAACCTCCGCCTGCGGTGGGAGTACGAGCCGGGCAGCGAGTTCTTCGTCGT
>CAYNUO010000037.1:17218-27657 GCA_964400405.1 uncultured Bifidobacteriaceae bacterium | reverse complement strand
ATCTACTTCACGGACCCGGACGGGATGATCATCCAGCTCATTCGGCCGGACGACGACGGTTACCTGTTTTCCGGCTCGCGGGATCCCAAGGCACCGAAGTGGACGCCCCCGGCCGGGAGCCCGCTGACGCGCGTGCGCAGCATCAACCACATACACTTCGACGTGAGCGACCTGCAGCGGTCCGCGGACTTCTACGCCGCGCTCTTCGGCGCGAAGGTCCACGAGAAGGCCGCGACGTTCTGGACGCTCACACTTCCGACGAACACGCCCGGGCGGGCGCACTGGCTGAGTCTCACCAGGGCACCCCTTCCCAAGCCCAGTTCAGATGGCAGCGGTGTCAAGCCCGGTGAGTACTCACACATGGGCATCGGTATCGACATTCCGGATCCCGAGGCCACCAGGCGTCTCTCGACAGCGATTAACAAGCGCTATCCGTTTGCCCAGGCGACACCGACGGGTCCCTGGAATACCAAGGGAGAGCATCCGGGCGCGAGGTCCATCTACATGCGCGATCCCGACGGCCTGCTCATACAGCTCATCAGGCCCGAGGACGATGGCTACCTGACGGCGCAGATTCGCGGGACAGGCGCAGACAGGTAACGCAACCGAGCGAGGAGACGTCTCATGCATCTGCCTTCCAGGCTTGCCCTCGCCGCAGCCTGCTCGATCGTGGGTTCCGTTGCGGCGGCCCAGGAGGTGGTGGTCGTTCCGGCCGCCGAGGCGCGTGCCGCGATCGCCAAGGGGAATACGACCATCGTGCCGCAGGACAGCACGCTGGGCTATCGCGTCAGCACCGGCCTCAAGACCACGCCCAGTGGAGAGATCGAACGCCACGCCGGGCACTCCCACATCTTCTTCATCCTCGAGGGCGCGGGGACGCTGGTCACGGGCGGGACGATCGTCAATCCACGCGAGCTGCGACAGGGCGAGCTGACGGGGACGGACATCGCCGGGGGAACGCTCCATCGGCTTGCCCCCGGCGATGTGATCACCGTTCCGGCCGGTGTCCCGCACTGGTGGAAGGACGTACCGAAAGAGGTCCGGTACTTCGCCGTGCATGTCTACACAAAGCGCTGACTGGGCCCGGCCGGGGGCCCGCCCGATCACTGGGGCAGGTGAATGATGCCCCGGCGTATGCCCGCCGTGACCGCGGCCGTCCGGTCTCGCACGCCCATCTTCGTGAAGAGGTTCCGGGCGTGCACTTCGACGGTGTCCTCGCTGATGCCCAGTTCGAAGGCGATTTCCTTGTTCCGAAGGCCCTTGGCCATCATTTCCACGACCATGCGCTCGCGTGGCGTGAGCGCGGGGGTGCCGGCTCGCGCTGCCAGCTGCGTGGCCACGTCCGAGGACATCGGCTTTGCGCCGGCGTGCACCTCACGGACGACGCGGATGAGGTCGTCAGAAACGGTTGTCTTCAGCACGTAGGCCGACGCGCCCGCCTGCAGCGCCCGATGGATGTCCTCGTCACCCTTGTACATCGTCAGCGCCACGATCCGGGCGTTCGGATGCTTGCGGCGTATTGCCTCGATCGCCTCGAGGCCGCTCATTCCCGGCAGGTTGAGGTCCATCAGTGTGACGTCGGGCAGATGCTGATCGAAGAGCTTCAGCGCCTCCTCGCCTGTCGAGGCTGAGGCCACGACCTGCATGTCAGGCTGCGCGTCGATCTTGCGCGTCACGCCCTCACGGACGAGCGGGTGATCGTCCACGCAGAGCAGCCGGATGTCGCCTGTGGGCGTGTCCTGGGGGCGGGATTTCGTCGGGGGCACGGTCATCAGAGTCCTCACGGAATGACAAGTTCGACGCGGGTACCGGTACCGATCCCGCTGGAAACCGAAAAGCGCGCACCGATTTGGGCCGCGCGTTCACGCATGATGGAGAGGCCCCAGTGGCTCTCACCGGAAGGATGGGGCGTGCCGGGGTTGAACCCCCGGCCATCGTCCGACACCGACACGCGCACGCCGTCCGAACCGTAGTGCAGGTTCATTCGCACGATCGATGGGTGCGCGTGCCTGACGGCGTTCACGACCGCCTCCTGTGCGATCCGCAGCACTTGCTGCTGTATCTGCGCTGGAAGGGCACGCGGGACGCCAGTCACCGAGAAGTCGAGCGCCACGTGAGTGCCGCCGATGATGCGTTCCGCCCGCTCACGCAGACTGGTCGGCAGATCCTCCAGCTCGCGTGCGGGCGTCCGGAGATCCCAGATCGACTGCTGCGCTTCGCCGATGTAGTGCTCGACCTGACGTCGCAGGCGGATCAATTCCTGCTTCATGCTCGGCGAGGGCGTGGCCTCGGTTTCATCGGCGAGCGTGTCGAGCTGGAGCGCCATTCCCACGAGGCTCTGGAGCAGCGTGTCATGGATCTCCCGGCCGACGCGTGCGCGCTCGGCGAGCACGACGTCAAACTCCTTGCGCATCTGACGCGCCCGTGTGTTCCACGCCCCCCAGAGAAGCCCGACCGAACCGAGGCTCAGGAGAAAGTAGAAGGCCCGGGTCTGATACCACGTCGGCAGGACGGTGAACGCGACGACGGCCACCTGCGGACTCCACTGGCCGTCTCCGTTGCTCGCCGCAACCTGGAAGCGGTACTTACCCGGTGCCAGGTTGGCGTACGAGGCCTGTCTGCTGGTGCCGTTCTCCACCCAGGCGGGATCGACGCCGATCAGCTGATGGCGGAAACGCAACTTTGACGGCGACGTCAGATTGAGCGCTGCATACTCGACCTGCACGGTAGGTCGCGGGGGCAGCTGAAGCGATGCCGCCGCATCCTGTCGCCGGCCGTCCGCGAGGATCGCCTCCACGCGGGCAGCGGGTGGCCGGGGCACCGACGTCACGCGCGCCGGGTCCACGACGGCCAGGCCGTTGCTCGTGACGAACCACAGGGCGCCGTCCCGTGCCCGTACGACGTTGGGCTGCCCGCGGATCACGGGCGTACCCCTCAGGCCGTCCGACTCGTCCAGGAGTCGGTAGCGAATGCGGTACGTCCGGTCCGTAATGGCGGCGTCCAGCTCCCGGGCTTCGACCCGGATGACGCCGAGGCCCACGCCCATCCACAAGGCGCCGCTGCGGTCTTCGGTCACGGCAAACACACGCCCCCGGGGGAACCCGTTCCCGGCACCCAGGGTGATGAAGCGTCCCTGCTCGAAGGTGAGGAGGCCCGCATCGGCGGCGACCCAGATCCGGCCGCGGCCATCCTCGTGGATCCCCGCGAGCTGTCCGGGCGGCAGGCCGTCGGCCTCCGAGTAGATTCGGAACCGACCGTTCTCGAGGAGCCCGACATGGCCGTCGGTGCCCAGCCAGAGGCGGTCGCGGGCGTCGACGTGGAGAAAACGCTGGGCGCTGGACCGTAGCTCCGCGGGGACGGGAACGGTCTGCACGACGCTCCCCTGGCGGCGAAGCAGACGGCTGCCGTCATCGACCCAGACGTGCCCCCGTGAGTCGGATGTGATGCCGACCACTGACGCGGGGCGCAGGTGTCCAGGCCACGTCAGAGCCCGGAGTCGATCGTCCCGGTATTCCAGCACCGTACCGTCGACCTGTCCGGCCCAGACGGTGCCAGCCGGCCCAGCGTGCAGCGCCGAAAGGCCCGTCAGCGTGCCGGCGCTGCTGTCCTTGAACAACACGGGGCCCCGCCCGGTGAACCGGACCAACCCGCCCGGATACTGCGCCCACACGGCGCCGTCGCCGGCGGCCGCGAGCCGGGTGACGTTCTCGGCCGACGCGTTGGGCCTGGCGCGGACCGTCGTAATGCTGGCTTCGGTGATGCGGGTGAGCCCGGCCTGGGTGCCGGCCCACAGGTTGCCGTCACGGTCTTCGAGCAGTCTCCGGACGAGCGAGCCGCTCAACCCGTCGCGCTCCGTGAAGAGCCGAGCGCCAACCACGCTTTCCAGCGACTCGAGCTTGAAGAGCCCTTCTCCGTTGGTGCCCGCCCACACCCGCCCGCGGTGGTCTACGGCAATCGGGAAGGGTGCCGTCATCAGGTGGCTGGCTCGCTGCCGATACGTCACCAGGCCGGAGGCGGCGTCCACGGTGACGACTTCGCTGGTCCCGGTCATGATGATCCGGGGACCCGCGGCCCGCATGTTGATCGGCCCCTGGAGGCCTGTCCGAACCGGGTCAATCCGCGTCCGATCGGCGCTGAGACGGAATGCACCCTGCGACGAGGCGAACCAGATCCGCCCGGCCGCGTCCGCAGTCATGTCCGAAATGCTGCCGTAGGTCGACCTCCCGTCGGGCTGAAACGCTTCCCACCTGGTACCCGTGAAGCGTGCCAGCCCGCCGCCGCCGCCCGCCCACGCCGTGCCGGACGAGTCGACGATGATCGTCCGGATGGAGCCTTCCGGAAGACCGTCCTCGTGCGTGTAGGTCGTGATGACTCCGTGGCGGTCGCGGGTGACCCGGCTGGGCCCGCCGAAGGCAACCCACACGCTGCCATCTGGAGCAGGGCAGATGGAGTAGACGATGGGGTTCGGGGACGGGAACGGGCCGCTCCGGGGCCACTGCAGGAAACGGGTGCCGTCGAAAACCGAGACCCCGGCGTTCGTGCCCACCCACAGGAATCCGGCCGCGTCCTGTGCCAGCGACAGAACATAGTTCGACGGCAAGCCGTCGCGGGTCGTCCAGGACGCCAAGGTAAACTGTGTCCCGGCGCCAACCGGATCCTCGGCGGCCGCCAGCGGAGCCGCCCAGAGGCAGGTTGCCACGACAACGCCGACGCGCACACGGGGCCACATGCACCAGAAAGCATACAGCCCCCGGATCACCTGTAAGTCGCTGCGCCGAAAGCACTACGTGAAATCAGGTATCGAGGTCTACAGGGGGTTCGGAATGTAATGCTTGGTGGGGTATCGCTATCCTCTGAGCACGCATGCGAGCAGGCGACCGGAGCCTGAAATGAAGGTCTTCGCCGGCACGAAGTGTGGCGTATCGAGACGGGGAGTTCGAATGATGAAACGGCGGATTGGCATGCTGCTCGTGGCCGCATCGGTGGCCGGCATGGGACTTCTGAGTGGCTATGCCGTGCAGGCTGCGGGGCAGTCGAAGGCGCCCACGCCGGCGCCGGCGTCGGCCGAGGCGCAGAAGGCCATTGTCGACAAGTACTGCATCACGTGCCACAACACGCGGATGAAGGCGGGCGGTCTCGTGCTCGCCGGTATGAACTTCGACACGGTGGCCAAGGATGCCGAGGTGTGGGAGCGCGTCATCCGGAAGCTGAGCGCCAGGATGATGCCACCCGCCGGCAGTCCGCGGCCGGATGCCGCTTCCCACGAGGGACTCGTACGCTTCCTTGAAACCACCATCGATCAGGCTGCGGCCGCGTCGCCGAACCCCGGTCGCACCGAGTCCCTGCATCGGCTGAATCGGGCCGAGTACCGCAATGCCGTGCGGGACGTGCTGGGCGTCGACATCGACGTCGCGCAGCTCCTGCCCGCCGACGACGCCAGCTACGGCTTCGACAACATGGCCGGTGTGCTGAAACTGAACCAGTCGAACATGGAGCGGTACCTCTCCGCGGCGATGCGCGTCAGCCGCGCCGCGGTGGGCGGCGCGCCCAACGTGCCGGCAAGCACCACCTTCCCGGTGCCGGTCGATCAGCCGCAGTACGAGCGCGTCGAAGGCTTGCCGTACGGCACCCGTGGCGGCACGCTCATCAAGTACAACTTCCCGCGCAATGGCGACTACGAAATCAAAGTCGCCCTGAACTGCACCACGGAAGTCGACCTCGAGTGCAACGGCGCGCTCGGCTTCTCGGATCCGCACGAGCTGCAGATTCTCGTCGACGGCGAGATGGTGAAGAGCTGGATCCTGGAGCCGAAGGCGGTCAATGTTGGCAATCCCAACGAAGCCACAGACGAGAGCGACGCCGACAAGAACCAGCGCTGGACCGTCCGGGTGCCGGTTACTGCCGGTATGCACGACATCGGCGCCACCTTCGTCCAGAGTGCCCGCGTCGAGTACGTCCGCGCCGGCTATCGGAAGCGCTTCGAACGCCCGTTCAGGTACTACTCCGCCATTCAGTACATCGCCGTGCCCTTCGTGGAGAAGGTCCAGATTGCGGGCCCGTTCACCACCGGCGCAGATGGCAGCCTCGGAGTGACGGGCGACACGCCAAGCCGCCGGAAGATCTTCGTCTGCCAGCCGGTATCGAAGGCCGACGAAGCGGCCTGCGCACGCCGTATCCTGGGCCAGCTCGCGCGGTACGCCTATCGGCGACCCGTCATGGCTGCCGACCTTGATGAGTTGACGACGTTCTTCCAGCAGGGCCGCGCTGATGGCGCCTTCGACGACGGCATCGAGATGGCGATCCGCCGGATGCTCGTCAGCACCAAGTTCCTCTTCCGGCTGGAGCGCCAACCCGCGACAGCGAAGCCTGGAACCAACTACCGGATCAGCGACATGGAACTGGCGTCGCGCCTCTCCTTCTTCCTGTGGAGCAGCGTGCCCGACGAGTCGCTGCTGACGGCGGCTGCCAACGGCCAGCTCAGTACACCGGCGGTGCTGCGGAAGCAGGTGCTGCGCATGCTGGCCGACCAGCGATCGTCAGCGCTGGTCGACAACTTCTTCAGCCAGTGGCTGAAGCTGCGCCACGTCGAGCAACTACGGCCCTCCGAGGCGCTCTTTCCGGACTTCGACCAGACACTTCGGCTTGCGCTCAGGACCGAAACCGAGAAGTTCGTCGAGTACATTGTGCGCAAGGACCGCAGCGTGATCGATATGCTCATGGCGGACTACACGTTCCTCAACGAGCGTCTGGCCCGCCACTACGGGATTCCCAACGTCGGTGGCACGGAGTTCCGGCTGGTGAAGTATCCCGACGACCGTCGTCGCGGTCTGCTCGGCCATGGGAGCATCCTCACGCTGACCTCCCACGCCGTCCGTACTTCGCCGGTGTTCCGTGGCAAGTGGGTGCTCGAGAACGTGCTGGCGACGCCGCCGCCCCCTCCGCCGGCCAACGTGCCGCCGCTGCAGGAGGAGCAGATCGGGGCGCGCCAGTCCATGACCATGCGCGAGAAGATGGCGGCGCATCGCGCCAACCCCGTGTGCGGAGCCTGCCACTCCATGATCGACCCGGCCGGCTTTGCGCTCGAGAACTTCGATCCGACCGGCCGCTGGCGCGATCGTGACGAGATCTTCAAGCCGCTTGACACGACGGGCGTGCTGCCCGATGGCACCAAGTTCACCGGGCTGCGCGACTTCCGCCAGGCGCTTGCGGCACATCCGGATCGCTTCGCCAGCACCCTGACCGAGAAGCTCCTCGTGTACGCACTGGGCCGCGGCATCGAGACGTATGATCAACCCGCCATCCGTGCCATCGTTCGCGATGCGCAGAAGGCCGACTTCCGTTTCTCGTCCATCGTGATGGGCATCGTCAACAGCCTGCCGTTCCGTATGCGGCAGGTCGGACCTCAGGAGTAGTGACCATGATGATCAGCAAGATGTTCCTCCCACGGCGGACGTTCCTGCGCGGCGTGGGTGCCACGGTGGCCCTGCCCCTGCTCGACGCCATGGTCCCGGCCTCCACCGCGCTGGCCAAGACTGCGGCCGCGGGGGTCATCCGTCTCGGATTCGTCTACGTGCCGAACGGCCAGGTCCTCGGGAACTGGATCCCGGAAAAGACCGGGGCGGACTTTGATCTGAAGACCGTCCTCCAGCCGCTTCAGGCGCATCGCTCGCATCTGACGGTCGTCAGCGGCCTGAGCAACCTCGAGGCCGAGTCGCGCGGACTGACAACCGGCCCGCACACGCGTTGCGGGTCCGTGTGGCTCAACGGCGTGCGTCCGAAGCGGACCGAGGGTGCCGACGTCCAGGCCGGCAAGACGGTCGATCAGTACGCCGCCGACACCCTGGGGGCAGACACGACGCTGCGGTCGCTGGAGCTTGCTCTCGAGTCGAACTTCAACGTCGGCAACTGCGACAACGGCTACTCCTGCGCCTACGTGAACACGTTCTCGTGGCGCACGCCGACCATGCCGCTGCCGATGGAGCACAACCCCCGCGTGGTGTTCGAGCGCCTCTTCGGCGACGGTGAGACCCCGGCCGCCCGCAAGGCGCAGATGCGGAAGGACAAGAGCCTCCTCGACGCGGTCGGGCAGGAGATCGCCGGGCTCCAGAAGGTGCTCGGTCCCGCCGATCGGCAGATGGTGAGCGAGTACCTGGACGCGGTGCGCGAGGTCGAGCGCCGCATCCAGCGTGCTGAACAGCGCTCCGAGGCCACCCCGGAGAACCTCACGGCCCCCATCGGCATTCCCGAAGGGCACACGGAGTTCGCCGAATTGATGTACGACCTGATGCTGCTCGCCTATCAGGCTGACATCACGCGCGTCGTGTCGTTCCAGATGGCCCGGGAGCAGAGTTCGCAGACCTACCCGTGGATCGGCGTACCCGAGGCCGACCACGACATGTCGCACCACGGCAGCGATCCGGAGAAGACCCAGAAGCGCACCAAGATCAACACCTACCACGTGTCGAACCTGGCGAAGTTCGCCGACAAGCTTGCCAAGACGCAGGACGGCGACGGTTCGCTGCTGGACCGCGTCATGGTGATGTATGGCAGCGGCATCGGCGATGGCAATGTCCACAGCCCGCACAACCTGCCCCTCATCCTGCTCGGCAAGGGCAGCGGCAAACTGAAGGGCAACCGGCACATGGCGTACGCCCTCGATACGCCGGCGATGAACCTCGGCGTGACGCTGCTCGAGAAGGCCGGTGTCCCGGTGGCGCAGGTCGGCGACAGCACGGGCGTTCTGGCGGGTCTGTAGGGGACGTCGTGCGATTCTCGATCAGCTCACTGCTGGCCACAGCCCGGACCGCGGTGGTGGCCGCCACGGTCCTCGGCATGCCCGTTTCGACGTTCGCCGGGGCGCAGGTCACGCCGCTGCTGCAGGCCGCCCGCCAGGGCGACGTCCAGAAGGTCCGTGCCCTGCTGAAGCAGGGCGCGGCCGTCGATGCCGCCGAGGCCGACGGAACGACCTCGCTGCATCACGCCGCCAATCGGGGGGATCTCGGCGTGGCCGAGGCCCTGCTGGCTGCTGGTGCCAAGGCCACGACGGCCAATCGCTACGGCGTGACGCCGCTGGCGCTGGCAGCCGCGGCCGGAAGTGCGCCGATGATCGAGCGGCTGCTGAAAGCGGGCGCCGATCCGAACGGAGCAACCCCTGGCGGAGAGACGGTGCTGATGACGGCCGCCCGCACAGGAACCGGCGCGGCCATCAAGGCGTTGCTCTCCGCGGGCGCCAAGATCGATGCCCGCGAGCCACGGCGTGAACAGACGGCCCTGATGTGGGCGGCCGCTGCGGGCAACGTCGAAGCCATGAAGGTGCTCATCGAGAGCGGCGCCAACATCAAGGCACAGTCGAACGAAGTGGACTTCAAGCGGCTGACCGGCGGTTTCGGGAGTGGAAAGGCGGAGCCGATTCGCTTCACCCCCCTCGCCTTCGCCGTGCGCGGCGGAAGCCTGGATGCCGTGAATCTGCTGCTCGATTCGGGTGCCTCTGCGAACGAGAAGCTCCAGGACGGCGTCAACATGGTGATCCTCGCGGTCATCAACGCCCACTGGGAGCTGGCCGGTCACCTGGTCGACCGTGGCGCCGATCCGAATGCCGCGGAAGGTGGTTGGACGGCGCTCCACCAGGTGGCCCGTTCACGGTCCCTGACCGTGGGCCACGTGCCGCACCCGACGCAGACCGGGCAGATCAGCAGCCTGGATCTGGTCAAGAAGCTGCTCGCCAAAGGTGCGAATGTGAACGCCCGCATGACGAAGGACGGCATGAGGGCTGACGGCTATCGCACGCAGCTCAATCGCATCGGTGCGACGCCCCTGCTGCTGGCCGCCAAGGGCGTGGATCATCAGCTGGTTCGTGTGCTGCTCGCCGCAGGTGCCGATCCGTTGCTGACAAATGATCAGGGTATGCGCCCGTTGATGGTTGCGGCGGGCGTGGCCCTGCACGCCACTGGCGAGGACACCGGTACGCACGAAGACGCACTCGAGACGGTGAAACTGCTCTACGAGGCGGACAAGGACGTCAACTACGTCGACAAGCGCGGGCATACGGCGATCCTCGGAGCGGCGCGCCGCGGCTCGCTGGCTGTCGTGCGGTTTCTCGTGGAGCGCGGCGCCGATCTCAGCGTGACGATCCAGCGGAATAACTTCGTGGGGCAGTCTTACGGTACCGCTGGTCTTGTCTGGTCGCCGCTCACGATCGCGCTCGGCTTCGGTAAGGACGGCGAGCCGCTGTTTCTTGGCGCCGAGCGGCTGCTTGACGTCGCGCCCTATCTCTACACCGAGATGAAGAAGCGCGGCATCTCGTTCCAGCACGAGCACGCAGAGTCGCTCGCGGCCCTCCAGGTCCAGCTCGGCGAAACACCTGCGGTCGCGGCCGCGGCTCCCGCTGCCAAGTAACACCTCGGGCCGGCTGTCTCTCGATGGCCGGCCCCTCTCTCCCT
>CAYNUO010000037.1:13342-17118 GCA_964400405.1 uncultured Bifidobacteriaceae bacterium | reverse complement strand
CGGGATCGTGCCGAAGTGGGGCGCGAGCTCGAGCGGCGAACCGAACGGGTCGCGCTCACCCTGGATGACCAGCACGGGTACCCCAATCGATGCGAGGTGCGCGGCCCGCAGCGCCTCGGGCTTGCCCGGCGGGTGCAGCGGATACCCGAGCAGCACGAGGCCGTGCAGACGGCCCTCGAGGTCGCCCGGTGCCGCCCCGAGGTGTGAGGCCACCCGGCCACCCATGGACTTCCCTCCGATGAACAGCCGGTTGCCCACCCAGGCCGGGTGAGCCAGCGCTGCCGCGATGACCGCGCGGTAGCAGACCTCGAGCGCGGGCATGCGATCCGGCAGCTTCCGCTTCAGCTCGGTGTAGAGGAAGTTGAAGGTCGCAACGTCGATGCCGCGCGCGGCGAGGCCCGTCGCAAAGCGCACCATGAAGGGGTGGGTCTGCGGCGCACCGGCGCCGTGGGCGAGCACGAGCGTGATGCCGGCGCGCTTACCCTCGGCAGTGTAGAGCCGCGCCGTGGTCGTGCCACCGCCTGCCGGTACCGCGAGCGAAACGGGGGCCGGCACGGCGGGCGGGGCCTCAGGCCGCGTTGAGGAGGATGCGCAGCGTGCGCCGGAGCGGCTCGGCCGCTCCCCACAGGAGCTGGTCGCCCACCGTGAACGCCGAGATGTACTCCGGGCCGAAGTGGAGCTTCCGGATGCGGCCGATCGGGACCTGCAGCGTCCCGGTGACGGCCGCCGGCGTCAGCGCCGCGAGCGACGCGTTCTTCTCGTTCGGCACCACCGTCACCCATTCGTGCGCGCCCGCCAGCAGCCGCTCGATTTCGGCGACGGGCAGATCCTTCGTCAGCTTCACCGTCAGCGCCTGGCTGTGGCACCGCATCGCGCCGACGCGCACGCACAACCCGTCGACCGGGATTGCGGCATCCGTCCGCCCGAGGATCTTGTTGGCCTCGGCCATGGCCTTCCACTCTTCCTTGCTCTGGCCGTTGCCGAGGTCCTCGGCGATCCAGGGCAGCAGGCTGCCCGCGAGCGGGTACCCGAACGCCGCGGTCGGGAACTCCGGCGAGCGCAGCGTGGCTGCCACCGCCCGGTCGATGTCGAGGATCGCCGAGGCCGGATCCTTCAGCAGGTCCGACGCGGCGGCGTGCGTCACGCCCATCTGCGCCACGAGCTCGCGCATGTTCTTCGCGCCCGCGCCCGACGCGGACTGGTACGTCATCGCGCTGACCCACTCCACGAGCCCCTCGCGGAAGAGCCCCGTCATGGCCATCAGCATCAGGCTGACCGTGCAGTTGCCGCCGATGAAGTTCCTGACGCCGCCGGTGATCGCGCGGTCGATGACGTCGCGGTTCACCGGGTCGAGCACGATGATCGCGTCGTCCTTCATCCGCATCGTCGACGCGGCGTCGATCCAGTAGCCGTTCCAGCCGGCCTCGCGCAGTTTCGGGTAGACCGCCTTCGTGTAGTCGCCGCCCTGGCAGGAGATGAGCACCTCGGCCCGGGTCAGGGCCTTCACGTCGTTGGCGTCGAGCACGGGACCGACACGCTTACCAACCGCCGGGCCATCGGCGCCGGCCTGCGAGGTTGAGAAGAAGAGGGGATCGATCAGGTCGAAGTCCCGTTCCTCGCGCATGCGCTGCACGAGGACGGAGCCGACCATCCCCCGCCATCCGATCAGTCCGACCTGCATTCGTCCATAATAACTGTTCACCTCATCATGCTTCTCGTCCAGAAGTTCGGTGGCACGTCGGTCATGGATGCCGACGCCATCCGCCGGCTGATCACGATCGTTCGCCAGGGCCGTACGTCCGGGCAGTCATCCCCTCGGGGTCCCGCCGTCGTCGTGTCCGCCATGAGCGGCGTGACGGATGCGCTGCTGGCCCTCGCGGCCGACGCCGCCGCGGGCCGGCTCGACCCGGCGCTGGAGGGCCTGACCCGCATCCGCTCGCGTCAGGCCGACGCCATCGCGGCGCTGCTGACCGGGGCCCGGGCCGGCGAGACCGCCGGATTCATCACGAAACAGCTCGACCAGCTCGAGTCGGTGGTCCGCGGGCTGGCGCTGCTCCGCGAAGTGACGCCGCGCACGATGGACGCCATCGTGGCCACAGGGGAGCTGCTCAGCTCACGCCTGGTCGCCGCGGCGCTCGACGAAGCGGGCCTGGCGGCCGAGTGGGTGGACGCCCGGCGTGTGGTCGTGACCACCGACGAGCACGGACAGGCCGCGCCGATCGTGGACGCGACCTACGCCGCGCTGCGCGACGTCGTGCTGGGCGCGATCGACCGCGGCCTCATCCCCGTGCTCGGCGGATTCGTCGGGGCCACGGTGGACGGGCTGACGACCACGCTCGGCCGTGGCGGATCGGATTACTCCGGCGCGCTCGTCGGCGCCGGCATCGGCGCGGACGAGATCCAGATCTGGACCGACGTGGACGGCATGCTGACGGCAGACCCGCGCGTGGTGACCGGACCGCGTCTCGTGCCGCGCCTGTCCTACGCGGAAGCGTCGGAGCTCGCGTATTTCGGGGCGAAGGTGCTGCATCCGGCCACGATTCTGCCGGCCGTCGAGCGGGGCATCCCCGTCCGCATCGTGAACGCGCGGCGTCCGGAGGGCGCGGGCACGCTCATCGCGGCCGAGTCCGACACCAGCAACGGGCCGTTCGCCGGGCTCGCCTGCAAGCGCAAGCTCTCCGTCGTCAACGTGACGTCCACGCGGATGCTGATGGCCTACGGCTTTCTGCGCCGGCTGTTTGAGGTGTTCGAGCGGCACCGCACGGCCGTCGACGTGGTGACGACCTCCGAAGTCAGCGTGTCGGTGACGGTGGAGGACCGGCGCCAGCTCGAGGGCATCAAGCAGGCGCTCGAAGCGTTCGCCGAGGTCTCGATCGAGCCGGAGATGGCACTGGTGTGCGCGGTGGGCGACGGCCTGATGGCCCGGCCCGAGAACGCGGCCAGGATGCTCCGCGCGCTCGACGGCGTGCCCCTCAGGATGGTCTCGCAGGCGGCGTCGCGGCGGAACGTGACGGTGGTGCTGGCCGATGCCGACGTCGCCGAGGCGATGCAGCGGCTGCACAAGGAGTTCTTCGCATGAAGCTCTTGATCATCGGCTACGGGAAGATGGGGCGCCTCGTGGACGAACTGGCCCGGGCCGCGGCGATCGACGTCGTCGGACGGCTGGACGTCGACACCGTGGGCGGCGCGTGGCCCGAGGCGGATGTCGCCATCGACTTTTCCGTCGCCGAGGCGCTGCCGGCGAACTTCGCGCGGTTGGCCGAGCGGAAGACGAACGTCGTGATCGGCACGACCGGCTGGGCGGCCCACGAGGCGGCGATCCGCGCGCAGGCGACGACAGCCGGTATCGGTGTCGTCGCGTCGGCCAACTTCTCGGTCGGTGTGAACGTGTTCCAGCTTGTCGTCGAGGAAGCGGCGAAGCGCATGGCGGCGCAGCCGGACTATGAGAGCTGGATTCACGAGGCGCACCACAGCGCCAAGCGCGACGCGCCGTCGGGCACGGCGATTCTGCTGCGGGACGCGATGGTGCGGGCCGGCTACGACCGGACGATCGACATGTCGTCCACGCGCGCCGGCCGGATTCCGGGCACGCACACGGTGGGCTTCGACAGCCAGTCCGATACGATCGAGCTGACGCACACGGCCCGCGACCGCGGCGGCTTTGCGCGCGGCGCGCTGCTCGCCGCCCGCTGGGTGAACGGCCGGACCGGCTGGTTCTCGATGATGGACGTACTGCGCGGCTGACGCTGAACCGAGGCGGCAGGGAGAGCCGTGCG
>CAYNUO010000037.1:0-13242 GCA_964400405.1 uncultured Bifidobacteriaceae bacterium | reverse complement strand
GCGCCCACGGAGCCAGCAGTGGCGGCGAAATGCCGCGTGCGGATCGACGGACCCGCGGTCTGGGAGAGCCGTGCGTGGTGTTGCGTCGACACCTGCAGGCGACTGGTTGTACAGGAGCCCGGGCGCTTGTCAGACGCGCCCACGGAGCCAGCAGTGGCGACGAAATACCGCGCGCGGATCGACTGACCCGCGTGCGGAGTAAGCTCGGATAGGAGAAACGAGGGAACGTATGGCACGCAGACAGTGGACTGGAGTGGGGACGGCGCTTGTGACGCCGTTCAAGCCGGATGGGTCGCTCGACGAGGCTGGCGTCAAGGCACTCGCGAAGCGGCAGGTGGATGCCGGTGTCCACTTCGTGTCGCCCTGCGGAACGACCGGTGAGGCGCCGACGCTCTCGGCCGACGAGAAGGTCCGCATCGTTGAGCTCGTCGTCGAGGCGGTGGCAGGCCGCGTGCCTGTGCTGGCCGGCGCCGGCGGCTACAACACGCGCGAGGTGATCGAGCTCGTGCACCGGATGGAGAAGGCCGGGGCCGACGGCATCCTGTCGGTCACGCCGTACTACAACAAGCCGACGCCCGAAGGCATGCTCGAGCACTACAAGGCGGTCACAGGCGCGACGGCGCTCCCGGTCGTGCTCTACAACGTGCCTGGCCGCACCGGCGTGAACGTCGACGCCGGGACGCTCGCGACGATCGTGAAGGCGTGCCCGACCGTCGTGGCCGTCAAGGAAGCTTCCGGCAACATGCCGCAGCTGGTCGACATCTGCGCGACGCTGCCCGAGAGCTTCATCGTCCTCTCCGGTGACGACGCGCTCACGCTGCCGCTGCTCTCGATCGGCGGCCACGGCATCATCTCGGTCGCCTCGAACGAGGTTCCCGCCCAGATGGTGCAGATGGTCGAGGCCGCGGAGCGCAACGACTGGGCGGCGGCGCGCGCACTGCACCGCGCGCTGGCACCGCTGATGATGGTGAACTTTATCGAGGCCAATCCGGGCCCGGCCAAGGCCGCGATGGCCGCGATGGGGCTGCTCGGCGAGCACTTCCGGCTGCCGATGGTGCCGCCGCGTCCGGCCTCGCGCGAGAAGATTCTGTCCGTCATCCGCGAGCTGAAGCTGATCAGCTGACCTCGCAGAGCACCATGGATCCCGTCGAGCGTGCCATCGGGCTGACCTGCGCGCTGGTCGACATCGACTCGACAACCGGCCGGGAAGCCGAGGCCGGCCGCTACATCTCGGCGCTGCTCACCGGCCTCGGCTACACCGTGGTCGAGCAGCCCGTCGCCGAGGGCCGCTTCAACGTCTACGCGCACCTGGGCGTGCCGCCGCGTCTGGTGTTCTCGACGCACTACGACTGCGTGCCGCCGTTCTTTCCGAGCCGGCGCGAACGGGATCTGATCGTCGGCCGAGGCGCGTGCGACGCGAAGGGGATCCTGGCCGCCCAGGTGGCGACGGGTGAGCGGCTCCGGGCGGCGGGCGAGCACGCTTTCGGGCTGCTGTTCGTCGTCGGCGAGGAGCGGGGCAGTGAAGGCGCGCGGATCGCCAACGCGCTGGCGCCGCCCGGCGTGGCCTTTCTCGTCAACGGGGAGCCGACGGACAACCGGCAGGGGCTGGCCACCCGCGGCAGCCTCCGCGTGCGGCTGAACGCCACCGGACGCGCGGCCCACTCCTCGTTCCCCGAGCTGGGGGTCTCGGCCATCGACAAGCTGCTCGACGCGCTGATGGTCATCCGCGGCGTGACCCTGCCCGATGACCCCGAGCTCGGCCGGACGCACTACTCGGTCGGTCTCATCGAAGGCGGCGTGGCGCCGAACGTCGTGTCGCCGAGCGCCTCGGCGGAGCTGGTGTTCCGTACGGTGGGTCCGGGGGACGACGTGATCGCCGCGCTGGACGTCGTGCGGAGCATCGTCGACGTGGAGCCTGTCGTCGACATCCCGGCCGTCCGGATGTACACGGAGCCGGACTTCGAAACCGCCGTGTTTCCGTTCACGACTGACGTGCCGCTGCTGACCAACTGGGGCCGGCCCATCCTGATGGGCCCGGGCTCCATCCACGTCGCCCACACGGACCACGAGCACCTGGCGATCGACGAACTGGCCTCGGCCATCGACCTGTACACGGCGCTCGCGACCCGCCTGCTGGCCTGATCCTGCCCGCCGGGCACGCTCACGTCGCGTCTTCTCGCGCTGTTGCCCGTCCTGCCGGAATCCCGGCACCGCCCCGGCCGATATGGCGCAGCCTTCGTGCCACTAAAGGTTTCCGTGCCACGGTCGATTCCTGCAGCGATTGACCGACTCAACGGTCATGCACCCGCTCGCGCGAGAGGACCAGCGGCATGTGTCTGCAGAGAACTCGTTCTATATGCTTTTCCGTCCTTACCGCGTGCGCGGGGCTGGCGCTTTCGGCCTCGCCACTCGGCGCCGCGGCTGGTGGTGCGGGGTCGGCAATGCCTCCGACGCCCGAGGGCATCGTGTTGGTCCATGCGGCGACCCATGCCTCGCCCCCGCCCCCGGTGTCTCCCGCTGTGACTGATGCGCCGGCAACGGCGATTCCGTCAACCGCGGCCCAGGATCCTGAGGAGGGCGGGGACCTTCCTGTGCCCACCGTGTCGTGGGACGAGATCAAGGCCCGGCTGGCAAACCGTGGTCTCGAGGTCGAGGCGGGCTATGTCAGTGACGTGTCTCGTGTGCCGGGGACCGCGCAGGTCATCGCTCGCGGCCTGAGCACCGTGTCCGCGGACGTGGATCTTGGCCGGGTTCTGCCGCGACTTCACGGCACGCGCGCCTTCGTCTCGCACCTGTGGAAGGGCGGCTCAGATGGCACCGCCCGCATCCCGCTGACGCAGGCGTTCTCCAACATCGACAACTTCAACTTCCAGAAACTCTACGAGGCCTTCATCGAGACGACCTTCGAGCGCGTGCCGCTGCGCGTCAAGGTAGGCCAGGTGGACGCGAACAGCGAGTTTGCGGCCGTCGACGGCGGCCTGGACTTCGTGAACTCCTCGATGGGGTTCAGCCCGTCGATCTTTCTCCTGCCGACGTATCCGAACCCGACGCCGTCGGCCAACGTGTTTGTCGACCCGGTCCGCCACGTGCACGTGGGCGTGGGCGTCTATGCGCAGGCCGAGGGTCCGCATCGCTGGACGCACCCGTTCGTGATCGGTCAGGTCGCCGGTGACTGGACGGCGGGCGACGGCTACGACGGCTACGTGCGCGTCGGCGGCTGGCGCCAGGGCGTGGAAGACGAGTTCGGCGTGGCCACGCCACATGGCGGCGCGTTTGTCGTGGCGGAGCAGACGGTCTGGCAGTCTGCGCCGGGGCAGGAGGGCACGCGCAGTCTGAAGGTGTTCGGGCAGGTCGGCGTCACCAACTCGGTGCTGACCCCGGTCAGCCGGCACATCGGTGCCGGGGCCTCGTGGACGGGCCTCCTCAAGGGCCGCGCCGCCGACGTATTCGGCGTGGGCGCGACCGCCGCCCGCATGGGCCTCGCGTCCGACTTCCCGGGCGTCACGGAACTCGCGTTCGGTCCCTATTACCGCCTCAGCGTCGCCGAGCGGTTCCAGGTGGGGCCGGACGTGCAGTTCGTGCTGCATCCGGGTGGCGACCCCACCGCCTCGACGATGACGGTCCTTACCGTGCGGGTCACCGCGGCGTTCTAGCCGACCAGGCTGCGTGTCCGGGATCCGGACCCTGGGACCTGGCCCCCCGTTGTACACTGGGTCTCTCGGTGAGCCGCACCGCGGCCCGGACCCTGTGCGATCACAGACTGCGAACCGCGTCAGGGCCGGAAGGCAGCAGCGCTAAGCATCACCTGCGGTGCCGCAGGTCATCCGGACCGCGGTGGGGCTCATCGAGACATCACCTCCTCACTCCAAAGACATGTCGTTTCAGGTTCTGGCCCGGAAGTGGCGACCGCAGCGGTTCGACGACGTCGTGGGCCAGCAGGCCACCACGCGGACGCTCAGGAACGCCATCACGAGCGGCCGTGTCGCACAGGCGTTCGTCTTTGCGGGCGCCCGGGGGTGCGGCAAGACGACCACGGCCCGCATCCTGGCCAGGGCGCTCAACTGCGTGAAGGGGCCGACGCCGGACCCGTGCGGCGAGTGCGACGCCTGCCTCGAGATTGCGCAGGGCCGCGACATCGACGTGCTCGAGATCGACGCCGCGAGCCACACGGGCATCGACAACATCCGTGAGGTCGTGCTGGCCGGGCTCTCCATCGCCCCCGTCCGCGACCGCCACAAGGTCTTCATCATCGACGAGGTCCACCAGCTCTCCACGGCATCGTTCAACGCGCTGCTGAAGTCGATCGAGGAGCCGCCGCCGCACGTCGTCTTCATGATGGCGACGACCGAGCTGCACAAGATCCCGGACACGATCCTCTCGCGCTCGCAGGTCTACGAGTTCCGCACGATTCCGACCGGCGCCATCGCCGCGCAGCTCAAGGCGATCGCCGCCGCCGAAGGGATCGACGTGCCGGAAGCCGCGCTGATGCTGATCGCCCGCTCGGCCGAGGGCAGCATGCGCGACGCGCAGAGCGCGTTCGACCAGGTGATCGCGTTCGCCGGCCAGACGATCAGCGTGGAGGATGTGTCCACGGTGCTCGGGCTCGTCGGCCGCGACCTGCTGTTCGACATCATCGAAGCCGTCATCGACGAGGACGCCCCGAAGGCGTTCGCGCTGGCGGACCGCGCCACCGAGTCCGGCCACGACCTGCGGCTGGTGTGCCGTGAGCTGGCGGGCGTCATCCGCGACGTGACCATCATCTCGATCGACCCGGCCCGGATCGCCGAGGCGGGGCTGGGCGAGGCGGACGCCGCGCGGCTGAAGGCGCTGGCCGGACGCTGCTCGCGCGAGGATCTGCTGCGCGCCTTTGATGTGCTCTCGCGCGCCGAGAACGACATCCGCGGGGCCGCGCAGCCGCGCTTCCACTTCGAGATGGCGATGCTGCGCTGGATGCACCTGCGCAAGCTGGTGCCGCTCGCCGAGTTGCTCAGTGGTGGTGTGCCGTCCGCTGGTTCCGCCGGTCCCTCGGCACGGCCGGCACCGCCCGCGCGGGCGCCGGAACCGGTGCGCCGGCCGAGCGCGGCACCCCCGGCACCTGTCTCCAGACCAACGCCGCCAGCGGCTGCACCACGACCGGCAGTCGCTGCGCAGCCACCCGCATCTCCGTCGCCGGCAGCGGCTGCTCCGGCCGCACCTCGCGCTGCCGTCGTCGCAGGCGGCCTGAAGGACACGCTGCTTTCAGAAGTGCGTGTGGGCAAGGCGACGCTCTACAACCTGGCCATCGCGCAGGCGCAGACGATCGACGTCACGGACGCGGCGATCACGTTCACCTTCGCCGCGAATCACAAGATGGCGAAGGCGCAGCTCGATCAGAGCCGCGAGTGGCTCGAAGCACTGGCCGAGCGGCTGACGGGCCGCCGCATTCCGGTGCGCACGGTCCTGGCCGAGGGCGAAGCCCCGGCGCCCGCTGCCGCTCGCGTGCCCGAGGTGGCGAAGCCGTCCACGCCGGGCAGAGACCTGCGCGCCGAGGCGATGGCGTCATCAGCCGTCCAGGCGATGCTCGAGGTGTTCCCCGCAGAAGTCGGCGACGTCGAGGAGATATAAGGCGGCGATGAATATCCAGAACATGATGAAGCAGGCGCAGGAGATGCAGGCGCGTCTGCAGGAACAGATGACCGGCATGCGCGTCGAAGGCACCGCGGGCGGCGGCATGGTCACCGTGACCGTGTCCGGCGACAAGCGGCTGCATGCGGTGAAGTTCGACCCCGCAGTGGTCTCGAAGGACGACGTCGAGATGCTGCAGGACCTCGTCGTGGCGGCCGTCAGCGACGCGCACCGCAAGGTCGACGAGGAACTCGGGCGCCAGATGAGCGGCCTCATGGGCGGCATGAAGATCCCCGGCCTCTCCTGATGCCTGCGCTTCCGGAATCGCTCACCCGCCTGGTCGAACACCTCCAGAAGCTGCCCGGCATCGGCGCCAAGAGCGCCCAGCGCCTGGCGTTCCATGTGCTGCGCACGCCGCGCGAGGACGTCGAGCGGCTCGTCGAGGCGCTGCGCGACGTGAAGGACAAGATCACGTACTGCTCGGTGTGCCACAACATCACCGACGCCGACCCGTGCGCGTTCTGCACGAGCCCGTCGCGCGATGCCCGGGTCATCTGCGTCGTCGAGGAGCCGCAGAACGTCACCGTCGTGGAGAAGACGGGCGGCTTCAAGGGCGGGTATCACGTGCTGATGGGCACGCTCTCGCCGCTGCAGGGCGTGGGCCCCGACGACCTGAAGATCAAGAGCCTGCTGGCGCGCGTGGGCACCGGCGTCGTCGAAGAGGTGATCGTCGCGACGAACCCGACCGTGGAAGGCGAGGCGACCGCGCTGTATCTGGCGCGCCTGCTGAAGCCGCTCGGCGTGCGCGTGACCCGCATCGCGATGGGCATCCCCGTCGGCAGTGACCTCGAGTACGCCGACGAGATCACGATGTCGCGCGCGATGGAAGGCCGCCGGGAGTTCTGATCCGACGATGCTGCCTGCCGCCTACCAGCTTCCCGCCGCCATCGTCCTGCTGCTGAGCGGCGCACTCTCGTGCTTCTTCGGCCACCGGCTCTTCCGCATCGTGCTGCTGGTCTTCGGTTTTCTCATCGGGGCGTTCGCGGCCAGCTCGATCTTCGGGGTGAGCGATACGACGCCGATGCTGATTGCGGCGCTGGTCGGCGGCATCGTCGGGGCGCTGATCCTGCGTGCGGCGTACTTCGTCGGCGTGGCGCTCGCCGGCGCGGCGCTCGGCGCCACCATCGCGCACCTGGTGTTCTCGGTGCTCGGCAAGGGCGACCCCGGCGTGTGGGTCGTGGTGCTGGCCGCTGTGGCGTTCGCGGTCGTGGCCGTCTATCTGCAGCGCTACGTGATCATCGTCGGCACGGCGTTCCTCGGCTCGTGGACGCTGCTCGTCGGGGCGATGGCGCTCGTGGGTGATCGCGCCGCGATGGCCGCGGCGATCGCCGGTGATGCGTGGGTGATCTATCCGCTCGACCCCGCGCCCGGCAGGCGCTGGGTGCTCCTCGTGTGGGTCGTCGTGGGTCTGGTCGGCACGGCCGTGCAGCTCGGCTTCACGGGTGGCGACAAGGGCCGCGTCGGATCGAAGAAGAAGTAGCCGTTCCTCCTACCGCTGCCGCGCCATCACCGGCGCGGCGCCCGGCATCAGCGCCTTCGGATAGGGCGCGAAGTAGCTCTGATCGAGCAGCCACTGCTGTCCCTGCCGCCGTGCATGGTGGTGGCACAGCGTGCGCGGCACGACCAGCGGCACGACACCCGTGGCGTAATCCGCGATGGCATCGTGCAGCTCGCGACGGTCGCCGGCCTCCAGGTGCGGCGTGCAGTAACCGGCGGCGTGCTGCAGCACGTTCACATGCCGGCCCGGCGTGGGCGCAACGGCCAGGATTGCCATGAACCGGCGCTGATAGGTGGCGGCGAGTTCGGCGCGTGGCATGCCCGCCGCACCTGCGACCAGACGCCCGAGCTCCCGGTAACCCTCGGGCCGGTGCGCCAGCAGCGCCAGCTTCTGCGCCGTGTGGAAGCGCACGAGCGAGCCCACCGTCCACGCGCCCGCGAAGAACGCCGTCATGCGCTGGTGCGCGAAAACCCGGTTCAGGAACTGGTCGCGCAGCAGCGGGTCGCCGAGCCGGCCCTCTTCCTCGACGGGCAGCAGCGGCAGGCGGCGCATCAGCGCCTCCGCGAAGAGCCCGCGTCCATCCCGCGTCTTTCCGCCCTCCGGCGTGTAGACGCGGACGCGCTCGACACCGCAGCTCGGGGAGTCCTTCTTCAGCACGAAGCCCGAGAGGTTGGCCGCGGCCAGCATCTCGACGCGGGCGTCGATGGCGGCCTGCAGGGCCGGCGTGACGTCCTCTCCGGTTCGCGTCGTCATCGCGCGGCGGGTCCCGTCAATCGTCACGAGCCGGATCGTTTCGCGCGGGGCGCCAAGCCCGGCTTCCATCTCCGGGCACACCGGCACCCACTCCACCGACGGGCCCAGCGCGTCGGTCACGAAGGGACTGCGCGCGTGGCCGCCGTCAAACCGCACCTGCCGGCCGAGCAGGCATGCCGAAACGCCGAGACGAGGGGTCATGTCGTACCTCCAAACCGCAGGCGGATGACGTCCTGTCGGTACTGAAAAATGTGCCGGAGCATGGGACGGATGACGAGCGCGTGCGCGATCCGGCCGAGCACGCCGAACGGCGGCGCGTAGTAGACGCGGTCTTCCATGACCGTGCGGGCGCCGTCGGCCCGGAACGAGTGCTCGTGATACCAGCTCCGATACGGGCCCGACTCCTGCACGTCCACGAACCGCGCCTCGGGCTCCCACGACGTGATGCGTGTGCGCCACGTCATCGGGACGCCGCTGACCTTGATGCGGTAGTCGATGGTCGCGTCGTCGCTGATGGTGTCCGGCCGGCTCGTGATCAGGAACTGCATCGCCGATGGTGTGATGAGCCCCAGATTCTCCGGCCTGGAGAAGAACGGGAACGTGGCCGACACCGGTGCGTCCACCGTCGTGATGCTGAAGAGCACGTAGCGCGCGCGCCGGGCTGCGAGATAGGGGTGTTCAGGGATGCGACCCGGGTCGACCGTCCGGATCGAGACGGACGCATCGGACCGGAGCAGGTCAGTGAGTGCGGCGGTCAGCGTGGGGAAGCGCCACGTGAAGCCGCACGCGATGAGCCGGCCCGGATGCGCGCCCTGGCTGTCGAGCAGCACGCCCGCGGCCTCGCCGAGCACGGCGCGCAGCGCGACGGCCGGCAAGGGCGCCCAGGCCGGCCGCCGGAGGGCTGCACCGACCGCGTGCGCAAAGTCCCTGGCCCGCACGGCTGACGGCGCGACGGCGTTGATCGGACCCGCGTAGCGGGTGTCGTCGAGCGCCCTGACGATGATCTCCACGAGATCGTGGAGGTGAATCCACGACATGAACTGGCGGCCGTGGCCGGCCGCGCCGCCCAGGCCCAGGCGGAACGCCGGCGTCATCAGCGGGAGCGCGCCGCCATCACGCGCGAGTACGACGCCCGTGCGCAGCGTGACGACGCGGCACAGGTCGCTTGCGGCGGTGGCCGCCGCCTCCCAGTCGCGACACAGGGTGGCCAGGAAATCGGTCCCGGCCGGCATCTCCTCGCGGAGGAGTCTGTCCCCCTGGTTGCCGTAGAAGCCGATCGCGCTGCCCGAGACGAAGACGCGCGGCGGCTGCGGGAGGGTCCGCATCGCTGTCACCAGGCGGGCAGTCAGATCCACGCGGCTGGCCCGGAGCGCCGCGCGGCGCCGGGTCGACCACCGCCCGCCCAGAATCGACTCTCCCGCCAGATTCACGACGGCGTCCGCGCCGGCCAGTGCTTCCTGGAGCCGCGCCTCCGTGCCGTCGTCCTCCACGAGCACCACGTCCGCGCCGAGCCGCGCACGCGCCCGCTCAGCCGAGCGCACCCAGGCGACCACCGTGTGTCCCCGGCGCTGGAGTGCCGGCACCAGGGCCCGCCCGACAAGCCCCGTGGCTCCCGTTAATGTGATGCGCATATCCCCGCTGTTCCTGTCTGCTGGCCTTGAGTCTACGGTTAAGAGACGATTTAGTCTATTGAAATCGTCTTATTCGTCTTATATGCTCTGCGGCATGGACGATTTGCTGACAACCGTGGAGGCGTGCCGTCTGGCCGGTGTCGGGCCGACGGCGATCAAACGCTGGGCGGATGGCGGGCGGCTGCAATGCGTCCGCACTGCCGGGGGGCATCGCCGCTTCCGCCGCAGCGAGCTGCAGGCACTGCTCCGCACTCTGGCGCCGCAGTCCGCTGCGCCCGGCGAGTGGGACGAGTGGATCGACGCGCTGCTCGATCAGGAAGGGCCGTTTCTCGTCGAGGCGCTGCTGCTCAAGGAGCGGGCGAAGCAGGGGTCGTGGACCCGCGTGGCCGGCCGGGTTGGAGCGCTGCTGGCCGAGGTCGGCGACCGCTGGGCGCGCGGGTCGCTGACCGTGGCCGAAGAACACATGGCATCGGACCGGCTCCGCCGGGCACTGACGCGCGTCGTGGAATCGATTCCACTGCAGCCGGGTTCTCCCGCGTGCCTGATGGCCGCAGCCGAGGGCGACACCCACACGGGCGGCCTCGCGCTGACGGAGCTGACGCTGCGCGAAGCCGGCTGGCGCGTGATCTGGGCCGGCGCGCCGATGCCCGTAGAGGAGCTTGTGACCGCCATCCGGCAGTGGCGGCCGCGCATGGTCGCCCTGTCCGCCTCCGTGGCGTCGAAGCCGTCGGCGCTGCTCGCCGAAGCGGCGCGCGTGGCCGAAGCGTGCCGCGCGCATGGTGCCGTGCTGGCGCTCGGTGGACGCGGCCACTGGCCCGCGATCCCCGTCGAGTCCGGGCGCCGGTTCGAGGACTTCGAGTCGTTCGCGTCGTTTGCCGCCGCCACGGCCGCCGCTGCGTCCCGGGCCGCGCGCTAGCGTCAGGGGTCACGCATGCCGTTCGCGCCGGGCGACCCGCGCATCTCCGTCCTGCGCGACGAACCGCCGTCGGCCCGTGGCCGATTCGTCCTCTACTGGATGGTGGCCGCGCGCCGCACGCGCAGCAACCGCGCGCTCGCGCTCGCCCTGCGTCACGCCCGCGACCTGCGCAAGCCGCTCGTCGTCTTCGAGCCGCTCCGCGTGGACTATCCGTGGGCGAGCCGGCGCATCCACCAGTTCGTCGTCGAGGGCATGCGCGACCAGGCGCGTGTCTTCGCCGGAACGCCCGTCCACTACATTCCGTACGTCGAGCCCGCGCCGCGGGCCGCACGTGGCCTGCTGGAGGCGCTGGCGCGCGAGGCCGCGGTGGTCGTGACCGATCGCTCACCGGCCTTCTTCCTGCCGCGCATGCTGCAGGCGGCCGCGGCCTGCGTGCCCTGCCGGTTCGAGGCCGTGGACGACAACGGCGTACTGCCGCTCGACGCCGCCACCCGGGTGTACCCCACCGCGTACTCGTTCCGCCGCTTCGTCCAGAAGACGCTGCCCATCGTGGCGGGGGAACTGCTGCGCGGGCGTGACGAGGACCTGCGTGACGCGCCCGCACTCTCCGGCGCGGACATGGCGTGGCTCGCGCAGGTCGAGGCCAGATGGCCATCGTTCCCTGTCGAGGCAGGGCTGTCCGCGTCGCTTGCGGCGCTGCCGATCGACGCTCTCGCGCCTGCGAGCCAGGCCGGGGGCGAACGCGCCGCGCAGGCCACGCTCGACCGCTTCCTGCAGGAGGGGCTGGCCCGCTACGGCGACGACCGGAGTCACCCCGACCTCGACCGCAGCAGCAACCTCTCGCCCTATCTGCACTTCGGGCACATCTCCGCCGCCGACGTGTGCCGGCGCGTGCTCGCGCACGCGGGGTGGGCGGGCGAGTGCTCGAGCAAGACGGACGGTCACCGGGAGGGATGGTGGGGGCTCGACGTCAACGTCGAAGGGTTCCTCGATGAGCTGATCACGTGGCGCGAGGTCGGCCTGAACGCCGCCGCGCACCTGCCGCGCTATGACCAGTTCGACACGCTGCCCGCCTGGGCGCGTGACACGCTCGCGCGCCACGCGCCCGACCCGCGCCCGACGCTCTACGACCTCGCGACGCTGGACGGTGCGGCCACGCACGACGAGCTGTGGAACGCGGCGCAGCGCCAGCTCGTGACCGAGGGCCGGCTGCACAACATGCTGCGGATGCTGTGGGGCAAGAAGATCCTCGAGTGGAGCGCGACGCCGGAGGCCGCCTTCGAGGCGATGGTCCACCTGAACAACCGCTACGCCGTGGACGGCCGCGACCCGAATTCCTGCTCGGGCATCGCGTGGGTGCTCGGCCGCTACGACCGCGCGTGGGGACCCGAGCGGCCGATCTTCGGCACCATCCGCTACATGAGCTCGGTCAACACCGCCCGCAAGGTGAAGGTGAAGCAGTACCTCCGCCGCTACGCGCCGTCGACGAGCCTGTTCAGCTAGTCGCGTCGAGAGAGCCACCGCCTGTGACGGGGCGGCCGATACGCGCTCTCGCTGCGCGGTTCCGATGACCGGATCTGGCTGCGAGGCCCGCCTCGGCCGCTGGACGCGAGACGCCGTCTCGCTGGTTCCCTGAGGCTTCTCGCCAGATCGGGATCAAGAGCGGTCATCTCCACAGCTCCGCGAGATCGCGCATCGGCCACCCCGTCACCGCTTACGGTGGCGTGCGACACACCGCGGCTGGCGCGGGCCTGGCGGGTGCGGTAGGCTCCGCGCCGGAGGTTGGCCATGGGCAAGGGACTTGTGTGCGCGGTGGTGCTGGGTGTCGGGTTGGGGGCGGTTGTTGCGGGGCAGGCGCCGCCCGCGCCGGCCGGGCGCATCAACCCGATGATCGCGCGGCTCCAGGCCGGGGGCATTGCCGACGGCGAGGTGCTTACCTTCATCGACATGGAGCACAACCCGTATCTCATCGGCGACCTGCGCAAGATGCTCGATGACGCCGCCGCGCAGAAGGGGCCTGACGGCAAGCTCCTGAAGGCGCCGATCGTGCGCGTCCCCATGTACGGCAACGAGCCCTCCGCGTGGGCCGCGCTGCAGGTGCTGGACCTTGGCGCGCTGGGCGTCGTGTTCCAGTCCATCGAGAACCGCGCGTCCGCCGAGCGCGTCGTCGCCTCCATGCGGTTCCCGCCGCAGAAGGGCTCGAAGGTCGCCGCGATTCCACGCGGCACGCGGAGCGGCGCACCCCGGGGCGGCAAGACCCTCGTGATGAGCGCCGACGACCTGCTCAAGCGCGCCGACGTGTGGCCGCTCAACCCCGACGGCGAGCTGATGGCCATCCCCATGATCGAGACCGCCGAGGCCGTGAAGAACCTGGACCAGATCCTTTCGGTCCCCGGGATCGGGGCCATCCTGGTCGGGTCCTACGACCTGAGCCTCAGCTACGGCGACGGCCCGCCGAAGAACGGGCCGCGGCCCTATGCCCCCGACACGGAAGGGGCGATTCAGAAGATTGCCCAGGGGTGCGCGAAGCACAAGGTCGTCTGCGGCATCGCGGCGGGCGGCGGCAAGGAATACCGGGATCAGCTCGTGAAGTGGGGCTACCGGATGTTCCTGAATTAGGCGGAAACCTTGCGGCTCCGGGCGAGTTTCAGTACCATCTGAAGGTTCGCCCGGCCCGCACGGCCCCCACCTATATTCCTCGGTAGCTCAACGGCAGAGCATCCGGCTGTTAACCGGAGGGTTGCTGGTTCGAATCCAGCCCGAGGAGCCACTCGCTCCAG
>CAYNUO010000036.1:10938-27800 GCA_964400405.1 uncultured Bifidobacteriaceae bacterium | reverse complement strand
AGGATCGCGCCGTCCGTTTCGTCCGTGAGCACGTACAGGTAGCCGTCCGGACCCTGCCGTACGTCGCGCACGCGCTGTTTCAGCTCGCCGAGCAGCATCTCCGACGCCGTCGCGCCGTCGGCGCCGACAGGCTGCCAGCGCTCGTTGAATCCGACGCGATCGAGCCGCCGCCCTGCCAGCCCGCCCACGAACGCACTGCGCTTCCACTTCGGGAACTTGTCGCCGGTGTAGAAGGCGAGCCCGGTGACCGACGGGTTGGGCGACCAGAAGTAGACGGGCTGCTCCATGCCGTCCTGCGCGCGCTGCATCGGCGTGCCGTCGTACTCACGGCCGAGCGAGATGATCGGCCAGCCGTAGTTCCGGCCCGGCAGGATCAGGTTCAGCTCGTCTCCGCTGGACGGACCGTTCTCGTTCGACCACAGTTCGCCGGTCTCGGGATTGACCGCCAGACCCATCGCGTTGCGATGGCCCATCGTGTAGATCTCCGGGAGATACGGCAGACCGTACAGGCTCTTGCCGACGAACGGATTGTCGGCGGGCGCGGTGCCGTCGTCCTTGAGGCGCAGGATCTTGCCGCGGTGGCTCTGCGGGTCCTGGGCCTTCAGGCGGTCCTGATTCGGCGTGCCGACCGTCATGTAGAGCATGCCGTCCCGCCCGAACGCGATCCGCGACGTGACGGACTGCTGGTTCGTCTTCGGAATCGGCGTGCTCGCGACGAAGATCTCTTTCCCCTCCACCAACGCCTTGCCGTCGAACTTCGCGCGGAAGAGCGCCGTCTGCACGGCGCCGTCGTCGAGGGGCTTCGAGTACGTCAGGTAGACGAACCGGTTCTCGGCGAACTTCGGATGGAGCGCGACGTCGAGCAGGCCGTCGAATCCGGTGGTCAGCACCTTGGGCACGCCGGGAATCGCCTGAGGATCGAGCACGCCGTTCCTGAGGATCCGCAGGCGCCCGGGCCGTTCGGTCACCAGCATCGAACCGTCCGGCAGGAACGCCAGGCTCCACGGCCGGTCGAGCGTGGCGATGCGCGTGACCTTGACGGTGTAGAGCGCGGTCTCGAACGTCCATGGGCCCGCGCCGAGACCCTTCTTCGCGGCCGGGGACTTGACGTCGGCGGCCACCGGGGCGGCCTGACGCTGCTGCGCTGTCAGTGAGGCCGCGGTCAGACCGCAGACGGCGGCGACGGCAAACGCGGCGAGCGGACGAACGGCGTGGGCGCGCATGGCGGGCTCTCCTTGGTGCGTCCTAGCGTCCGGACCGTCGTGTTCCGGCGGTCGCGGGCGCGGGCGCCGCGAAGTATATCGGTCCAAGCGTCTGCCGGTAGAACGGATTCCCGAACTTCCAGACGAACGCCTCGATGAAGTAGTGGGCGAGGAAGATGCCGTTGAACAGGTTGACGAGATACCACCAGGCCCGGGGCCCGGTCGGCGCGATGGGCATGCCGCTGTAGGCGAAGAGCGACGCCGCCGACGCCCACGCCGCGATGAGGAGCAGCGACAGGCCGAACGCCAGGCGGTGCCGGCGGAAGAAGGCGGCCACGCGGTCCACCGGGGCCGCCGGATCGAGCGGGGGTCTCAGCAGCCGGGGCGCCATCAGCACGTGGTACTCGACGTAGTGCATCGCGAGGCTGGCGACATACAGCCGGCTCTGGTAGACGACCATCAGGGCCGACGCCGACTGCAACGCGAGGTACGTCAGGGCGGCCAGCACCGCGCCGCGGTCCTTCGTCTGCTGCCAGGCCACCGCGAGGTGACGCAGGATGAAGGCGAGCAGCACCGCCCAGGCGGCCAGTCCGATGCGCGTGAACGGATCAGATGGATCGAAGTGGCCGGGCACGCCGTTGTAGATGCTGCGCGCGAGCGTGACGGTCTGCAGCGCCCAGAGCGTCAGGAAGTACCCGTTGTCCACGTTCGGCATCCACGACGGGAACGCGACGCCCGTCCGTGAGCGGAAGAGCTGATACACGCCGAAGGCCTGACGCACCGAGTGGAAGTAGTCCACCGAGGTGATCAGGACCGTGAACGTCAGGAAGTTCATCGTGCTGGTCGACGGCAGCTGACGGACGCCCAGATACCAGAACGTCACGAGGATTGCGGGCGGGCCGAGGAAGTAGACGGCCCTGCGGCCGGCCGATGACGCGAAGTAGCGGAGGTTCTCCGCGTTCAGATAGAGCGCCCAGGTGATGGCGAAGTGTGTGTTCCCGAAGATCACGACATACGCCAGCGTGAGCCAGCGGCTGGTGTCAGGCGGCACGGCCGTCGTGAACTGGAGGCACGCGATCGGGACCGTGAGCAGGGCAAACGCGAGGAAGATGATCGTGATCTGCGGCGTCTGCAGATAGTGGGATCGGGCGGGCGTCGTCACAGGGTCTTTTTCAATACCACGAAGTAGAGGTCGTCGCGCGCCGGTTTCCCGAATCGCTCGTCGCCGTAGGGAAACGGCTCCCGCTCGCCGGTCAACTGATAGCTCCGCCGTTCATACCAGGCCAGCAGCTCCGTCCGCTGGGCGATGACGGTCATGCGCATGGTCGTCGCGCCCATGTCCGACACGGCGATCCGCTCGGCCTCCGCCAGCAGAGCACGGCCCGTCCCCCGGCCCTGCAGCGTCGGCCGGACGGCCAGCATCCCGGTGTAGGCCGAGCCGCCGCCTTCGTCCCGCAGGAGCACCGAGCCGCCGAGCGTGCCGCCCTCGAACGCCAGCACGATCCGCTGGCGCGGGTCCGCGATCCTCGCCAGCACGTCCTCGGTGTCGGTTCGCTGGCCGCCCAGGAGGTCAGCCTCCGTCGTCCAGCCGGCGCGGCTGGCCTCGCCGCGGTAGGCGCTTTGCACCAGCGCCACGATGGCCGGCGCGTCAGCCGGTGCAGCCGTGCGGAAGGTCAGGGAGGACATGGCAGGAGTAAGTGTGCCCGTACAGACGAAGAGGCGGGAGTGCCGTGTGGCACCCCTGCCTCCCGGTGGCCGTTGGCCGGTTCTAGAAGTCGACCGTTGCGCCGAACTTGAAGAGCCGGCCACCCAGCGTCGAGATGATGCGCTGGTAGGCCGCGCCGAGCGTGCTCACCGAGCTCTGCGGTGTGCGCGCGTTGGCCACGTTGTTGGCTGCCGGCGGGAAGGGGCCGGATCGGGGCAGAAAACACGAAAACAGGCAAGAAACGGCGGGAGCCTCTCGCGAGGTCCCGCCCAGGTAGAACTCCGCCGACGCCCGAGGGGCGCCGGCGTCGATACTGCGAGCTTTCTCTAGAAGTCGATCGTCGCGCCGAACTTGAAGAGCCGGCCACCCAGTGTCGACACGACGCGCTGGTAGGCTGCGGCCGTCGCAGGCGTTGCACCGTTGTAGCTGTTCACGAAGCCCTGCGGCGTGCGTGCGTTCCCGATGTTGTAGATGTCGAACGTGCCGGTGATCTTGCCCCTGCCGATGTTCACCGCCTTGTTCAGCCGGACGTCCAACTGGTTCAGGCGCTCATCGAACAGCTCTCCCGTGGCGCCGCCGTTGTTGCCGTTGCCGCTGCCCACCGGAACGACTGCGTGCGTGACCGCTCCAGCCGCCGTCGACGGACGGCCGAGAACGGCGCTGACTTCCGCGGGCGTCCGCACGTTGTTCGCCGAGAGGATGATGCCCGGCAGGTGCTTGTAGGCCGCGCTCGCCGTGATGCCATACGGCAGCGGATAGACCAGCTGCAGCTTCACCTGCGAACCAATGCCGTCCCACCAGCTGGGCGTGACATTGCAGAAGTCATCGTTACGCGGGTAGCGGCTCGCCGACGTGGCGCCGAACGGGTAGTTCTGCGGCGTCAGGTCGGGCCGGCTGTTGACGTAGCAGTAGTCCATGATCTGACGGCCGACCGAGACGCCACCCGTGAGCAGCTTGCCGTTGCCCCAGCGCGCGTTCAGGCCGATGTCGACACCGTTGAAGTAGTCCTTCGGCGTGCCGAAGTTGCTGGCCTGCGAGATCTCATAGGCAGCACCTTTGGCCAGGCCCGCGGCAGTGATGTCGTAGTAGCCGTCCACGGTCTTGCCGCTGCCGGCGCCCAGGCGGGGGTCGGTCGGGGCGGTAAACGAGTAGCGCGTGTAGTCGTCGGCCGTCACCCGGGTGTTGCGCGTGACCGACATGTTGCCCCACTGCGTGTGGAAGTAGCCCACGGCGAGGCCGAGGCCGGGGCGCAGCTCCTGCTGGAGCTGGAGGTTCCACTGGTAGTTGTATTCGCGTTTGCCCCAGCCCTCGCGGACGTCGTCTGCGAGCGACTGCACCGAGAACGGCTGCCCGAAGAGCGGGTTCAGAATGGCGCCGCACTCGCCGTTGGCCGCGAAGTTCTCGAGCACGCAGTCCGGCGAGAAGTTCCCGTTGGCGTCGCTCCACGCACGGCTCGTCGACGTCACGATGGCCGTCGCCGGCGCGAAGCCCTGGTTCGAGAACTGCCCGCCCTGTCCCATCAGGTACTTGCCGAACCCGCCCTTGATGGCTGTCCGGCCGTTGCCGAAGACGTCATAGGCCGCACCCACGCGGTAGGTGAAGTCCTTGAAGTCCGGGAGGTTCTTCCGCTCTGCCACGGAAAACGCCGGGCGGAAGCGGCCCGCGGGCACGTCGAGGGCCAGCGTCCGGGCGTTGAAGTGGTCGTAGCGCGCACCGTAGCTCAGCGTCAGCCTCTTCAGCGTCCACTGGTCCTGGACGAAGAGGCCCTCGGCCCGCAGTCGCGTCTTCGAGATGAACGGGCCGGCGAACTGCGAGAGGGATACCGGCACGCCCGAGCGGAACTGGTAGTTGACCTGCTCGACCGGATACTGGATCCCCATCCCGTCGAAGTCATAGCGGCCCTGCAGCGTCTGCAGGCCGGCCTTGATGGCGTGGGACCCCGTGATGTAGTTGACCGTGAACTTCTGGTTGAAGTTCGCGCTGTCGTCGGGACCCCCGTAGTTCTGGATGCTGCCGGGCAGCGCGCCGTAGGTCAGCGTCGTGGCCAGGTCGGTGATGGCAAAGACGCCCAGGCCGGGTTCTACGCCTTTGCCGCTGCCGGTCAGCTTGCTGGCGTTGGACGTCGTGCCGTTCTGGTAGGTCACGTTCTGCTGGAGGAACGTCGCACCGGCCTGGATCAGGAGCTTGTTGCTGGCCGTGTAGTTCCACGTGGTCTGGTTGAGGATCTGCGGGCCGTAGTCGAAGTCCGTCGCGGCCTCAGGCGTCTGCTGCGCGCCGAGGCCCAGCGCCAGGTCGCACGAGCAGCCGTACTGCAGGTGGATTTCGTGATTCACCTTGTTCTTCGCGTTGAGCTGGATGGTGGCGCGGAATGACTCGTCGGCGAAATAGGTGTCGGCGTAGCCGCGGTCAGGTCCAGGTGTATAGGTCAGCGGGTTGTTGTCCACGTCGAGGCGCACCGTGCCGTAGTTCTGCGCGCCCCACGGACGATACGTGGCGTAGAACCAGGCCTTGTCCTGCTTGATTGGTCCGCCCACGCCCACCCCGTAGTCATAGACCTTCCGGAGCGAGGTCTGCGGCCCGAAGCCGCGGTCGCTGACGGACTTCGGCACGGCCTTCGCCGAGAAGTTCTCATCGGTGTACGCGATCAGGCCGAAGAACTTGAGGTTGTTGCCGCCCTCCTTGGGCACCATGTTGATGTTGGCGCCGCCCGTCTCGGTCTCGGCGGTCGCGCCGCCGGTGTCGATGACAGTCTCCTGGATTGCGACGGTGTTGAAGTAGTAGGTGCGCTGCTGGCCGCCGGCGTTGCCGAAGAACACGTTCGTGTTCATGCCGTCCCAGTTCACGCGCCCGTCGTCACCGCGGCCGCCGTGCAGCACGATGCCCGTCGCCTGCTCGCCCTTGTCGCCGCCGACGTCGTTGCGGCCGCCGGACGACGGCATCGCGCCGAGCGTCATGGAGACGAACGCCATCAGGTTGCGCGAGCCGGACGGCAGGTTGTCCATCGTTTCGGACTTGAGCACGTTCTGCGTGCGCGCGCTCTGCACGTCGACGATCGGCGTGGCGCCCGTCACCGTGACGGTCTCCTCAAGGGAGCCGACCTTCAGATCCGCGCTCACGTTGGCGGTGAAGCCCACCGAGAGGTCGATCCCCTCGCGCTTGTAGGTGCTGAAGCCGGGCAGTGTCACCGTGACCGTGTAGATGCCTGGCCGGAGCTCCGTGATCTTGTAGTTGCCCTGCGCGTCGGTCGTGACGCTGCGGACCTTCTCGATCAGTGCCGGGCTGGAGGCTTCAACAGTTGCGCCGGGCAGCACGCCGCCCGAGGCATCCCTGACCGTGCCCGCGATGGAACCGCTGGCCTGCGCCAGCGCGAATTGCGGAACGAGCAGCAGGCCCAAGAGGGCGAGCAGCCATCCCGTACGACGAATGTTCATTCTCGTATCTCCCTTCCATTCGGCGATCACCAGCCGGGTTCACACAACTGCCGCCGTCCAGGGGGGCGCGGCAGAAACGTGGAAGTCTACTGCCGGGACTGGAGCGATTGACATTCTAAAATTGTGCCCGTCAATGGATGAGCTGCCTGGACGCGCGGGCGGCCAGAGCGAGGGCCTGGACCGGCTGGCGAAGCCGTGCAGGGCTGGGAATCGCCGGGCACGGCACAGGCAGGGGCGGGCGCCCGGCTGTTCCCGATGCTGTAGAGGTCCAGCACGCCGTTCACGCGGGCGACGTGGGAAGCGCAGGCAAAAAAAGGGGCGGGAGCCTCTCGCGAGGTCCCGCCCGGGTCGAACCCGCCGGCCGCCCCTCGGGGCCGCCGGCGGTGATAGGTGAGTGCGTTTTTTAGAAGTCGACCGTCGCGCCGAACTTGAAGAGCCGGCCGCCCAGCGTCGAGATGATGTTCTGGTAGGAGGTGGTTGGAGCCCCAGGGACAAAATTGCTGACCGAGCTCTGCGGCGTGCGCGCGTTGGCCACGTTGTAGATGTCGAAGATGCCCTGGATCTTGCTCTTGCCGAACTTCAGCGTCTTGCTGAAGCGGAGGTCGAGCTGATTCAGGCGCTCGTCAAACACTTCGGCCGTGCCACCGCCAGCGTTGTTGTTGCCGCTGCCCGTGGGGATGACCGAGTGGCTGGTCGTGCCGCCCGAGATGGACGGCCGGCCGAGGATGCCCGTGATCTGCGCGTTCGTGACGATCTGATTGCCGCTGATCGCGATGCCCGGCAGGTGCTTGTAGGACGCGCTGACGTTCACGTCACCCGGCAGCGGGTACACGAACTGCAGCTTCACCTGCGAACCGATGCCATCCCACCAGCTCGGCGTGACGTTGCAGAACTCGTCGTTGCGCGGGTAGCGGCTGGGACCCGGGATCGGCGAGCCCATCGGGGAGCCCTGCGGAGTGAGGTCCGGACGGCTGTTTACGTAGCAGGTGTCGACGATCTGCCGGCCGACGGAGACGCCGCCGGTCAGCAGCGCGCCCTTGCCCCAGCGGGCGTTGATGCCGACGTCCACGCCGTTGAAGTAGTCCTCCGGCGAGCCCAGGTCGCTGTACTTCTGCGCCCGCTCGATCTGGAAGAAGTTGCCCTTCGCGAGCGAGGCCGGCGTCTGGTCATAGAAGCCGCAGACCTGCTGGCCGCTGGCCGGCCCCTTGGCCAGGGTCGACGCGGTGATGCAGTAGGCGGTGTAGTCGCTCGGGTCGAGGCGCGTGTTGCGCGTGACCGACATGTTGCCCCACTGCGTGTGGAAGTAGCCCACCGCCAGGCCGATGCCCGGGCGGAGCTCCTGCTGGAGCTGGACGTTCCACTGGTAGTTGTACTCGCGCTTGCCCCAGCCCTCGACCCAGTCGGGGTCGAGCGAAGCGAAGGACAGCGTCTGTCCGAAGACCGGGTTCGTGTAGGCACCGCACTCGCCGTTGGCGGCCGGGTTGGTGTGCACGCAGTCCGGCAGGTTGTTGCCGTTCGCGTCGCTCCAGGTCCGATCCGTGTTGCCCGCGATGGCGAACGACTTCGAGAAGCCCTGCTGCGCGAGCGCGCCGCCCTGACCCATCAGGTACTTGCCGAAGCCCGCCTTGATGGCGGTCTTGCCGTTGCCGAACACGTCATACGCGGCGGCCGCACGGTAGGTGAAATCCTGGAAGTTCGGCAGGCTGTCCTGCGCCGGCACGCTGAAGGCGGGCCGGAACGGACCAGCCGCGATGTCCTGCGCCGGCGTGCTGCCGACGAAACGGTCGTAGCGGGCGCCGACGTTCAGCGTCAGCTTCTTGATCGTCCACTGGTCCTGCGCAAACAGGCCCTGGCCGCCCAGATCCATCAGGGACTGGAATGGACCAGCCCACAGCCGCACCCCGACGGGCACGCCGCTGCGGACCTGGAGGTTGATCTGCTCCACGCCACCCTGCATGCCGAAGATGTCGTACTTGCCCTGGATGGTCTGAAGGCCAAACTTCATCGCATGCGACCCGGTGATGTAGTTCACCGACAGCTTCTGGTTGTAGTTGTTGCTGTTGTCGTCCACGCCGTAGTTGGTGAAGCCGCCCGGGATCGCGCCGAAGCTGAAGCCCGTGGCCACGTCGGTGATCGCAAACGTTCCCGGAGGCGCGAAGACATTGTCGGCCTTGCCGGTGAAGATGTTGCGATTGGCGGTGTTCATGAAGTTCACTTCCTGCCGCAGGAAGCTGGCGCCGGCCTGGACCAGCAGCTTGTTGCTCGCCGTCCAGTTCCACGTCGTCTGGTTCAGGATCTGCGGACCGTAGTTGAAGTCCGTCGAGGCCTCCGACGTCTGGAGTGCGCCGCCGCCGATGCCGAGGTCGCACGAGCAGCCGTACTGCAGGTGGAACTCGTGGTTGATCTTGTGCTTCTGGCTGAGCTGCCACGTCATGCGGAACGACTCATCCGCGAAATACGTGTTCGCGAACGCGCGGTCGGTCCCGGGCGTGTAGGTCAGGGGGTTGGTGTCCGCATCCACCCGGACGTTGCCGTAGTTCTGCGCGCCCCAGTTGCGGTACGTGGTGTAGAACCAGGCCTTGTCCTGCTTCAGCGGACCGCCGACGCCGACGCCGTAGTCCCAGATCTTCCGGAGCGACGACTGGGCCGCGAAGCCGCGGGCCGACACGCTGTCCGGCACGCTCTCGGCCGACAGGCTCTCGTTCGTGAAGGCGATGTTCGAGTAGAGCTTCAGGCTGTTGCCGCCTTCGCGGGGCACCATGTTGATGTTGGCGCCGCCGGTTTCGGTGTCGGCCGTGGAGCCGGCCGTGTCGACGACCACTTCCTGCACCGCGACGGTGTTGAAGTAGTACGTGCGCTGCTGGCCGCCGCCTCCGCCGAAGAACACGTTCGTGCTCATGCCATCCCAGTTGACGCGGCCATCGTCGCCGCGGCCGCCGTGGAGGATGATGCCGCTGGCCTGCTCGCCCTTGTCGCCGCCGACGTCGTTACGGCCGCCGGACGACGGCATCGCGCCGAGCGTCATGGCCGCGAAGGCCATCAGGTTGCGCGAGCCCGAGGGCAGGCTGTCGAGCGTCTCGGACTTCATGACGTTCTGCGTGCGCGCGCTCTGCACGTCGACGATCGGCGTCGCGCCGGTCACCGTGATGGTCTCTTCGAGCGAGCCGACCTTCATCTCGGCGCTCACGTTGGCCGTGACGCCGGCTGAGAGGTCCAGCCCTTCGCGCTTGTAGGTGCTGAAGCCGGTCAGGCTGACCGTCACGGTGTAGACGCCGGGACGGAGGTCAACGATCTTGTAGTTGCCCTGGTCGTCCGTGACGGCCGTGCGGACCTTCTCAATCAGCGCGGGGCTTGCGGCCTCGACGGTGACGCCCGGCAGAACGGCGCCGGAAGTGTCCTTGATGGTGCCGGCGATGGTGCCGCTGGTCTGCGCCAGCGCGAACTGCGGGATGAGCAGCACGCCCAGCAGGGCGAGCAACCATCCGGTGCGACGAACATTCATGTTCTCTGACTCCCTCGTTTATTACAGGCCCTATTCAGACGGCGACACGCCGCTGAAGCACTTTAGTAGTACAGCCTTGCGGATTGCGACCGCGCCGTTGATATCGGCCTGAGCCGACGCCCCCGACACGGTCTGACGGGCCTGGCACCCGGAAAAGCTGGGCAGGCCCTTGTTCTGATCAGCAACATCCGGGCCGTGCTCGAGCGTCGAGCAATGGCGCTATTTCCTCGAAAAACACGCAGTTCAGGTTCTCGGACGACCGGAGAATCCAACGGAAGCGAGAGGTTTCTTCAAACTACTGGATTTCAGGTACCACAAAGGGCAATGTCCCGGCGGTCAGTTCAAGGAGGCGAGGCGCCGGCGGAGCGTCTTGATCTGGTCCCAGACCACTCGCTGATCCGTCCGCGAGCCATCGCCCGCCGCGGGTCGCTCCAGCGCCAGGGAGGCCTCCAGGTCGCGGAGGGCAGGGGCGAAGTCGTTGAGCTGGTAGGCCAGCAATCCGCGGTCGCGGATGTTGTCGGCCGACGCGGGATTCAGGGCAACCAGCAGGTCAGTCGCCGCACGGGCCTGAGGGAACGATCGCATGCCGAGATAGAGGCGCTTCAGGTTGGTGAGCATGCGCGTGGCGATGCGCGCGGGTGTTGCAGATGTCAGCAGGGCCGGGCTGAACGTGACGTCACCGTTCGAGCGGTCGAGGAGCCGCCGGCAGTCCTGCACGGAGAGCACCGCCCCCGCGTGGAAGGGGTCGATGATGAGATCCCTGCCCGGCTCGCCCGGATGCCGGACCAGGAAGTGCCCCGGAAAGTTCACGCCCTCGAGGTACAGCCCAGCCCGGCGCGCGACGTCCATGTAGACGACCGACAGCGTGATCGGAATGCCCCTCCGGCGCTCCAGCACTGCGTTCAGGCAACTGTTGCGCGGGTCGTCGTACTGCGCGCTGTTCCCGGCGAACGCTTCCTCCTCGAACAACAGCGCGTTCAAGCCGGCCACCTGATTGGCGGTGTCCGCACCCCGCATGCGGACGGCGGCCCGTTCGCCGAGTGCTTCGAGACGGTCCAGGAACGGCGCCGGATCCAGCCGGGGATACTCCAGCCGCGCGATGACGAGCGCGGCCCGTGTCAGGCCGTCTCCGGGAATCGCGAGCGCGGCCTTCAGGTCGTCAGCGAGTGCGCGCGGCACGGCACACCTCGTCAAGCATGTCCACGGACAGCTCGTGGAGCCCGGCGACGACCAGTTCGGCACCGGGCAGTGCGTCCGCGCCGTAGCTGTTCGTGACGCCGACCAGGCGCAGTCCCGCGCCCAGAGCCGACTCGAGACCCCAGCGTGAATCCTCGATTGCGACGGTACGGGCGGCCCGCAGTCGCCCGCCATGCGCGGCGTTGAGCCGGGCGAACGCGAGGCGGTACGGCTCCGGTGACGGCTTGCTGAGCGGCGTGTCTCCCGCCGCCACGATCAGCCGCACGGCGTCCGTCAGGCGGGCGGCGTCGAGAATCCCGACGATCTCCTGACGCAGCGCGCCCGAGCAGATCGCGACCGGCACGTCCGCCGCGCAGGCGCGGATGAACGAGGCGGCGCCCGGAAACAGCACGTCCGCGCCGTGCGTCAGCTCGTGCATGCGCCGTTCCTTGGCCTCGACCAGGCCGCGGATCGCGGCTGCGTCGAGCGGCCGGCCGTGATCCCTCGCCACCGCGTCGAAGGCGCCGACATCGTCGTAGCCCAGGTAGCTGGCGTAGTACGCCTCGCGCGTCAGCGAGAACCCGGCCGCCGCGAGCGTGTCGGCAAAGGCCTGGTAGTGCAGCGGTTCGCTGTTGGCGATGACGCCGTCGAAGTCGAAGATGACGGCGTCGAGGTGAGCGGGCATCCGGCCGATCAGCCTCGCGAGTTCACGGGGGCCGGCATCTCCGGCCGGATCTTTTCTCCGGCGAGGATGGGCACCGTCAGCCGGTTCGAGCGCGGCGGCAGCGGGCAGTCGAAGCTGGCGTTGTAGGCGCAGTACGGGTTGTAGGCGGTGTTGAAGTCGATCACATAGACGCCGGTCGCCGTCCGATCGAGTTCGAGGAAACGGCCGGCCACGTACGTGTCGGTGCCGCTGGTCGCGTCGCTGAACGGCAGAAACACCCGGTTCATGTCCGGCCGTCCGTTCGCGCCCTCGCCCGCGAAGGCCGTGAGCGTGAGCGTCTGGCCCTTCACCGTGAATGACAGGGTGCCGATCTGCGTGGCCTTCCGCATCTTGCCGGTCGAGGTCGGCATGTCGAACACCGGCTGATCGCTCGCGACGGCCAGCTGGGCCGGGACCCGGTAGTCCGCGTCGATGTCGTAATACACCAGCGGCACGAGCTGCGACCGCTTTTCCTTCGGCGCCGGATTATCCGGACTGTCCGACAGGAAGAACGTGTCCTTCTGCGCCCGGTCCGCCCGCACCCGTTCGACATAGGAGGCGGAGTCGTCGATCGGCGTCGGCCCGGACGAGCAGGCGGCCGCGGCCGCAACGAGGAGAAGTGTTGAGAGAAGCCGGCGCATGACACCCGAACTATACCGCTCCGGATGCCGTCGTTTCGATCGGCGGCCGCTGCCCGTCACAGGCGCTCGAAGACAGCCGCGGCACCCATGCCGCCGCCGACGCACATCGTGACCAGGCCGTAGCGGCTCCGCCGGCGTTGCAGTTCGTGGATCAGGGTGGCCGTCAGCTTCGCGCCGGTGCAGCCCAGCGGGTGGCCGAGCGCGATCGCGCCGCCGTTCACGTTCAGGCGGGCGGAGTCGATCGGCAGCTCGCGCAGGCACGCCAGGACCTGGGCCGCGAACGCCTCGTTGAGCTCCACGAGGTCCATCGCGTCCAGCGTGAGGCCTGTCTGTGCCAGCACTTTGCGCGTCGCGGGCACGGGCCCCGTGCTGAAGTGCTCCGGCCGGACACCCGCCGTCGCGTATCCCACGAAGCGCGCGAGAGGCGTGATGCCCAGCGCGCGCGCCCGCTCCCCCGACATGACGAGCACCGCCGCGGCGCCGTCGCTCATCTGCGAGGCATTGCCGGCGGTGACGGTACCGGCCGCGTGGAAGGCGGGCTTCAGCGCGGCCAGCGCGGCAGTCGAGGATTCGCGCCGCGGACCTTCATCGGTGCGCACGACGACATCCGCCACCGTCACCGGCACGACCTCCGCGTCGAAGCGCCCGGCATCCTGGGCAGCCAGCGCCTTCACGTGGCTGGCGAGCGCGAACGCGTCCTGGTCGTCGCGGCTGATGCCCGAGGCGCGCGCGTGGTTCTCCGCCACGACCCCCGTCGGCAGATACACGTCGGGCCAGGCCTCGAGGAGCGTCGGATTCGGCGAGACCTTGTGCCCGCCCATCGGGATGAGGCTCATCGACTCCGTCCCGCCGGCGAGGATCACGTCCGCGCCGCCCGAGAGAATCCGCCCCGCCGCCAGCGCGATCGCTTCGAGCCCCGATGCGCAGAAACGGTTGACCGTGACCGCGGAGACCTCGACAGGGAGGCCCGCGCGAAGGCTCGCGATGCGCGCCACGTTCAAGCCCTGCTCGGCTTCGGGAAAGGCGCAGCCGAGGATCACGTCCTCGACCTCGCGCGGGTCGACAGCCGGCACGCGGCGCACGGCGTCGCGGAGGACCGTCGCTGCCAGCTCGTCGGGCCGCGTCGTGCGCAGGACGCCGCGGGGCGCGCGGCCCACCGGCGTGCGGACGGCCGAGACGATGACCGCGTCTCTCATGCCCGTGCGGAGAAGTCCTTCAGCAGGTCCTCGAGGGCGTCGCCCACTTCGCTCGCCTGCCCGTCGAAGAGGTGGTTGGCGCGGTCGATGACGACCAGCTCCTTCGGCTCTTCGAGCTTCGCGTAGAACTCGCGGACCAGGCCGATCGGAATCAGTTCGTCTTCCTCACCGTGCACGAGGAATGTGGGCTTGGCGGTCGCGGCGATCGTCGAGAAGTCGTAGCGGTTCACCGGGGGTGCGATGCCGATGCGGACCGCAACCCGCGGGTCGAGGCTCGACGCGGTCATGCCGACGTACGCCCCGAACGAGCCGCCACCGCCCCAGATCTCCAGACCCGGGAACTGCGCGGCCGCGGCGTCGACCGCTGCGCGGAAATCGTCCTGCTCGCCGCGTCCTTCGTCGAAGGCGCCCGCACTCCGGCCCACGCCCCGGAAGTTGAAGCGCAGCACCGCGCAGCCCGCGCGGGCGAGCCCCTTGGCGGCCTGGAAGATCATCTTCGTGTGCATGGTGCCGCCGTGCGTCGGCAGCGGATGCGCCAGTACGACGACGGCGCGAGGCTGACCGGCCGGCAGCTCGAGCAGGGCTTCGAGCGGGCCCGAGGGGCCGGGAATCTCACGAAGGGCGGCGGGTCGGTCGGTCATCATTCTCGCAGCGTCAGTCTCTGAATCGGTGTTCCTGTGGATCGCATCGTGCCCGCCCCGGTTGCGGCCACCGGTCGGGCCGCGGCGGCGTTCAGTACGCCGCGATGTCCCTGATGGCGCGGAGGATGGCGGCCGAGCCGGGCAGGATCGCTTCTTCCAGTGACGGCGAGTAGGCCACCGGGCAGTCCAGCGCCGCCACGCGGCGGATCGGCGCGTCGAGCTGGTCGAAGAGCTCATCCGAGATGCGCGCGGCGATCTCGGCGCCGAAACCGCAGGTCAACTGGTCTTCGTGCGCCACGATGACACGGTTGGTCGACGACACCATCGCGGCGATCGTGTCCCAGTCGTAGGGAATGAGCGTCCGCAGATCGACCACCGCGACGCTGAGCCCGTCCTGCTCGGCCTGCTGCGCGGCCAGCAGCGACTTCTGGACGAGCGCCCCCCACGTGAGGATGACGATGTCCGTGCCCGGACGCCGGACCTCGGCCTTGCCGAACGGCACCATGTAGTCCGGGCCGGGGTACTCGCCCTTCGTGTACGTCTGGCGGTACAGGTGCTTGTGCTCGAGGAACAGCACCGGGTCGTCGCAGCGGATCGCCGTGCGCAGGAGCCCCGCCGCGTCGGCCGCCGAGGACGGGAACGCGATGCGGATGCCCGGGCAGTGCGCGAAGATGCTCGCGCCCGACTGGCTGTGATACGGCCCGCCACCGCGGAGGTAGCCGCCGATGGGCGTGCGGATGACCACCGGCGCCGTCCACGTATTGCCCGAGCGATAGCGGAACACCGAGAGCTCGTCGCGGATCTGGAGCATCGCCGGCCAGATGTAATCGAAGAACTGAATCTCGACGACCGGCTTCAGTCCGCGCAGGGCGAGGCCCACGGCGCGGCCCACGATGTTGGCTTCCGCCAGCGGCGAATTGAACACGCGGTTCGCTCCGAACCGGCGCTGCAGCCCGTGCGTTGCCTTGAACACGCCCCCCTTACCGCTGACCTCGCTCAGTGCCTCCGCCCGTGAGGCATCCGCGACGTCCTGGCCGAAGACGACGATGCGGGGCTCCCGCGCCATCTCGTCCTTGAGCGTGCGGTTGATGGCGCCGACCATCGTGTCCGGCTTGCCCTCGAGCACGGCGGGCGTGGCGAACGCGGACGACGCGGGGTCGACATCCGGCGAGAAAACGAAGTCCAGCGCCGTGGCGGGATCGGGCTTGGCCGCGCCCAGAGCGCGATCGGCCGCTTCGGCCGCCTCCCGTTCGACGCTTGCCGACAGCGCCGCCAGCGTCGTGGCGTCGGCGAGGCCGTCGTCGACCAGCGCGCGGGCCATGCACGTGAGCGGGTCGCGCCGCGCCTCGTCCTCGCGCTCCGCGGCTGTCTTGTAGAGGGTTTCGTCGTCCGAGTGCGAGTGCGAGTACGGCCGGGTGCACCGGGCGTGCACGAGCACCGGACCGTCACCCGATCTGGCCGTCCGCACCGCCTCGCGCATCGTGGCGAGGCTGTCGGCGAAGTCCGTGCCGTTGCAGCGCAGCACCGTGAGTCCGGGAAACGATTCGACGAGGCGTCCGATGTCCGCCCCGGGCGTCTGCGCGGACACGGGCGTCGAGATCGCGTATCCGTTGTCCTCGACGAGGATGACCAGCGGGAGACGTTCCGTGCACGCGGTGTTGAGCGCCTCCCAGAACTCGCCTTCGCTCGTGCCGCCGTCGCCGACCGAGACGTAGGTGATCTCGTCCGCGTGCACCACGTCGCCGTTCGCGGGCCCGACGCCCAGCGCGCGGTACCGGACCGTTGCCTCTGCGCAACCCACCGCGTGCAGACACTGCGAGGCGACGACGCTGCTCTGCGTGGGGATCCGGAGGCGCCGGCTGCTCCAGTGCGAAGGCATCTGCCGCCCGGCAGACGTGCCGTCATCCCTGGCGCCCACGGCCGCGAGGAACATCTCGTACGGCGTCATCCCGAGCGCGAGGCAGAGCGCGCGGTCGCGATAGTAGGGAAAGAACCAGTCGTGGCCGGGCGTGAACGCCATCGCGGCCGCGGTGAGGATCGCCTCGTGACCCGCGCCGCTGATCTGGAAGTAGGCCTGGCTTTGATTGCGGAGGTGGATCTCGCGATCGTCGATGGCCCGCGACAGGAGCATCGACCGGTACGCCGCGATCAGCGCGTCACCGGTCAGGCCGGTGAGCTGACTGAGCCGGGAAGAAGTCGCGGCCTTGGCGCCCCCTGCGGGGGCCACGCTCGACGCCATAACCGCCGAATTATACCACCCGGTCGAGTCGTGAAAGTCCAGCTGCGATAGAGTGTCGCGCATGTCCATTCCGATCTCCATTCCCACCAACCGCGTGACGCTGCACCGCTGGGACGACATCGAGCTCGAGAAAGTCACCGACATGCTCTCCCGCAAGATCATCACGGGGGAGAAAGAGATGATTACGCAGATTTATCTGAAGAGCGGATGCATCGTCCCGATGCATAACCACGAAGCGGAGCAGATCACGTACGTGCTGACCGGGTCGATGAAGTTCAAGGTGAATGGCGAAGACGTGGTGGTGCGCGCCGGTGAGGTGCTGCACATTCCGTCGTGGCTGCCGCACCAGGCGGAGGCGCTCGAGGACTGCTTCGAGATGGATATCTTCAGCCCGATTCGTTACGACTGGCTGAACGGCACGGACAA
>CAYNUO010000036.1:0-10838 GCA_964400405.1 uncultured Bifidobacteriaceae bacterium | reverse complement strand
GTCAGTGCACGCGCGGGCCGGGGCCGCGGCCGCCGGGGTAGACGTCGAACTTTCTGCGATGGCGGTCGATCTTCCAGCGCTGGTAGCGGTAGGTGAGCTCCGCCATGGGCCGCATGCGGCCGCCCTTCAGGAACAGATACCCGGCGACGATGCCGCCGAGGTGCGTCGTGTGGGCCACCCCACCGACTTCGCTCATCGCGAGGAACAGCGAGATCGCGCCGACGATCAGCACGAAGTACTTCGCCGGAATCGGGAAGAGCATCCAGAAATAGATCGGGCGGTCCGGGTAGTACTGCGCGTAGGCGAGCAGCAGGCCGTACACGGCGCCTGACGCGCCGATGGTCAGCGAGGCGTACAGCATCTCGCCGATCGTGCCCGGCAGCAGCGCCGCCAGCAGCGTCGTCACGGCGGCGCCGATGCCGCAGACGGCGTAGTAGCGCGCGAAGTACGCCGTGCCCCACATCCGCTCCATCTGCACGCCGAACATCCACAGCCCGAGCATGTTGAAGAGGATGTGGGAGAGCCCGCCGTGGAGAAACATATAGGTCACCGGCTGCCACAGCGCGGCGTGACCGAAGACGTCCGCGGGCCTCAGGCCGAGCCGGAGCGTGACGTCGGGAACGAGGAACGCGATCAGGAATCCGGCGACGTTGGCCGCGATCAGCGCGCGGACCGCCGGCGTGAGCGGCCCCGGGCCGAACGAGTACGACGAGGACGACGGCCGGTAGGTGGGGCGTGAGGGTGACATGCGTCAGGGTCCAGGCTTCGTGGCGAGGGTACGGTCATCAGGCAGCGGCAACGCCAGCAGCACCCCACCGAGCGGCAGCACCGCGACCAGCATCAGCGCCGTCTCGATGCCGGTCCGGTCCGCCAGGAACCCGACCAGCGCCACGAGCAGGCCACCCGTGCCCCAGGCGAATCCCATCATAAGAGACGAGACCGTGGCGGCACTGATCGGCGCCAGTGTCTGCCCGAACGTGACGTTCACCGGCAGCGTGGACTGCAGCAGAAAGCCTCCGAGGCACAGCACCGGCAGGAAGAGGCCCGCCGACAGGAGCGGTGCGACGGTGAGGAACGGCACGGACGCGACGAGGGACCAGATGATCACCCGCCTCGCGCCCCAGCGGTCGGCCATCGAACCCCCGAAGAAGCCGCCGGCGCTGGTGCAGGCCAGGTATACAGCCGCCATCGCTCCGGCCGCGCCGACCGACACGCCGCGGCGTGTCAGCAGGACCGGCATGAACGTCGAGATGCTCACGGCCGTCAGCGTCCGCACGACGACGATGAGATACAGCAGGCCGAGAGGCTTCGCATAGGGCCGCAGCCCGGCGAAACCGCGCGCGGCGTGCGGTGCGTCCGGTGGATCGAGCGGCGGCATGTGACGCAGCCACCACGCCAGCAGCAGGAGCCCGGGGACCATCAGCACGGGCGTCCACGCCACACCGGCGACGGCGACGAACGGGGCAAAGACGAGCGGGCCGAGCGCGAAGCCCATCGAGCCGCCGGTGATGTGCACGGACATGGCCATGCCGCGGCGATACCCGCCGACCTTGTGCACGAGCGCCGCGGCCGGCGGGTGGAACGCGGCGCCGCCGAGGCCGCCGACGATCAGGATCGCGGCCGCCGTCCACACGTCCTGCGCCAGGCCGAGCAGGCTCAGCACCGCGACCGAGAGGATCGGACCGGCGATGAGCAGCACGCGCGGTTTCCAGCGATCGGCGATCGCTCCGAACGCGAGCTGGGAGACGGAGTTGGACAGCTGCAGGCACGTCTGCAGGAGCCCGGCCGTGGCCAGTGTCAGGCCGAGGCGCGGAATCAGGACGGGCAGGAGTGGCGCGTAGATGTTGCTGAAGCCGTCGACGATGAAGTGCGTGGCGGCGACCACCGTGATCGCCGGCGGCAGACCGAAGATCCGGATCTTCATGCGCGTGAGCGGCCGAGCCGCCGGAGTACCATCGCCGCGGCCTGCCGGAACTCCGGAATGCGAAGGGTCCACGCCGCCGCTGCAAGCGTGACCAGCGCGACCGCGATCGCGGAGGCGAGCCGGATGACCTGCGGCAGCAGCGCCGTGCCCGGCAGCCACAGGTCCAGCCTCGCGTAGGCCGCCGTCGCCGCGATGCCCATGAGCGCCGAGGCGAGCGCGATCCGGATCAGTGAGGAACCGACCCGCGCCGCTTCCACGCCGTCCAGCCGGCGTGACAGGCGCCACACGAGGAGCGACGCGCTGACGAGCGCGGCGAACGACGTGCCCAGCGCGAGGCCGGTGAAGCCCAGCCATCGCGAGAGCAGGAGGTTCAGGCCGGCGTTGGTCAGCACCGAGATGACGCTCACCACGACGGGTGTCCGGCTGTCGCCGAGTGCGTAGAAGGTCGGCGCGACGATCCGCGAGACCGAATAGCCGACCAGTCCGACCGCGTAGAACTGCAGCGCGCCGGCCGTGGCGGCGGTGTCCGCGGCGGTGAACGCGTGCCGCTCGAAGAGCAGTTGCACGATCGGGGTCGCCAGCGCGACCAGGCCGATCGTGGCCGGCACATTCAGCATCAGCATCAACGAGAGGCCGTCGGCGACCGTCGTGCGGATCGAGGCGTCGTCGCCGCCTGCCGCGTGGCGCGACACGGCCGGCACGGTGGCGGTGGCGACCGAGACGCCGAAGAGTCCGATCGGCAGGTACATCAACCGGAACGCGTAGTTCAGCCACGACACGGCGCCCGTGCCGTGCTCGGTCGCGAGCACCGTGTTGACGAACACGTTCACCTGTGTCGCCGCGAGGCCGATCGTGCCCGGGCCCATGAGCAGCAGGATCCGCCGCAGCCCCGGGTCGGAGAAGTCGAGCACGAACCGGTGGCGGTAGCCTTCCGCGCGCAGGCCGGGCCACTGCAGCGCGATCTGCCCGATGCCGCCCAGCAGCGTGCCGATGGCGACCGATGCGATGGGCGGCAGGCCGAAGGCCGGCATCAGCGGCGTCAGTGCCAGCGCGCACACCACGGTCGCCACATTGAACGTGGCCGGTGAAAGCGCCGGCATGAAGAAGCGGCGCAGGCTGTTCAGCATGCCCATGCAGGCCGCCGCAACGGCGACCAGCATGAGGAACGGCATCATCGTCCGGGTGAGCCCGACGGTCAGATCCAGCTTGCCGGGCACGCCGGCATAGTCGCCGGCGAAGGCCAGCACGAGCGGGCTGGCGAACACGATCCCGAGCAGCACCAGCAGGCCGGTGGCCAGCAGCAGCGTGTTGATGACGATGCTGGCCAGCCGCCACGCCGCGGCCTTGCCGTCCGTGGTGAGTGTCTTCGTGAACGTGGGGACGAAGGCGGCGCTCATCGCGCCTTCGGCGAACAGGTCGCGCACCATGTTCGGCACGCGGAACGCGACGTTGAACGCGTCCATGGCGTCGCTCGCGCCGAACCAGGACGCCAGGACCTGCTCGCGGACGACGCCGAGCAGGCGGCTGGCCAGCGTGGCGGCGCCGGTCACGCCGGCGGCCCGCGCGAGCCCGGGCTGCGACGAGGCGCCCGAAGACACGCTGGAGGAGGTTCCGCCGGGCGTACTCACCGCGTACAAAAAAAGCGGGCCTCGGCGGAACCGAGGCCCGAAGGGAAGGGTGAAGGCTGACTAGGCCTTACTGCAGAGTATAGACGCCCGCTGTGACGGGAAAGTCTCCGTGATGTTGTCGCGGTACGTCGCGAACGGTCCCGCATTGTTCCTACCGTCTGCCCCCTTAGAGGGATGCGAGTCGCGTCTTGACCGCTTCGCTGATGACCTTTCCGTCCGCGGTCTTCCCGGCCAGTCGTGTCATCACCGCCTTCATGACCTTCCCCATGTCCTTGGGGGAGGTGGCGCCGGTCTCCACAACTGCTTCGGCCACGGCGGTCCCGATCTCGTCGGCCGAAGCGGCGGGCGGCTGGTACTCCTCGAGGATGGCGAGCTCGGCTGTCTCCTTCGCGACGAGGTCCTGGCGGCCGGCGGCGGCGAACTGCTCGATCGAGTCGCGGCGCTGCTTCACGAGTTGTGCGATGACCTGGACCACCTCGGCGTCGTCGAGGTCGCGGTTCTTCTCGACCCCGCGGTTCATGATGGCCGCCTTGACCAGCCGGAGGGTACCGAGCCGGCCGGCCTGCTGGGCCTTCATCGCGGCGGTGATCTCAGCGTTGACGCGGGCTGTCAGTGGGGAATCTGCCATGGCTGCCTCTAGTGGTCCTGATCCGAATCGCCGAACGTGATGTGCCAGCCGTCCGTCTGGTCGTAGAAGCCCGAGGGGACTTCGACTGCGTTCACCTTCACCGCCACGTCGATCCCCGACTTGACCTGGAAGTAGCCGTTCCGCTTCAGCACCTTCCGGAACGCGGCGTGCGTCGCGTAGCAGCGGACCTTGTCCGTGTCCTCCGCGCGCGCTTCGCGGTCGACCCACCGCAGCAGCGTCTTCAGGCCGGACACATCGCCCGGCGCGACGAGCAGGTCCACGAGGAGCGTCACCTTGCCGAGCGGCTCGTAGAGGTGGCGGTACACGGCGTACCCGTGCACCTCGCCTTCCCGCTTCAGCGCGACGACGGCGTAGCGCACGTGCGGCGGCTCGATGTAGCGCCAGTTCAGATAGGCGGCATCCCGGCGGACGGCGAGGTCGAACTGCGGCGCAAGCCGTTCCCAGAGCGCCGTGAACGACGCGTCGAAGCGGCGGATCGGTTCACACTCGGCGCGGAGCGGCCGCGACCGGGCGACCACGCGGATCACCGGCAGCGTGAGCGCCGAGATGAGCCGGTTGATCACGACCGGCACGCTCGGCAGGCGCAGCGCGCGCCGCGTCAGCGGCTTCACCAGACACGGCAGCGCCGTCGGTGGCGGCCAGTGCAGCCGGTCGTAGACCGCCCGCGTCGCAGGCGGCACGCCCAGCGTCAGCGCGGCGCCGGTGTTGCGGTCCCAGTTGCGGATCAGCGCCTCGTCGAGCGCCAGCGACTCGCGCTCCGGCGCGATGTACGCCTCCGAGCCCCAGCTGGCGTCCACGTTCATGCCGCGGAGTGAGAGCCGGACGGGCAGCGTCGGGAAGTGGCCCACGACGGTCGGACCCTCCCGCGCGACCCACAGCCGCGGCTGCCCGCCGAGGTTGCAGGGGTTGCGGCGGTGCAGCCAGTCCCAGCGGAGGGACTGCGCTTCGGCCGCGTCAGGGCCGTGCGTTCGCCGGTAGAGCGTGTCGACCCCGCGCCGATCCTCGGGGCGGAAACGATCGATCTCCGCCATGCCGGGTTAGCGCGGCGCCGGCCCGGAGCCGGTGGGGGACTGGGCGCCCGGGTTGGTCGGCGACAGCGGTACGGCTGACGGCGTCGGCGCGATTGCGCCCGGCGCTCCGGCCGGCATGGCCCCGAACGGACTTGCCGGCGCCACCTGTCCGCCCGTCGTCGGCACACGGCCGGATTGCGGCGTCACCATGGAGGGCGGGTACCCGCCGGTCGGCGCCTGGTAGCGCGGCAGGGCGCCGGGAGACTGCGGCATCGCCGGGACGGCTCCCGGCGTCGGCATGAGGCTGCCGGGCCGCGGCATCGCCACGGGACCTGCGCCCGGCTGGAAGCCCGGCGTCGACGCGCCGGGGAGATCCGGGTCTTCGTTGAAGCCGTCATCCGGGTCGGGAACCTGTGGCCCTGGCTGGAAGATGGGCTGACGATTCGCGCCTCCAGCTGGCCCGGGCGGTGGAGGCGGCGGCGCGACGCTGGTGGCCAGAATCACGACCTTGTCGAAGAGGGCCTGCGAGGGGTCCGGTGTTCCGGGTCTGGCCGAGGCAAGATACCCGGCGGCGCCGCGAAGGAGGATGTCGAGCGCCTGCCGTTCGGGAACGCCGGCAAGCTGCAGCGTGACGGGAGTGCCGGCGACCTTCTCGCCGTTGATGACAGCCACGCGTCCGACCCGGGCCCACTCGGCGAGGATCTGCCGGACCGGCACATTGGTGGCGTCCAGAGTCACGAGCCCGTTCCGCATGCTCAGCGTCACCGGCTGCGCGGCCACCTGCTGAGCCACGGCCGGCGTGGCGGCGGCGAGGAACAGGGCGGCGACGAGCGGCAGGCGGGTCACGACAGGACCATCTTACGGGGTTTACGCACCCCGGTGGAAGGCGATGACGCGCTCGATGATCTCGTCCAGCGGCACGCGCGGCGCAAAGCCGATCAGCGCGTTGATCCGGGCAATGTCGGGCACGCGCCGCGGCATGTCCTCGAAGCCCGCCTCGTAGGCTTCCTCGTACGGAATCGAGACGATCGGCGACTGGCTCCCGGCCAGTTCCCGGACGCGCTCGGCGAGCGCGCGGATCGAAATCTCGTGGGGGTTCCCGATATTGAGCACCTGGCCGACCGCCGCCGGCGTGTCCATCAGCGTCACGAGCGCGTCGACGACGTCGCCGACATACGTGAAGCTGCGCGACTGCGTGCCGTCGCCGTAGACGGTGATGGGCTCGCCGGCCAGCGCCTGGCGGACGAAGCGCGGCAGCACCATGCCGTACTGTCCGGTCTGGCGAGGCCCGACGGTGTTGAACAGCCGCACGATGACGACCGGCAGCGCCCGTTCCTTCCAGTACGCGAGCGCCAGGAACTCGTCGATGAGCTTGCTGCACGCGTACGCCCACCGGTGCTTGGACGTCGGGCCGAGGACCAGGTCGGCGTCCTCCCGGAACGGGACGTGCGCGCTCTTGCCGTATACCTCCGAGGTCGACGCGATGAAGACAGGCGTCCGCGTCCGGACCGCGTGCGTCAGCACGATGTCCGTGCCGTGCACGTTGGTCTCGATCGTGTGCACGGGCCGCTCGACGATCAGCTTCACGCCGACGGCGGCCGCCAGGTGAAAGACGATGTCCGCCTCGTCGATGAGCGGGCCGACCACGGCGTCGTTCATGACGCTGTCGGTCACGCACCGGAACCGCGCGTGGTCGCGGAAGCCGGCCACGTTGGTCACGGAGCCCGTCGAGAGGTCATCGAGGGCGACCACCGTGTGCCCGTCCGCCAGGAGCCGCTCGGCGAGATGCGAACCGACGAACCCGCATCCACCGGTGATCAGTACCTTCATGCGGGCCTGCCTTCGTCTGCCGCGCGCACGGCGGTGATTACGCGATCGGCGTCCCCGAACGTCAGGGCCGGATGCAGCGGCAGCGACAGCAGTTCGGCGGCCGCTCGGGCGGCAACCGGGCACGGCTCGGGATCGAATCGCGCGAACGCCTGCTGCGCGTGCAGCGGAACCGGATAGTGAATCAAGGTGTCGATGCCCGCCGCGTCGAGATTCGCGCGGAGGTCATCGCGGGAGGCATGGCGCACAGGGAACAGATGATATACGTGGCCGGTGTCCCGCTGCGGGACGGGCACCGCGCCGCAGCCGTCGAGCCCGCTCCGGTAGCGCGCGGCCAGCTCACGCCTCCGTGCCGTCCACGCGGGCAGGTGCGTCAGCCGTACGCGCAGCACCGCAGCCTGCAGTTCGTCGAGCCGGCTGTTGATGCCGGCTTCCTGATGCTCGTAGCGGGTGACCTGCCCGCCGTTGCGGAGGCGCCGGATGCGCGCGGCGAGGTCCGCGTCGCCGGTGATCACCGCGCCGCCGTCTCCGAGTGCCCCGAGGTTCTTCGTCGGGTAGAAGCTGAAGGCGCCGGCCACACCCCTGGTGCCTACGGGCGTCCCGTGGCAGGTGGCCAGGTGCGCCTGGCAGCAGTCTTCGACGAGCGGCACGCCAGCCGCCGCCGCGACGGCGGCGAGTGCGGGGAGATCCGCGGGCTGGCCGAACAGGTGAACCGGGACGATGGCCCGCGTGCGCGCGGTCAATCGCGCGCGGCACGACACGGGGTCGAGCGTCAGTCGGTCGTCGTCCACATCGGCGAAGACGGGCCGCGCGCCCACCATCGCGACGGCGAGGGCGGTGTAGGCCGCGGTGAGCGCCGGGACGATCACCTCGTCGCCGGGGCCGATGTCGAGCGCACGGAAGATCAGCGCGAGCGCGTCGGTGCCGTTACCCGCGCCGACGGCATGCGCCGCGCCCGCTGCCCGTGCGAACTCCGCTTCGAAGGCCTCGCCTTCGGGGCCGAGTACGAACCAGCCGCGCGCCAGCACACGGTCGATCGCCGCGCGGACCTCGGCGGCATCCTCGCCGGGCGCCAATGCCAGGAAGGGGAGACGTGCGGGCGTCACGACTCCGCCGGCGTCGCGTCCGGACCGTCGACGTAGTGCGCCCGGTGCTCGCGGTAGAACGCGATCGTCCGGCGCAGGCCCTCCTCGAGCGTCACCCGCGGCGTCCAGCCCAGCACGGACCCGATCAGCGTCGAGTCGCTGTAGAAGCTGCCGATGTCGATCGCCTTCTTCTCGGGGGGCCACGGCACCGTGCGCGCGCGGCCCGTGCCGGCGACGCGGAGGAGCAGCTCGACCAGCGCGCGATGCGCCGTCGGCTCGGCGCCACCGACGTTCAGCGTCATGCCGTTGCAGGCGTCGGACGCCCCCGCGCGCAGGAAGGCGTCCACGGCGTCGTCGACGTAGACGAAGTCGCGGACCTGGGTGCCATCACCGTAGATCTCGATCTCGCGGTCCTCGATGGCGAGGCGGATGAACCAGCCGATGAAGCCCTGCCTGTTGTGACGGATCAGCTGGCGCGGCCCGTAGATGTTCGTCAGGCGCAGCGAGCACGCGCGGACGCCGAACACGTCGTTGTAGACGAGGTGGTAGTACTCGCCCGCGACCTTGTTGATGCCGTTGACGTCGGTCGGGCGCACGAGGTGCCGCTCGGACACGGGCAGGCTGTCGGGGCGGCCGTACACCTGTCGCGTGCCGGCGTAGACGACCTTGACGCCCGGGTTGTTGTGGCGGCACGCCTCGAGCAGCACGAGCTGCGCCCGGCAGTTGATCTCGAGGTCCGTCTGCGGGTCGCGGATGCTGTCGATGTGGCTCACCTGGCCGGCGAGGTTGAAGATCACGTCACGGCCCTGCACGAGGTAGTTCATCGTGCTCTGCTGCCGGATGTCGGCGACGTTCAGCGTGAGCCGATCCTGGACGCCGTTCAGGTTGAAGTGATTCCCGCCATAGTCCGGGATCAGCGAGTCGACGACGATGACGCGGGCCCCGAGTTCCACGAGCCGTCGTGCGAGGTTGCTGCCGATGAATCCCATGCCGCCGGTGACCATGACCGGCCGGCCGCGGTAGAACGCCTCGAAATCCATCAGCCGAGCCTGCCCGGCCGTGTGCCCGCGCCCGCCGCGGCGGGCACCGCGGGGCGGGCGCGCTGCTGACGCAGCACGACGAGCTGGAACCAGAGCTTCAGCACGTCGACGCCCGTCCAGAAGACGCGCCGGAGATTGAAGAACTGCGACCGCCCGTGCGTCCGGTGGTAGTGATGCACGGGCACCTCGACGATCCGGAATCCGGCGGCCTGGATCTTCCGCATCATCTCCAGGCAGATCACGCCGGTGCTCTTCTCGAGCTGGACGCGGTCGAAGATCGAGCGGCGCATCAGCCGGAAGTCGCAATCCACGTCGCGGACCTGCAGCCGGAACAGGAACTTCACCGTGTGGTGATAGAGGGTGCCGATGACGACGCGGTACCACGGGTCCGACCGCTCGATCTTGTAGCCGTTCACAAGGTCGACGTCCGGCGAAATGCGCGCCCACAGCAGGGCGAACTCCGCCGGGTCGTACTGCGCGTCGCCGTCGGTGTACGCGACCCACTCCTTCGTCGCCGTCGCAAAGCCGGTCCGCAGCGCGCCGCCGTAGCCGCGATTGTGCGGATGGTGGACGGCGCGGACCTGGGGATAGTTCTCCGCGAGTTCGTCCACGATGGAGGCCGTCACGTCCTCGCTGCCGTCATTGACGACGATGACCTCGAAGTCGTCGGTCAGCTTCGAGGCGACCTGCACGGCGCGGACGACGAGGCTCGCGATCGTGCCGGCGTCATTGAAGGCCGGAAAGAAGATCGACAGGCTCGGCTGTCCGGCGGGCGGCGTCGAGGTCGTCATCGAGCGGGGTCCACTTTATCGCCGTTGCCGGAGCGCGGCAACGCGGGGCCGCCGCTTCTGAGCGTCGTGATCTGCTCGGAGACGAGGCCGACCAGAAACACCAGCGCCGCGAAGATCAGCAGCACGACGGCGCCGTTCGGAATCCGGCCGTGCACCAGCGCCGTCCACGCGCCGTAGGCCGCGCCCAGCACGAACGCCGCGCCGCTGATGGGCGCGAAGATGAGCAGCGGGCTGTAGAGCGTGATGACCTTGAGCAGGATCAGCAGGAACGTCGCGCCGTCACGGGCGAAGCGGATCTTCGACGTCCCGGTGCGCGCGGCCGCCCGGATGGGCAGGAACAGCACGCTGTACCCCGCCTTGATGAACGTCAGCGTCGTCGTCGTGGGCGTCGAGAAGCCGTTCGGGAGCAGGTGCAGGCACTCGAGCAGGCAGCTCCGGCGGGCACCGCGGAATCCCGACGTCAGGTCGGGAACGCGCATGCCCGTGAGATAGCTTGCCAGCGCGTTCAGCAGGCCGTTTCCGACGCGCCGGCCGAGCGTGGCCTGTGTCGCTGCGTCGCGCGCCCCCACGACCAGGTCGTACTCGCCGAGCGGCTCGACGATGCGCGCGGCATCCGCCGGCTGGTGCTGGCCGTCGGCGTCGACGATCAGGACGAAGTCGCCGGTCGCCGCGCGGATGCCGGACTTCACGGCGGCGCCGTTGCCCTTGTTGTACGGGTGGCGGATGACGTGCGCCCCGGCCGCCGCTGCGGCGTCGCCCGTGCCGTCCGTGGAGCCATCGTCCACGACGAGGACCTCGTGCCAGCCCTCCGTTCTGAGCCGTGCGACCACGGCTCCGATCGCACCCGCCTCGTTGAAGGCGGGAATGACGACGCTGACGTTGGA
>CAYNUO010000035.1:0-28424 GCA_964400405.1 uncultured Bifidobacteriaceae bacterium | reverse complement strand
CTGTCCAGCCGCACACCGGCGATGTCGAGCAGGCTGAGACCAAGATTCATGATCGGCGTATCCATCTTCGCCGCGAGGTGACGCCCGCTCTTGAGCCGGCCGTTGGCACCTCCGGCCAGGAGCAACGGGACATTGAGAGGGCTATGGACATTGCCATCCCCCATGCCGCTGCCATACAGGATCATGGCGCGATCGAGGAGCGTGCCGTCCCCATCCTGGGTAGCCCGCATCTTCTGCAGAAATCCGGCGAACAGGCTCGCGTGGTACGTGTTGATTCTCGTACGCTGCTCGGTCATTTCGGCATTGGTGCCGTGATGCGACGTGTTGTGATCGGTCTGCGGCACACCGATCCAGGGATAGGTCTGGCCGCTCTGCTCACGGGCGATCTGAAAGGCCACGACACGCGTGATGTCAGCCTGGTAGGCGAGGAACATCAGGTCGTACATCAGCTTCGCGAAGTCGTCGTAGACGCTCGGGATGCCGACCGGCTGGGCCATCGGAGCGCCCGGAGACGACGCACTCTGTTTCTCTGCGCGCTGAATCCGTGACTCGACGTCCCGGACGGAATCCACGTACTCGTTCAACGTCGCGCGGTCCTGGGGGCCGAGCCCCTTCTCCAGCCGGCTCATCTCGTGGAGCACGCCGTCGAGGATGCTGCGGCCCTCGCGCATCTGGCGCGCCCGGTCTGCCGCGGTACCACCCGTTCCGAAGAGGCGCTCGAAGATCAGCCGCGGATTGTCTTCCATCGGAAGCGGCACGGTCGGGGTTCGCCACGAGAACGTGTTGACGTACGTGCAGCTGTACCCGACATCACAATTGCCGACGTTGTAGTTGGATTCGAGCGCCATCTCGAGCGACCGCAGGGGTGTATCGACGCCCATGACGTCCGCGGCGTATTGATCGAGCGTCTTGCCGGCGAGGATGTCCGCTCCCTCGGTCCGCTTGGGGGGAACCCCGTTCAGCCATGTGGAACCGCAGCGTGTGTGGGGCCCGGTCGTGACCTCCTGTGACATGGCGGCCGTGTTGCTGCACCCGCTGATCACGAGGAGCTGATCGCGAAACGCCTCAGCCGGCTTCAGAATACGGGTCATCTCGTAGTCCTTGCCCGTCTGCTTCGGAATCCAGTTGACCAGCGCCTGACCGCTCGGCAGATAGATGAAGCCGACGCGCAGCGGCCTGTCTCCGGCCCGTGCCGAGAGCGCCGGCGCCATGGCGTCGAGCCACGGGAGGGCTACGGTTGCACCTGCCGCGCGCAGGAACGTTCTCCGGGGGAGCGCCGCTTTGGTGATCATCATGGTTCCAACCTCCTCATGGAGCGGGAATGCTCCTACCGGGCAGCCGCGGCCATCGAGTCGGCTGCGGCCCGGCGCATCGTAAACGGCAGACTCTTCGTGATGCCAACGACAATCGCGGAGAACCGGTAATTCTCGCGCGCGGCGTCCCGCAGGAGGGATCGCACCGCGGGCATATCGTGGGCCTCGAGTCCGCGCCCGAGAGCGTACGCGAACATCTTCTGGATGAACATCGTCACGAACTGATCCTGGTGCTTGATCAGGGCCTGACGGAACTCGGCAAGGTTCCCGAATTTCGTCCCGTCCGGCAGAGTCCCCGCGGTGTCGATCCGCTCGAAGTGCTCGTCGACGTCCCGCCACTTTCCGATACCGTCGAAGTTCTCCAGCGCGAATCCCGCCGGATCGATCACGGAGTGACACGAGGAGCACACAGGATTGGTGCGATGCTGCGCCATGACTTCCCGCATCGTGAGCACCTTCTTGCTCGCCGGATCGGGATCCGGCAGCGGCGGCACGTTGGCCGGCGGCGCCACCGGTGGCGTCCCCAGCAGGTTCTCCAGAATCCAGGCGCCCCGCTTGACGGGCGATGTGCGAATCGAATGCGCGAGATATGTCAGGAGGCTCGCATGCCCAAGCAGGCCTCGACGATGGTCGTCGGGATAGTTCACCCGCCGGAAGTGGCTGCCACGCACGTTCGGAATGCCGTAGTGGACGGCGAGCCGCTCGTTGACGAACGTGTAGTCCGCGGTCAGCAGCTCGAGGACGCTGCGATCGCTCTTGATGACGTACTCGAGGAACAACTCGGTCTCGCGCTTGATCGCCGTCTTCAGCGTCGTGTCGAAGTCCGGGAAGAGCGACTCGGACGGCTGCAGCTTGTCCACGTGGCGCAGCTTCAGCCACTGGCCGAAGAAGTTCTCCACGAGCGCCTCCGATCGTGGATCGGCGAGCATCCGCTTCACCTGCTGCTGCACCACCGCCGGTTCGCTCAGGCGGCCCTTCGCAGCCAGACTGAGCAGTTCGGCATCAGGAATGCTGCTCCAGAGAAAGAACGACAGGCGCGACGCGAGATCACGATCTGCAACCCGATAGTTCCCACCGGGCGCGGCCTTCTCGTCGTCGCGCTCGATGCGGAACAGAAAGCTGGGGCTGACGAGCAGCCGGCGAAGCGCCAGCTCGATCCCGGTCTCAAAGGTCCCACCGCGGCGGCCCTCGTCGTAGTACTTCATCAACTCCACGACATCTGCGTCGGTCATCTGACCGCGGTAGGCGCGGGACGCGAGACGGGACAGGATGCTCCGCGCACAACGCGCTTCATCAGCAGCCTGGGTGGGGCGGCAGCTGAAGATGGCCTCCCGGCTCGCCATCTCGCCCGGCATGGCGGTGCCATAGGGCCCACTGATCCGGAAGTTGTCAACGAACGGCTCCGCGATCTGCATCGGCTCCGACTTGTAGCGGAACGGCCGTTCGAACCGCCGCCGGAGGCCCGCCCGTACGTACTCGACCGAGGACCCGGCGAGGAACGTGACGCCGACCTGCCGCTGTCCCGCCTTGACGGGCAGACGGACCTTGAAGACCTCGTCCCATTCCTGCTGATAGCCGTCATTGGCTTCGCGTGGCTCGATCACGAACGACTTGACGCTCTCGCCGTCGATCAGGACCTGCAGGACGTGCTCATCGGCGAAGCCCCCGGCGGCATCACACTTCAAATCGATTTCCGTCGTGCACAGCAATTCGATCTTGATCTCGTATTCGCCGTTCACGGGGAAGAAGAAAGAGACCGCCCCGCCGCCGCGCGTACCAAACGGAAGCGCCTCGACGCGCCTGTATTGAGACGCCTCACGCGGCAGGTAGTAGGTGCTGCTCAGCGTGGTCCACGGCTGCATCCCGACTGCCGCCCGGCTCACCTGTGTCGCCGCCGACAGATAGCGTTCCATCTGGGTCTGGTTGAGCTTCAGCAGACCGGCTGTGTTGTCAAAACCGCTCGCGGCCGCATCGTCGGCCGGCAACAGTTCGGTGGGATCGATCTCCAACGCAAGCAGATCACGCACCGCGTTTCGATATTCCGCCCGGTTCAGGCGGTGGAACGTTTCGGTGCGGCCCGGATCCGGGCGTTCGGCGGCCGCGCGATCCAGACCGGCTTCGAGCGAGGTGATAAATGCCGTCTGCGCCGCCTCAGGCGGGCGAGGCTGGCCAGTGGGCGGCATGACGCCGGCTCGAAGCTTGCGCAGGACCTTCTCCCACGTGTCCGCCTGTGCGCCGACCTTCTGCAGGTCCAACTGGTCCAGCGTCAGTCCGGCGGCACGGGTGCGCTGGTTGTGGCAGGTGACGCAGTGCTTGTCGAGAAACGCGCGCTGATCCGCGGTGGATGCCGACTGCACGGAGGGGCCGCCTGGCTGGGATCGCCCGGCAACCTGCCGCCGGTAACCCGCTGGCTGCCGCGCGTCGTCCGTGGAAGGCGCCGTATTGCTCCGCTGCCCTGCCGCCGCAGCGGCGACAGGCGCGGGCTGTGACGCAGACAGGCGCAGGGTAATGAGAACCGGCACCACCAGCGCCGCGGCAGTGATCACGCCCAGTGCACGTCGACTCATTCAGGCCTCCTCTTTGTTGCCTGCGCTGTTCTCATTCCCTGCTGCCGCGTCGTCCCGTGAGCGCCCTTCAGCCCCACTAGATGTCGAACGACAGGTCGAGCTTTCCCCGGCTGTCGCCAAACTTCTCCACAGGGACACCGAATCTGTCAAGGAGCGCGACGTGCAAGTTCGCCAGCGGCGTCCCCTTCGGGGACTTCTGATACCGGCCTCCGCGAATGCCGGCCGCCTGCCCGCCAACCAGGGCGATCGGCAAATCGTCGTGGAAGTGGGTGTTGCTGTCGCTGATGCCCGTCCCGTAGAGGAACAACGACTGATCGAAGATCGTTCCGTCACCCTCAGGCGTCTCGGACAGCTTCTTCACGAAATAGGCGAACTGATTCACATGGTGCCGGTTGATCTGGTGCAGCCGCTCAATCTTGGCCGGCTCGTTCTGGTGGTGTGACACCGGGTGGTGGGCGTCAGGCACGCCGATCTCCGGATAGGCACGCCCGCTGAGTTCCTTCGCCAGGCAGAAGGTGCTGATGCGCGTCATGTCGGTCTGATACGACAGCGCGAGCAGATCGAGCAGCAACCGTGCATGCTCCTCATAGGTATTCGGGATGCCTGCCGGCTGATTCACCAGGGGCAGCTCACGGGTGTTCTGCTGCTCCGCCTTCTGGATACGGCGCTCGATGTCCCGGACCGAGTCCAGATACTGCGTGAACCGCAGGCGGTCCTGCGCTCCGAGCCGCCCACCAAGCCGTTCGATCTCAGCGCCGACGGCATCCAGGATGCTGCGGTCGCGGCGAATGCGGGCTAGCCGGGTAGCCGCGTCCGTGCTTCCACTCGTGCCGAACAGCCGCTCGAAGACCGCGCGCGGGTCGTTCTCCATGGGCAGCGGCGTGGTCGGCGAGCTCCAGGAGATCGTGTTCACGTAGGCGCAACTCGACGACCCGTCACAGGTGCCCAGCAGGGCGACGGCTTCAGTGGACAACTCGAGCGACGCCAGCTGCGTCTCGCGGGCGGCCACGCGGGCCAGAAGCTGATCGACCGTCGTCGCGTTGAAGACGTCGGCCCCCGTCGTCGCTTTGAATGCCGTGCAGCTCAGGAACGTGCCGGAGGAGTTCGCGTGATCGCCCGATGGCTCGATGAGATTGGCCACCTCCAGATCGAGGCCTCCGAGGATCGAGACACGGTCCTTGAATGCCGCGAGCGGCTGCAGCGTCGGCGGCAGTTCGCTCATGGGCCCCACCGTCTTGGGCATCCAGAAGGGCATCGCCATTCCGTTCGGCACGTAGAACACGCCGAAGCGCCGCACCGGCGCGGCCGCCGTCAGCCGTGTCGCCGTCAGCGCCGGCACCATGGCGTCAAGCAGCGGCAGCGCCAGCGTAGCGCCGGCACCTCGAAGGAATGTACGGCGAGGCAGATGCCGCCTGGTGATGATCATCGACGTTTCCTTTCTGTCAACACGGTGAACTCCGGCGCTTAGTCCGCTCGTCTCGCGACGACCGGCGTCTCGGTCGCCGACGCGCGGCGCATCTGAAATGCCTGGCTCTTCACGATGCCCAGGATCAGCGAGGACCAGCGGTACTCGCTACGCGCCGCGTCCCGCATCAACTGTCGAACGACCGGTGCATCGTAGTACTCGACCCCACGCCCCAGCGCGAAGGTCAGGAGCTTTTCCGTAAGCGTGCGGATCACCGCGTCACGGTTGGTCTCGAGCAGCGCCTGCCGCAACGCGGCCGGGCCGCCAAGCTTGGTCCCGTCAGGGAGCGCCGTGGTCGCATCGATCGGCGCGCCCTCATCAGTCGTGCGCCACTTGCCGATGGCATCGAAGTTCTCGAGTACGAAGCCGTACGGGTCCATCGCGGAATGGCACGAGGCGCAGACGGGATTGCGCCGGTGCTCCTCCATCCGCTCACGCAGCGCAGTCGGCTTGCTCTTGCCGTCATTCGACTTCAGAGGCGGCACATTCGGCGGTGGCGGGGGTGGCGGCGCGCCGAGCAGGTTCTCCAGCACCCATTTGCCGCGCAGCACAACGGACGTCCGGTCGGGGTACGACGTGACCATCAGAATACTGCCGTGACCGAGAAGGCCGCGACGTGCCTCATCCGGTACAACCACTTTCCGGAACTGGCTGCCGTACACGTTGGGAATGCCGTAGTGTTCGGCAAGCCGGGCATTCAGGAAGGTGTAATCCGCCGAAAAGAGGTCCAGGACCCCGCGGTCCTCCCGGACCTGGCTCTCGAAGAAGAGCTGCGTCTCACGAAGCATGGCGTCCCGAAGCGTCTCCTCGAAGTCGGGATACCGCACGGGGTCCGGCTCACTCGCCACCGCGTTCCGGATGACGAGCCACTGCCCCACAAAGTCGCTCATCCACCGGCTCGCACGCGGATCCGCCAGCATCCGGCGGACCTGCCGCTCCAGGATCGCCGGATCCTTCAGCTTTCCGTCGACCGCGAGACCCAGCAGTTCGTCGTCTGGGATGCTGCGCCACAGGAAGAACGACAGCCGCGACGCGAGCTCGACGTCCGTCACGCGGTACGACGCCGCCGGCCGTGCAGCCACCGGATCGGACTCGATCCGGAACAAGAATCCCGGCAGCGTCAGAAGCGTCTCGATCGCCCGCCCGATGCCCCCTTCGAAGGACCCGTTCTCCCGCCCGATCTTGTACTGGTTCAACAGCGGCTGAACGTCCGCGCTTGCGACGGGACGGCGATAGGCGCGCCGCGCGAGCCCCGTCAGAATCCGCCGCGCGCATGCGTCTTCGTCAGCAGCGCCGACAGGGCGGCAGGTGAAGATGCGGCGACGACTCGGCGTGTCCGTCGGAACGCTCGCACCGACGGGACCGGTGATCTCAATCGTATCGACACCCGGGTCGCTGCGGTCATCCGTGTAGTACTGGTTCTTCAGGCCCTGGCTGCTCCGCGCGGGCAGGCCTTCCAGCGCTGACGCGGGGAGCCCGGCGAAGGCGACAGACAGGAGCCGCGTGCCCGCCTTGACCGGGATCTGGACTTCCAGGTGGTCGTCGGCGTGCAGTCGATACTCGTGCCGCTTCTGCCCTTCGGGATCGTCATCCCGGACCTGGAGAATCATGCCGTGATCGATCCCGGGGAACTGGCCGCCGATCTCGAACCGCTTCACGATGGACCGATCAAGGCGCAGTTCGAGATCGTGCCGGCTGTCGAGGCCGCGAATGGTTCCAGCCACGCGATTTCGCTGCAACCGGACCTTGATCGTGTACTGACCGTCGAGCGGAAAGGCGTGACGAATCGCCAGGCCGCCATGCGTGCCGAGCGGGAGATCGTCACCCGCGCGCACGTCCTGCCGTCCAAACTCCGGCACGCGATAGACCTGCGCCACGGGACGAATCGCGGGATCACCGATCGCCAGCCGACTGACCTTGGTGGCCGCGGACATGTAGCGCGACATGAGTGCCGGCGTGATGGCCAGGGTGTCCGCGTTGTTGTCGAAGCCGAACGCGGAAGCGTCGGCCGGCAGCAGGGCCTGCCCGTCGATCTCCAGATCCAGCAGATCGCGGACGGCGTAGACGTACTCCGTGCGGTTCAGGCGGCGCGGACCAACGCGGCCGGGGTTTCGGTTGACCGCGGCTGCCTTGTCGAGGCTCGTCTCGAGCGACGCCAGGAAGGCACTGACGGCGTCTGCCGAGGGCCGCGCTTGCCCGGACGGCGGCATCTGTCCCGCGCGGAGTTTGCGCACGACCGCTTCCAGCTCCCGTGAGTATCTGTGCGTTTGAGCGAGGTCAATCGTGTCCAGAGCGAGACCGCCGGTCTTCAGCCGCTGGTTGTGACAACCCAGGCAGTACTTGTCGATCAGGGCCCGGTCAGGGATCGTCGCCTGCCCCCTGGCCGCCGCCGGCGGCGATTGCGAGAAGGCCGGGCGCGCGCGGTGAACCGCGTCCGGTGTCACGCCGGACGAGGCGCCGGCGCCGACCCCGGCACTGACGAGCGCAATCGCCGACCCGAGAACAGTGACCGAGAGACGAATCCTGCTCATAACCCCTCTATCGTGCTGCCGCAGCCGCGGCCTGCTGGTCGCGGCGTTCCAGCTCGCGCCCGGACACGCCAAGGCTGGTATCCGCGCCAAGCTTCTTCAGCAGTTCGGCCGTCTCGGGCCATGGCTGGAAATTGAATCCGGTCTTGTGGCCTTCCGCGAGCCGAAAGGGTGTGCGTTCACGCCAGTCCTGCGCGTTGATGCGGGCGCCCTTGTCCACGAGCAACTGGACGACCTCGTTGACGCCTGAGAAGGCGGCGCCGTGAAGCGCCGTGAATCCGGCCTCATTGACGGCATTGACGTCGGAACCTGCCTCCAGCAGGATTCCGACGACCTCGACCATCACCGGCGCCACCGGACCGCGAGGATTGAGGTCGTGCCCTCCGCCCGACCCGATGCCGGCCGCCACCATCAGCGGGGTGTTCTTGTCCTGCGTTCCGAGCCTGGGATCCGCGCCCGCCGCGAGGAGCGCACGGACGATGTCTGCGGTGCTCACGCCCCCGGCCGCGCCGCGCCGTCCCGCGCCGCGCGCGCTGTTGGCAGCAACGAAGAGCGGCGTCGCGCCCTTCTGGTCGCCTACGCCGCTCGTGTAGGTGTAGAACGCCCCGGCCTTTACGTTGCCGTCCCTGGCGACCGACTCGGTCGTTCTGGCGTTCGGGTCTGCACCCCGCGCGAGCAGTGCCTTGACGAGTGACAGACGCCCGGCCGGAGTGATGCTGCCGGCCCCGCCCGGCGATCCATGCGTCCGCTCCCACTCGGCCGTCCACGCGCTGACACTTCCCGCCGCCGCATGCAGCGCGCTGACGCCACCCGGCAGGGTCGCCTTCGCATCAGCACCCTGCTCCAGCAGAACGAGGGCGAGCGCCTCATGCCCTCGGACAATGGCCAGCGGCAACGCGTGCGTCCCATCGGTGCCGGTTTCATTGACGTTCGCACCAGCCGTCAGCAGCGCCTTCACCGTATCGATGTTGCCGGTGCGGACCGCGAACAGAAGTGGCGTGAACCCGAGCCGTGCCCGCGCGTGGACGTCAGCCCTGGCCTCGACAAGCAGCCGCGCGACGTCAGGATGCCCATTCGCCGCTGCGAACATCAGGGCGGAATGCCGCTCTCCGGCAAGCGTGGCGTTGACGTTCGCTCCGGCCGCAAGGAGGGCCTTCACGATCGACGGGTTTCCGATACGCGCAGCCAGCATCAGCACCGTCAGTCCGTCCAACTGTGCGAGATTCGGGTTTGCACCTGCGGCAAGCAGTCTCTCAACGAGCGGCCCGCTGTTGTTTTCCGTGGCGAGCGAAAGCGCCGTGACGCCGTTGTCGGTGGAAGCGTTGACGTTGGCGCCTGCGCGCAGCAACAGGTCCACGAGATCGAGGTCGTTCCGATGCGCGGCCCACGTCAGCGCTGTTGCGCCGTCCACTTCCCGCGTATTGGCATCAACACCCGACTTGAGGAGCGACCGTGCAACCGGCACCTGCCCAAGTCGCGCCGCCTCGACCAGCCGCAGGTCTGGCCCGGCGGCCGACGCGATCGAGGCCGTCATGAAGAACACCATCACGGCCAGCGCCCGTTTCAAGGTCGGCGGCGTAAACATAGGAGACCTCCGTTCATGGACACGTAAGCTCCGCGGCGGCCGTCAGGCCGACCGGTGGCGTCACGATGCGGAGTATTCCACGGTGACGTCACAAACACTTGCAATCACTTGTAAATATTTGTACGGGCAGCCGGTTCGCCCTTACGGGAGCGCCAGCGACACGAGTTCTGACGATGCGCCATTCCCCCCCACGGCGACGGCGATGTACTGACGCCCGCCGACCATGTAGGTCATCGGAGGTCCGGTGGTATTGGCCGGGAGAGGAACCTCGGCCACTACCTGGCCCGTTCGCTTGTCGTAGGCCCGAAATATCGACCCTGGTCCGGTCGGGGTTGCCACCGGCGGCCCACCCTGGCCGGCAAATAGAAGGGTCTTGGTCACCAGCACGCCGACCCTGCCGACCCGCCCGGTCCGCTCAGGGAGCTGTACCCCCTTGAGAGCGGGGTGATTGCGGACGTTGTCCGGCGTATCCCCGTTCGGGACCATCCAGACGTGCTCGCCCGTGTTCAGGTCGATGGCAGTGATTCGGCCCCACGGTGGTTTGACGAGGGGCAGACCTTGCGGCCCCGCGATGTTGTTGCCCCGCCGAACGTAGTCCAGGTCCGAGCGCGCATCGTGTTCCAGCGCGATCTCGTACGACGGCTCGGTTTTCGAAGGGACGTAGAGGATCCCCGTCTCGACGTCGACGCCCGCACCCGGCCAGTTGGCGCCCCCGGAGCTGCTGGGGAGTTCGATGAATCCCTTCTTGCCCGGGGCACCCGGATCCTGGCGCAGGACCGGGGGCGTAAACAGCGGGCCCGTGACGTATTGCGAGATGATCTTCAGCGCTTCCGCCTTCAGCTCCGGGGTGAAGTCGATGAGATCATCCGCCGACAGCCCCTGCCGATCGAACGGCGCGGGCTTCGTCGGGAATGGCTGCGTCGGGGAGTACCACTCTCCAGGCACGTTCCCCTTGGGCACGGGCCGCTCGACAATCGGCCACAGCGGCTGCCCGGTAACACGGTCGAAGACATAGACCCACGATTGCTTGGTCACCTGGGCGACGGCCTTGATCCGGCGCCCCCCTACGGTCACGTCCACCAACACCGGCGGCGCCGGCAAGTCGAAGTCCCACAGGTCGTGATGCGTGAACTGGAAGTGCCACAGGAGTTTGCCCGTCCTGATGTCGAGGCACACCAGACTGTTGGCGTACAGGTTCGAGCCCGGACGATGGCCTCCGTAGTAATCGCCGGTGGCGGATTCGACAGGGATGTAGACGCGGCCAAGTTCCTCGTCGGCGGTCATGAGCGTCCACGCACCGGTGTGGCCCGTGTAGCTCCATGAATCCTTGAGCCATGTCTCGTTGCCGGGTTCGCCGGGCACGGGAATCGTGTGAAAGATCCAGAGACGCTTTCCGGTGCGGACGTCGTAGCCGCGAATGAATCCGGGGGGGCTGTTCCGGCTGCGCGGCAGGCTGCCGTCATCGGCGGCCGCCCCGACGACCACCACATCATTCGCGACGAGCGGCCCGGAATCGGTTCCAATCGGATCCAGCGGATCGACCCTGCGATCGAGGCCGGTCTTCAGATCGACGACACCGTTGTCTCCGAAGCCCGCGATCGGCCGGCCGGTCTTCGCATCCAGGGCGACCAGGTGGTAACCGAGCGTGATGTGGAAGATGCGTTCGTCCCCCTTGCGATCCGTCCAGTAGGCCACACTGCGTCCGGACCCGCGCCACGGGGCACCCTTATCGCGGGCACCCTCGTCGAGGCGGTACATCCAGAGCAGTTCGCCCGTCACCGCATCGACGGAGACCACGTCGCGCCGCGATCCGGCAGGCATGTACAGCGCGCGACCGACCATCAGCGGCGTCGCCTGCCAGTTCGAATCGCGGCTGGGACCGAGACTGTCCGTCTTGAAGCGCCACACGACGCCCAGTTTCCCGGCGTTTTCGCGATTGATCTGATCGAGCGACGAGTACTTCGTGCTGCCCGTGTCTGCGCTGTGGGAGCGCCATTCGCCGTTCGCCATCCCGGCCTGGGCGCGCAGGCGCGTCCCACCCGCACTGCCGATGAGCAGCAGCAGGACGCTGACGCCGACGAGGCACATTCGCCTGTTCATCGAAGACGCTCTCCTGGATCCCTTCTGCTCGCGCCGCGTTCCGGATGGCGCTACTTCCAGAACAACCGTCCGACCAGGTGATTCTTGTCAGCGCCCTTCCGAGGCCGGAACTTCTGGACGCGGCCGTTCCAGACCTCGGCGACGTAGAGATTGCCTTCCTCATCGGTCGCCAGATGGTGCGGCCCCCACAGCTCACCCGGTTCGCCGCCGAACGACCCCCAGCTGTAGAGCAGCCTGCCGCTCGTGTTGTACTTGAGAATCCGATTGCGCATGCAGTCGGCCACCCACACGAACTGGTCCTGCGAGACGCCGACGAAACAGGGCATCTTGATGTCCGGCCAGGCGTCGAGGAAGCGTCCGTTTTCATCGAAGACCTGGATGCGTGAGTTGCCGCGGTCAGCCACGTAGAGGCGCTGCTTCGCGTCGAAGGCGAGCCCATGCATCTGGCCACCGAACTGGCCAGGGCCTGTGCCCGGCGTGCCGAATGTCGAGACGAACTTTCCGTCCTTCGTGTACCTCGACACACGGGGCGCCCCGGATTCGGCAATCATGAGGTCGCCGTTCTTCAAGAAGGCAATGTCCGTCGGACTCTGAAGCGCGCCTGGCCCGGGCTTTCCCCTCTCCGCGCCAGGGGCCGGCGCGGTGCCAACCGTCATGACGAGCTTCTTGCCATCGTTCGAAAACTTGAAGATCTGCGTCTGCGAGTTGTCCAGCACCCACAGGTGCTGCTCGGGATCGTAGGGGCTGACCGCAATACGATGCGCCTTCTTGAACAGCGCGTTGTGCTGCTCCCAGGAATCCAGCAGGTTTCCGTTCCGATCAAATACCGCGAGCAGGTGCTCGAACCTGGCGCCAGGGCCCGACGACGCGCCGGTCGCATAACGCACGGGCGCCCCACCATCGCCGATCGGTTTTGCGAGGACCGGCAGTTCAGCGGTCTGGGCGACGTACACCTTGTTCGCGCTTTGCGCCCAGACGGCATTCGTCGTGCCTGAGGTGAAATCCTTGTGAAGCGGCTTCGGCCAGTCCCGTACGACTTCATAAGGACCGGTCTCGTCAGTTCCGCCCTTCGGCTGATCCGCATTCGCGGCGAGATGCGCCACCGCGGCAAGTCCCAGGGCCGTCATCACAAGTCGTTTCATGACTCACTCCAATGGAACACTCGAAGCACCCGCGTAATCGCGCGGAAGCATGTCACAGCGTACGGCGCGGCCGGCCCAGAGATTTGTAATCAATTGTCATCACCCGCGAGGCACGCACGTGCCCAGGGCCACCGCCGTGACCTGCTAGAAACGAACCAGCCGGTTGACCTTGACGACGAAGGTCCGGTTCGCGAGATCGGGGAACGCTCGGCCGAGCGTGTCGCGCTGTTCGTTGTAGACGACGAAGAGATCGCTGCCCGGCCGGTACTGCCAGCGCATCCGCACGTTGGTCGCCAGTGACCGCGTCGCGGAGCTGTACTGCGTCAGCGCACTGACAAACATCAGCGGCGTCAGCGTGTACGTGACGCGGCTGCCGGCCAGATTCGTCTGGAAACGGCCGAACGGCAGGGCGACCGCGTTGACCGAGAAGGTGGGCTCCACCGCGAGGCGAGGCGTGATCTCGATACGCCCCCTGCCGAGGCTCAACGTGGTCTTCCGCCCGCCGTAGAGCGAGCCTCGTTCCAGGGTCACGGTGCCTGCCGCCTTCCGCTGGTTGCCGAACTGGTACGACACGCGCGCGTTCGCGTAGTCGTAGCCGCCCGCGCGGACCACGGTGCCCGCGGCGATGGGGAATGGCACGGGCAGGAACTCGAACGTGCGCGTGGCGCCGACGGCGAACCGGTCGCTGTTGTTGAGCTCGATGGCGAACTCCCCCGACTGCTCTGAGTAGTCCTTTCGGCCGGCGGGCGTCGCGATGTAGTTCTGCGACGCGATCCAGGACAGTTTGCGGATGGCGGCGCTCCGTTTCGGCCTCGGACTGAAACGGGCCTGGACGAACGTCTTCCTGATGTCGTCGCGCCGCACGAATCCCATCTCGGGGTTGAAGTTGTCACCGACGAGCAGGTGATCGACCTGCAGGCCGTACCGGTCAGCCGAGTAGTCGAACTGGCCGCGGTAGCTGACGTCCTCGCCCTGCCGGCCCGGTGTCCGGCTCCGCGCCCAGTGGGTGTTGATGAAGACGTTCTGATAGAACGCGAACACGCCGTCCACACCGAACACGTCGTTGCGGCCGGCGCCGTTCTGCCCCACGGATCGGCCCGTGTACAGCAGACCCAGCGCACTGCGTTTCAGGACGTCCCGCCGCAGCCGCAGGACGCTGAAGTTCGTCGCCTGCGCTCGCGCGGCGGCATCGTCGTCAGAACCGATATGGATCGCCCCGACGGTGTAACGGCCGACACGTCCGGTCAGACGTGCGCCGCCGACAAGCGGCACGGGCCTCGCCGTGGCGCTGAGGCCGATGCGACGGCTGTAGAACAGCAGCGGCAGATCGCCTGCACCGGTCGTCGCGTTCGTGCCGAAGGCGAACGTGCCCTGATTCTCCAGGAAGAACTCCCGCTTCTCCGGGAAGAACAGGCTGAACCGTGTCAGGTTCAACTGCTGCTCGTCCGCCTCGACCTGCGCGAAGTCCGTGTTGTAGGTGAAGTCGGCGGCCAGATTGCGGGTCAGCGTGTATTTCGCATCCACGCCCAGCTTGCCGTTGACCCTGTCGTCGATGCGAGGCGTGGCCGCGCGGTCGCTCGTGAGGTCCGTGATCGCATACGGCTTCACTTCCAGCACCCGGCCTGACGGCGGAATCTGCAGGCCGACCAGCGTCGTCCACTGGGAGACCGCCATCCAGCCGCCACCGGGGCCTCCGCGGGCGTTGGACACCCGCGTGAGAAAGGAGCCTTCGTTCTTCCACTTGCTGAAGCGAAGCATCTGAAAGCCCCACGGCTGCCCCTTGACCGGTGACGTCCTCAGCGACTTGAAGGGCACGGCCGCCTCGACCACCCACCCGCCCTCGAATCGGCCCGTCTGCACCTGCCAGATCAGATTCAGATCGCCGTTCCACTGCTTCTCAGCGGTGACCTGGCCATCAATGCGTCCGGCGAGCGGGTTGATCGTGAATCCGTATCCGTTGCGCCGGTCGTAAAACGTGTCGAATCCGAACGCGATGTAATCGTTCTGCGTGATGTTGACGTTGTCGTATCGCAGTTCGTTGACGATCATCCGCTCCGGATGCGACTCGTAGCAGCGGGCCGTCACATAGATGTTCTGCTGGTCGAAGAACACCCACACCTCGGTCTTCTCCGTCGCCGGCTGGCCTTCGTGAGGCTCCATCTGGATGAAGTCCGTCATCGGAGATACGTCGACGTACGGCCGATCATCGAGACGGCCGTCCACGCGGATCGGCGCGTCGATGCGCACCGCCCTGACAGTGGCCCGGCCGAGTTCGTCGCGGTTCATCACCCGCGGTGCCACCGGGGCGGCGGGACCGTCGATGACCCACCCTCCGGCCGCCGGCGCGGCCGGAGACGGCTGGCGGTCAGCCGCAGGCGTCTGCCCTGTCGCGCTCGCCGCCGTGCACAGGACCATCAACGCCGTTCGCGCCCACGACGCGACGTTCACAGGCAACTCAGATCGCCGGAGAGACGTCCCGCCATGGATGCGAGCGAAATTGTAGCGGGGGGCATGCGATGCGGCACTACCGGATTTCCGCATCGCCGGACTACCACTCCCGCCAGACGGTCAGCAGCGCCGACAGCGCCACGATCGGCGCCGCGTCCGCGCGCAGCGTGCGATCGCCGAGACGGAGCTCTCGAGCACCGGCCAGCAGCCGCCCGAGTTCGGCCGCGTCCCATCCGCCCTCCGGGCCGACGACCAGCGTGACCCGACCCGTCGGCGGCCGTTCGAACTGGTGCGCGCGGGCACTCTCACTGCCGGCGCTCGGCTCCACACAGATCAGCCGAACCCGGTCAGCAGGCTCGGCCGCCCACACCGCCAGGAGCCCGTCGACGTCGACCGGCTCGGCAATCCGCGGCACGACGGCGCGACCGCACTGCTTGGCGGACGACACGGCCACGCGGCGCCACCGCTCCGGCCGTCCGCCGCGGACGAGCGCGGCGAGCGAAGTCTCCGCGCGGGCCGAGACGAGCGGCACCACCGTCCTGACGCCGAGCATCGTGGCGTCCCGCACCACGGCGTCCATGTGGTCGCCCTTGAGCGCCGCCATCACGAGCGTCACGTCGAGCGCCAGCTCGGGCGCCGGCGGCGGCACCGCATCCGCCAGCTCCACGTCGACGCGGCCTTTCGCGACAGAGCGCACCACAGCCGGAAACTCGTGGCCGTCGCCATCGAATACACGGACGGCGTCGCCGGGAGCGACGCGCAGCACGCGCACGGCGTGCGCGGCTTCATCCTCGGGCAGCGAGAGCAGCGCGCGCGGCGCGGCGCCGGGCAGATAGAAACGGTTCAGTCGCATGCGCGGCGCGGTCTGGTCATCTCCGAGCGAGCTTATACTCAGGTTTAATGTTTTTCCGCGGGCAGGTCATCGGGAAATACCGCATTGACTCCGCCATCGGAAGCGGCGGGTTCGGCAGCGTCTACCTCGCCGAAGACACCTGGATCGGCAAGAAGGTCGCGATCAAGGTTCCGCACAAGCAGCTCGGCAACGTCGAGGAGATGGCCAAAGAGCCCCGGCTGCTGGCCTCGCTCGGCCATCCGAACATCGTCACGGTCCTCACCGCGGAGAAGCAGGACGACATCTTCTTCATCGTGATGGAGTACGTGGAGGGTGAAACGCTCGAGGCGATCCTCGCCAGGGACGGCGCGTTGACGCTGCCGCGCGCGCTCGACTTCACCTGCCAGATCTGCAACGCCATCGACCACGCGCACAAGGTCGGCATCCTCCACCGCGACATCCGGCCCGGCAACATGCTCGTGACGCCGAAGGGCCTGCTGAAGGTGACGGACTTCGGGACGTCGCGCTTTCTGGAAGCGATGGCGCACGGCACGACGATCATCGGCAGCCCGCCGTGGATGGCCCCCGAGCAGTTTCAGGGCCGCGCGGTGTTCGCGAGCGACGTCTACGCGATCGGCATCACGATGTACCAGATGCTGACCGGCGGCCTGCCCTATGAAACGCCGACGCCGAAGGACCTGGAGCGCATCATCTCCGGCGAGCTGGTCGTCGCGCCCCGACTCAGGAACCCGAAGATCCCCAAGGCCATCAACGACGTCGTAATGCGGGCGCTGGCACCGGACCTGGTCTTCCGCTACCAGCGCGCGTCGGACCTGCTGCAGGACATCGTGGCGGCCCAGTCGAAGCGCGCCGCGGGCGCCGCACCGCCCGCGACGACCACGGCACCACGCAAGGTCGGTCCCGCGCCCGCCATCCCCGCGCCGGCCGTCCCGGCACCCACATTCGTCGCGCAGCGGCAGGCCGGTCCCCCGGCGCCGGGCGCCAGGACCCGGGCCGCGGGTCCGCCTTCCCCTCCGTCACCAGCCCCTGCGCCCCCGGCCATCCGGACCACCGGCATGGACCCCGCAAGCGTCCAGGACCGCCTGAAAGCCCGCGAGACCCCGCAGCCTACCTTCTGCTGGCAATGCCGCAAAGCCCTCGCGGCCAGAGCGGACCGTTGCCCGTTCTGTGGCGAAAAGCAGTAGAAAGCTGCTAGGATCTCCAAAAGGAGCAATAAACATGGCTTTCCCTGGCACCGGCAAGATTTGGATGAACGGCACGTTCGTGGACTGGAAGGACGCCAATATTCACATCGCGTCCCACGTCGTCCACTACGGAAGCGGCGTCTTCGAAGGTGCCCGGTGCTACAAGACCGTCAACGGTCCGGCGATCTTCCGCCTCGAGCCGCACATGCAGCGCCTCATCGAGTCCGCCAGGATCTACCGCATGGATCCCGGCTATTCGCGGCAGCAGCTGAGCGACGCGGTCATCGAGACGATCCGCGCCAACAACTTCGATCACTGCTACATCCGCCCGCTGATCTTCCGTGGCTACGACTCGCTCGGCGTCTACCCGATGAACTGCCCGGTCAACACGGCGATCATCGTGTGGGAATGGGGCACCTACTTCTCCGAGGAGGCACTCGAGACGGGCCTCAGCGTGAAGGTGTCGACGTGGAACCGGTTGGCGCCGAACACCCTGCCCGCCATGGCGAAGTGCGTGGCGAACTACGCGAACTCCCAGCTCATCAACATGGAAGCAAAGCTGGAAGGCTATGACGAGGGGCTCGCGCTCGACACGCAGGGCAACCTCAGCGAGGGCAGCGGCATGAACCTGTTCCTGATCAAGGACGGGATCATCTTCACGCCCCCGATCGGCTCGTCGGTCCTCAGGGGCATCACGCGCGACTCGGTCATCACGATCGCGAAGGATCTCGGCTACCAGGTCGTCGAACAGGTGCTGCCGCGCGAGATGCTCTACGTTGCCGACGAAGTGTTTCTGGTCGGCACGGCGGCCGAGGTGTCACCGGTCCGCTCCGTCGACAAGATCACCGTGGGCGCGGGCCGTCGTGGGCCCATCACGGGTGTGCTCCAGAAACGGTTCACCGAGATCGTCACCGGTGTGGCACCCGATACCCACAACTGGCTGACGCCGGTCAGCGTGCCCGCCGTCGCAGGCGCGCGGTAGCCACACGTTCCCGGGACCGGTCGAGGCCGGTTCCGGGTTTCCTCCGAGGTCAGAGGCTCCGATGCACGTCAACGACCTGCTCGCACGCACGGTGGACCTCGGCGCCTCCGACCTCCATCTCAAGCTTGGCGGCGTCCCGGTGGCTCGCGTCCGGGGCGAGCTCGTACCCGTCCCGGATGCCACGCGGCTTCAGGCGGCGGACCTCGACGCCATCCTCCAGACCGTCCTGACACCGGCCCAGGCCGACCGCCTGGCCGGGCAACAGGACGTGGACCTCGCCTACAGCGTGCCGGGCCTCGGCCGCTTCCGTTGCAATGTCTTCCTCCAGCGAGGATCGGCGGGCATGGTCTTCCGCGTGATCCCGCAGCGTGTGCCCAGCTTCGAGGCCCTCGGGCTGCCTCCCATTCTCACGACCATCGCCGCCGAGGAACGCGGCCTCGTACTCGTGACCGGCACCACCGGCAGCGGTAAGAGCACCACGCTCGCGGCGATGGTGGACGCGATCAACCACGCCCGCACCGCCCACGTGGTCACGATCGAGGATCCGATCGAATACCTGCACCAGGATCAGCGCTCGATCATCAATCAGCGCGAGATCGGCATCGACACGCAGTCCTTCGGAGCGGCCCTTCGCAGCGCGCTGCGGCAGGACCCGGACGTGATCCTCGTCGGCGAGATGCGCGACCTCGACACCATCCAGACCGGCCTCACCGCCGCCGAGACCGGGCACCTCGTGCTCTCGACACTGCACACGCTCGACGCCGTGGAGACCATCAACCGGACCATCGGCGTGTTCCCGCCGCACCAGCAGGCGCAGATCCGGCTTCAGCTCGCCAGCGTGCTCAAGGCCATCGTCAGCCAGCGGCTGATTCCCCGCGCCGACGGTCAGGGCCGCGCGGCCGCGATCGAGGTGCTCATCGCCACGCCGTTCATCCGAGACGCCATCGCGGACCCTGCCCGCACGCATCTCATCCACGGCGCCCTCGCGCAGGGCGGCTCGCAGTACGGCATGCAGACGTTCGACCAGGCCATTTTCGCGCTGTACGAGCGCGGCATCGTCGCGCTCGACGAAGCCCTGCGCTGGGCCAGCAACGTCGACGAGTTCCAGCTGCGCGTCCAGGGCATCTCGAGCGGCGCCACCGTGGCGCTCGGCTCCTCACCCGACATCACCCGCTTCTCGTCGTAGACCGGACCCGCCGTCGTGGCCGACGCCTACCTGACCGGCCTTCGCCTTCTCGGCCGTCGCGAGCTGACGGAGACGCAACTTCGCGAGCGGCTCGCCAGACGTGAGTACCCGGACGATGAGATCGACGAGGCGGTCAAGCGGCTCCGTGATGACCGCTCGCTCGACGACCGCCGCGTCGCCGGCGCGCTGGCCAGGCTCGAGATCCTCACCCGCCGCCACGGCCGCCTGCGCGCCGAGCGCCAGATGAAGGCCGCCGGCCTCGCACCGGAGCTGATCCGAGAAGCGCTCGATGCCACGCTCGCGGACGCCGACGCTACCGAGCTCATCGCCGCCGCCCTCGCCCGCCGCCTGCGGCACGGCCAGACCATCGAGGACGACAAGCACTTCCAGCGGCTCTACCGGTACCTCGTCGGCCAGGGGTTCAGCAGCGGCCAGGCGCTGGCGGCGCTCAAAGCGCACCGGAAGCGGCAACCATGATCAGCTGTGCGCGCCGTGGGCTAAGATTCCCCACCGGAGGGCACGCAATGCGGCGACTGCTTCTCGCGATTGTCCTGACGACCGCGGCGGTCTCAGCACAAGCTCCGGCCACCCCCGGGAAGAACACGGCGATTCCAACCCCGCTCGGATGGCAACGCTACTCGCATCCAGTCGGCAAGTTCTCGGTCCTCGTTCCAGGAGCGGTCGTCGTGAAGCCGCCGACTTCAGACAAGGCGGGCACCTACAACACGTTCACCGTGGCGCATGGGGACCGTGCGTATGTCATCGTCTACAACGACCCGACCTACAGCATGACGGAACCCCAGACCGAGTTGGACGCCAATCGGGATTCGTTCATCGGAGGGCTGAAGGCCTCACTGGTGTCCGAACACCGGTTCTACTCCAATCAGCCGGTGGGACAGGTCCCAGCGACGGACTTCACCTGCGAGTCGGCACAGTGGGAATGTCACTCGCGAACGTTCATCCTGCCGAGGCGCGGCTATCAGGTTGCGGTGGTGACGCGGCGGGGAGCAGTGACAAGCCTCGACCCCAATCGCTTCCTCGATTCATTCCAGATACTGCAGGGGCCGTAGCCTGCGATCCGTCTCTGGCGCAGGAGCCTAGCGCCGGCCGAACGCCTCAAGCCATTCGCGCGCGAGCTTCTGTCCGTCTGCAATCTGCGTAGGCGTCATCCGTGCTGCCACCTGATCGCGCATCTCGGCGGCCTGCTGCTGTTCGACACCGGTCAGGCGCGACGCTCCGATGTTCAGCCACTGGTACGCGAGCACGAAGTCCTGCAGGACGCCGTTCCCTGTCGCGTAGAGATAGCCAAGATTCGCCTGTGCCGCGCCCAGGCCCTGCTCCGCTGCCTGTTTGAACAGCGCGGCGGCGTGGGCAAAGTCCTTGGGCACGCCCGCCCCGTCGCGGTATTGGATACCGAGGTTGTATTGAGCCACCGCGTCACGAGGCGCCGGGAGGGCCGGCAGCGACAGGCTAGCCGTTGACGAGTTGGCCGGAGGTGAGACGACCGGCGGTGGGGTGGGAGCGGACACGACCGGCGCTGCGTCAACTCGAAACGCGTACGCGAGCGTTTCACTGGGCGAGAACCCGGCGATCATCGTCACGAGCCCCGACATCGAGAAGGCGTACTCCCCGGGGGCGAGCGGTGTCCTTGGCGTCAGCGCAAACGTGACCCAACCCCGGTCCTTCTTCCGATCCGGGTCTTTGCCAAACTCGGGCTCACCCACACGCACGATCTCAATGTCGACGAAGGCCTTCGTGCCGTAGCGCCGGCCGTCCTTGACCGCTAGGTCCTCCAGTTTGTACCTGGTCAGTTTGCCCTTTTGAATGTCGTCTCTCGACATCAACTCCCTGACGAAAAACCGCAGGCCTGCACGCCCGGCCACGACAGTCGGCGACGCCGCGCCTTCGAGGTAGCAGTAGTACGAGCCCCGCTTGGACTCAACGGTGGAGAGCCGCGCTTCCAGCGCCAGTGCGGTCCCGGTCGGCTCCACGTAGTGGATGCCAGGGCGTTCAAGGGCCGGCATCGGTTGCGCCGGTGCGAAACGGGGGACGACGAACAGGAGCGCTACGACAGCAGCGGGCAGGCGCATCGTCGTCGAGGTCACAGTCGGTCCGCGCGTTGGGACATCAGTCGATGGACCGCGAAGGTTCCACGCACACCGTAGAACGTCCCCACCAGGCCCAACAACTCGAATGGCGACGCCATCTCACCTCGCCCGGAAGCGACGAGCCCCACGGCGACCACCATCCCGAGGCCGATGCCCGCCACCAACCGGATCCCCCGGCGTATCGCCACGCCGACGGCCGCCGCCGCCCCGCCGATGAACACCGCGGCGAGTACTGCCCCGAGCATGTCCCCCTGGGAGACGCCACTGATGACGTTCCGCGCCGCCAGCGATGCCGCCCAGGCGAACACGATCCACCCCCCGATGTCAGTCGTCCGCTGGGCGCCCTCGGGTGTGCGCACATCGGGCCAGATTGTCCGCCACATGGCGCGTAGGGTATGCCAGGCGCCCCCCGGCCGCCAACGCCTTCGATCGGCCGAGGTTCACCGCCCGGGCTCGGCCCCCGTACAATGGGACGTTCCGATGACCGCCAACGAGATCCGTCTGTCGTTCCTGAAGTACTTCGAGCGCAACGGCCACCGCATCGTGGCCAGCTCGTCCCTCGTGCCGCACGAGGACCCGACGTTGCTCTTCACCAACGCCGGGATGAACCAGTTCAAGGACACGTTCCTCGGCAAGGAGCCGCGCGACTACACGCGCGCCACCACGGCCCAGAAGTGCATGCGCGTCAGCGGCAAGCACAACGACCTGGACAACGTGGGCCCGAGCTTCCGGCATCACACGTTCTTCGAGATGCTCGGCAACTTCTCGTTCGGCGACTACTTCAAGCAGGATGCGATCCCGCTCGCCTGGAAGCTGCTGACCGAGGAATGGAAGATTCCGGCGGACAAGCTCTACGCCACCGTGTTCAAGGGCGAGAACGGCGTGCCCGCGGACGACGAGGCCTTCGCGCTCTGGCGGCAGTTCCTCCCCGAAGACCGTATCGGCCGGCTTGGCGCGGCGGACAACTTCTGGCAGATGGGCGACACAGGCCCCTGCGGGCGCTGCTCGGAGATCTACTACCACCGCGGCGCGCACATGCCCTGTGCGGAGGAAGCCGCCGGCCGGGGATGCAGGTCCCTCGAATGCAGCTGTGACAGATTCGTCGAGATCTGGAACAACGTGTTCATGGAGTTCAACCGTCAGGCCGACGGCACGCTCCTGCCCCTGCCTGCGCCGTCGATCGATACCGGCATGGGCCTTGAAAGAGTCACGGCCGTGCTCCAGGGCGTGCTGTCCAACTACGACACGGATCTGTTCACGCCGCTGCTCGGCGCGATCGGCCGGAAGGCCGGCACGACCCACCGCGGCACGATGGAGCCCTCGGACGTCTCGATGCGCGTGGTGGCCGACCATCTGCGCGCGATGACGTTCCTGATCGCCGACGGCGTGGTGCCCAGCAACGAGTGGCGCGGCTATGTGCTGCGCAAGATCATGCGGCGCGCGATGCGCCACGGGAAGCGGCTCGGCATGACGGAGCCGTTCCTGCACACGCTCGTCGCGACGATCGCCGACGAGTTCGGCGACGCCTACCCGGAGCTGCGCCGGAACCGCACGTCGGTCGAGCAGGTGATCCGCAGCGAGGAAGAGCGCTTCGACGCCGTGCTCACCGGGGGCCTCCCCCGCCTCGAAGAGGTATTGGACAAGGCGGCTGCCGACGGCGGCGTGGTGCCAGGCGCGGTGGCGTTCCGCCTCTACGACACCTACGGCCTGCCCCGCGACTTCATCGAGGACATGGTCGAGGACCGCAAGCTGACGCTCGACGTCGCCGGCTTCGAGCAGGCGATGGAAGGCCAGCGCGAGAAGGCGCGCGCGAAGAGCGCATTCGATACCAGGGGCGGCGAGCAGGCGTTTACGTTCACGTCGGATGCCGAGCGCGAGGCGCTCCGTGGCGCGGGTGACACCTTCGACGGCTACACGGCGACGACCGTGCAGGGCGTGCCGGTCGTGGCGCTCTTCGACGACGCGCGCAGACAGGTCGACTCGCTGGCGGCAGGCGCGACGGGCTACGCGGCGCTCGGCCGTTCACCGTTTTATCTGGAAGCGGGCGGTCAGGTGTCCGACACCGGCCGACTGACCACGGCGGGTGGTGACGAGGCACAGGTGACGGGCGTGATGCGTCTGGCGCCGGGACTCCCCCGCCTCCACCGGGTTCAGGTCACGCAGGGCCGCCTGGCCGTGCGTGCGCTCGTCAACGCCGAGGTGGACGCCACCGAGCGTGACGCCACGCGCCGCAACCACACGGCCACGCACCTGCTCCACGCCGCGCTGCGCCAGGTCCTCGGCGACCACGTCAAGCAGGCGGGTTCCCTTGTATCGCCGGAGCGCCTGCGCTTCGACTTCCAGCACTTCACGGCGGTCACGCCTGAGCAGCTCCTCGAGGTCGAGGCCATCGTCAACGCGCAGGTGCTGGCCAACACGCCGGTGACGACCGAAGTCCGCTCGACGCAGGAGGCGATCGCCGCGGGTGCAATGGCGCTCTTCGGTGAGAAGTACGGCGACTCGGTCCGCGTGGTCTCCGTCCCCGGCTTCAGCCTGGAGCTCTGTGGTGGCACACACGTGCGCGCCACGGGCGACATCGGCCTCTTCGCCGTCACGGCGGAAAGCGGCGTGGCCGCGGGCGTCCGCCGCATCGAAGCCATCACCGGCCTCAACACGGCGGCGGCCTTCCGCGAACAGCGCGAGACGATCGCGCAGACGGCCGCGGCCCTCAACGCCCGCCCGTCCGAGCTCGCGGCCCGCCTGGCCGCGGTGCTCGACGACAACCGCCGGCTGGCGCGTGAGCTGCAGCAGGCGAAGATGAAGGCCGCGATGGGCGGCGGCGCGGAGGGCGGCGCCGACGCGGTGGACGTCGGCGGCGTGAAGCTCGTTGCCCGCGAAGTCGCCGGTCTCGACAAGGACGGCCTCCGCACGCTGGTCGACAAGCACCGCTCGCAGATCGGCAGCGGCGTGGTGGTGATTGCCTCGCCGGGCGAGGGCAAGGTTGCGGTGGTGGTCGGCGTGACCGCGGACCTCGTCAAGCGCGTGCCTGCCGGACAGGTCGTCAAGCAGCTCGCGCCGATCGTCGGCGGCGGGGGCGGCGGCCGGCCGGACTTCGCGGAGGCCGGAGGCAAGGACGCCTCGAAGATCCCCGACCTGCTGGCGGCGGCGCCAACGGTGTTGAAGACCCTGCTGGACGCCAGCCCGAAGGCCTGATGCGCCGAGCCCTGCTGGCGGCGGTGCTCGGTGCGGCGGTCGTCGCGCTCACGGCTGCGCCGGCCTCGGCCCAGATCTACGCCTGGCAGGACGCGAGCGGCGCCTGGGTGCTGTCGGACCAGCACACCACGGCGGGCGCCCGGACGTTCGCCGTCCCGATGAGCCCGGCCTATCGGGCCACACGGCCGGTCACCAGCGCGGCGGCGGCCAGCTTCGAGCCGCTGATCCAGGCGCACGCCACGCGCGCCGGGCTCTCGCCGGACCTCGTCCGGGCGGTGATTCAGGTCGAGTCGGCCTTCAACCCGCGGGCGCGGTCGCCCAAGGGCGCCATGGGGCTGATGCAGCTCATGCCGGCCACGGCCGCCGAGCTGGGTGTCCGCCAGCCCTACGACCCGGCCGAGAACATCGCGGGCGGCACCACATACCTGCGTGGCCTGCTTGACCGCTTCGAGGGGAACGTCGAGCTCGCGCTGGCGGCGTACAACGCCGGCCCCGAGGCCGTCGAACGCTACGGCCGGGCCGTGCCGCCCTACGCCGAGACGACGCGCTACGTCGAGAAGGTCGGGAGCGCCTCGGCCGGCACCGGCCGGAACGCGCCAACGGGCAAGGGACCGGCGAAGCCGGCGCGGACCAGGACGCTCATCTATCGGGTCATCGAGATCGTCGACGGCCGGCCCGTGGCCCGCTACACGACGGAGCGCCCGGCCAGCGGGGCCTACGAGGTCGTCCAGCGCTAGAATCCGGCCATGGCCGGACAACAGACCTGGCTGGCGCGCCTCACGGAAGCCTTCGTCGAGCAGGGGGTGTTCTCGATCAAGCCCCTGCCGAAAACCCGGGCCGAGGCCGAGCTGGACGCGGGGACACCAGGACGGGCCACGCGCCGCACGGAGGTCAGCCCGGGGGGCACGCTTGGCCTCGATGACCGCCGGGACCCTGGGAAACGGCCGGATTCCCTGTAACTGGTGCTAGAATCAGGGTTCCGGAAACACGCACACTTCTCGAGAGGAATACGTCCACGTGGCCAAGCGTACCAAGTCCGCCCTGAAGGCGAACCGCCAGAACATCAAGCGCCGGGAGCACAACCGTTCACTGCGCTCCACCCTGCGTACCGCGCTGAAGGCGATTCGCGCTGCCCTGGATGCGAAGGACGTTGACGCCGCCAGCAAGGCGCTCAGCAAGACCGTGTCGCTCGTGGACAAGATGGCCACCAAGGGCATCATCCACAAGAACACCGCAGGCCGCTACAAGTCGCGCCTGGTGACCCGCCTGAAGAAGGCCGCCTAGTACGGACGCCCGCGGCGTCCAGCCGCGGACGACACCCCGCACAACTCGACGACCAGACGCTCCAGCAGCGTCTGGGGCTCGCCTCCCGACGACTTCAGGGCGAGGTCCGTCCGCATGAGCGCGTCGATCGCCTCGGGCAAGCGCGCCGACGGCAGCTTCTCCGCTGCCGCGCGCAGCTGGCCCATCAGCATGAACGGTACGCCGCCGGCTTCCAGCGCCAGCTTCAACTCGTTCAAGGCCCCGGCGGCGTCATTGCGCCAGATGGCCTTGGCAATGCCGAAGTCCTCCTGCACCTCCGCCACGGCCGGCACGACGACCTTCACGTCGTCGACGGTGACCTGCGGCGCCCCGAGCGCGTAGAGGCTCACCCGCTCCAGTGCGGACCGCAGCGCCGCGATGTTGGCGCCGACCCGGTGCGCCAGCGCGCGCGCCGCCCCCGGGCCCAGGACCACGCCATCCTTCGTCGCCCGCATCACGACCCAGCGCTCGGCCGACTCCGCGTCGACCACGGTGCCGCAGTCCACGACGGCCGCGTGGTCGCGCAGGCGCTTCACGATGCGCCGCCGCTCGTCGAGGGGGCCGCTGATGAACACGACGCTGCAGTGCTCCGGCGCAGCTTCGACGAAGGCCTCGAGCCGCTCGGCTTCGGCCTCGGCCGCCTTGCTCTCGCGCTTCGGCATCAGCAGCTTCTCGGCGTCGGCCACGACGACGACGCGGCGCGCGGCCATCATCGGCAGCTGCCCGGCCGCGTCGATGAGCGCCGGGACCTTGACCTCTCCGCCCTGCAGGCGTTCGACGTTGAAGGCCTCGAGCCCCTCTTCCACCAGACCCGCGATCTCGTCGGCGACGGCGGACTTCTCCGCTTCGTCGTCCCCCATGAGCAGGTAGAGCGCACGGGCGGTGCCGGCCGCCAGCTCCTTCCGGAGCGCCGCCAGGGTGAGTGCAGGCATGACCGTCGGGTCCGCTAGAACGCTTCGAGGATGGCGGTGGCGACGGTGCGGGCCACGTCGGTGGAGATCCGGTCGAAGGCGCTCCGCTCCTCGTCGAGAAAGCCGGCGCCCTGCACCGCTGTCGCGGTCCGCTGGGAGAGCTCGTATTCGCCGCGGAACACGAGGGCGTCGTTCGACCACAGCACCTTCGCGGCCTTCGTGTCCGTGAAGGTGACCCGCATCGTCAGCAGGAACAGATACCGCGTCGCGAGCTGCTGGTCGTTGAAGGCCGACGGCTGCACGCTGATGCTGCTGATCTCGCCGGCCACGACGGCGTCCACGCCTGCGTCGTCCGGCACGACCCGGAACGACCCGCGGCCGATGAACTCCGTCCGCAGCTTCTCGGTGAGCACCTGCTCGACGTCGAAGAACGTGCTGCGGTTGCCGAGCATCGGAATGCCGATGGCCTTGATGTCCGGCGAGATGAACGACCCGCGGCCGGCCAGCGCGTAGCCGCAGCCGGACGCCGCCGCACCGACGCCCGCCACGGCCAGCGCTCCGATCGCGTTCCGCCGCGTGATGCCGCGCGTCATGCCACCACGATACTGACCAGGCGGCCCTTCGCGACGACCACCTTCTTCACCGTCTTCCCGGCCAGGTGCGGCTGCACGGCCGGGTCGGCGAGCGCCAGCGCCTCGAGCGCCGCGTCGTCGATGTCCGCCGGCACCGTCAGCCGGCTCCGCAGCTTGCCGTTCACCTGCACCGGGATGACGTTCTCGTCGGCACGGGCGACGTCGGCATCGAAGGCCGGCCACGCCGCCGTCGTCAGGCCACCCGCGTTCCCCATCCGCTCCCAGAGCTCCTCGGCCGTGTGCGGCGCGAATGGCGCCAGCATCCGGACCAGTGCCGAAAGGGCCTCGCCGATCACCGCCACGGCAGCCGGGTCCTCAGCCGGACGGACGGCGTCCTCGGCGCGTCGCGCCGGCGCACCGCTCGCGGTGGTCTCGCTGAAGGCATACAGCTCGTTGACGAGCTCCATCATCGCGGATACGGCCGTGTTGAGCTGCTGCCGCTCGGCGATGTCCGCCGTCACGCGGCGGATCGTGTCGTGCGTCTTCCGGCGCAACGCCTTGCCGGCTCCCGAGACGCCAGCAAACGCAGCGCTGCCTGGAGCCGAGACCTTCGTGGCGGCGATCGGCTCGAGCCAGTGGTCCACCAGCCGCCACACGCGCGCCAGGAATCGCCAGCTGCCCTCGATGCCGGCGTCGCTCCACTCGATCTCCTTCTCGGGCGGCGCCACAAACATGATGTAGACGCGCAGCGCATCGGCGCCGTACTTCGCCATCATGTCGTCCGGGTCCACGACGTTGCCCTTGGACTTGGACATCACCGCACCCTCTTTCAGCACCATGCCCTGCGTGAGCAGGTGCTGGAAGGGCTCGTCGTGGCTGACCATGCCGAGGTCGCGGAACACGCGCGCGAAGAAGCGCGAGTAGATCAGGTGCAGGATGGCGTGCTCGACGCCGCCGACGTAGAAGTCCACCGGCAGCCAGTACTT
>CAYNUO010000034.1:0-28951 GCA_964400405.1 uncultured Bifidobacteriaceae bacterium | reverse complement strand
AGGACGTCAACCTGACGGCGCGGATGGCGCGCGTGCTGGGCAAGGGTGGCCGCGAGCGCCTGGTGCCGTTCAATCAGAGCGCGGCGGATGCGCTGCGGGCCTGGCTGCCCGACCGCGAACGGCTGGCGCGGAAGAAGAGCGTGCGCCCGCGCGCGTCAGCCCCGGCACGCACGGCCGGAGGCGGCCGGCGAGGCGGCGACCCCCTCTTCGTCAACGCCAACGGCGGACGCCTGACGGGCCGGAGCGTGCAGCGGTTCGTCGCGAAGTACGTCGCGATGTGCTCGACGCGGTTCGGGATCAGCCCGCACGCGCTGCGCCACTCGTTCGCCACGCATCTGCTGGAGCGCGGCGCGGACCTGCGGACGATCCAGGAACTGCTCGGTCACGTCCGCCTGTCGACCACGCAGCGCTACACGCACGTCAACGCCGCGCAACTACTCGACGTCTACCGCAAGTCCCACCCCCGCGCGAAGTGAGCGCGGAGAGCCGGGGCCGCGGGGGCACATGGCGTTGCGGCCGGTCCGGTTACGCATGCCGGACAAACGCACCTCCGGCGAACCTGTCGCATCCGGGCGGGAACCCTGTCGACGCCCGTAGCTTGATCGCGCTACGGGTCCCACCGTCGACATCCCACCCGGCGCCTGCGGTGCGTTTGTCGTGCATCCATAACGGCATGCTCCACAGGCCCGCCCGCAACGCCATGTGCCCCCACGACCCCGGCGGCGAGCGCGCCTTCCGGCATGCGGAACCGGACCGCCCGCGGCGTCAGAGCCTCCCCGCACCCGAATGTTGACGGGCAGTCCGGCGCGTGTCCGGGCGTGGCGATGGGCTCGTTAGCCGTGTGTCGCGGTGTGCGCGGTGTCGTGCGCAGCCCGGCGGCCGTGCGGGAACTCGATGTTGAGCACCTTGATCTTGTAGTTGATCACGCGCGGGCTGATGTGGAGCAGGTCCGCCGCGTCCTTCTGGACCCAGTTCGACATCTTGAGCGCTTCGATGAGCGCTTGCTTCTCGAGCTCTTCGAGCGCGACACCCGTCGGTGGAATCTTGACGAGCGACGCGCCGTCCCGTGACGAGCTGCCCGGCGTACTGTCGCCGAGGCGGAGGTCGGCGGCCGTCACCTCGGGCGCGTCGGCCAGCAGGATCGCCCGCTCGATCGCGTTCTCGAGCTCGCGCACGTTGCCCGGCCAGTTGTAGCGCATCAGCAGCTTGATCGCCTCCGCGTCGAACCCGGTCACCTTCTTCTTCAGCTCGCCGGCGAACCGGCGGATGAAGAACTGCGTCAGCGCCTGAATGTCTTCCTTCCGGTCCCGGAGCGGCGGCATCTCGATCGTGACCACGTTCAACCTGTAGTAGAGGTCCTCGCGGAACGTGCCGGCCTCCACCATCGACGCCAGGTGACGGTTGGTCGCGGCGATCAGCCGGACGTCCACCTTGAGCGTGCGCGTGCCGCCGAGCCGCTCGAACTCCTGCTCCTGCAGCACGCGGAGGATCTTGGCCTGCGTGTTCGGGCTCATGTCCCCGATTTCATCGAGGAAGAGCGTTCCTCCGTCGGCTTGCTCGAAGCGGCCCACGCGCTGCTTGTCCGCGCCGGTGAACGCGCCCTTCTCGTGGCCGAAGAGTTCGGATTCGAGCAGGTTCTCCTGCAGCGCCGCGCAGTTGACCTTGACGAAGTTCCGCCCGGAGCGGTGCGAGTTGTGATGAATCGCGCCCGCGATCAGCTCCTTGCCGGTGCCGGTCTCGCCGCGGACGAGGATGGTCGTGTTGCTCTTGGCGACCTTGCGGACTACGGAGAGCACGGTGCCGAGCGCGCCGCTCGAACCGATGATGCGGTCGAAGTCGTAGATGTCGCCGGAGGCGTGGCGCAGGTAGTCGATCTGGTGCTGCATCTGCCGCAGCTCCAGCGCGCGCGCGATCTTGACCTCCATCTCCTCGATTTCGAATGGCTTCTGGACGTAGTCGAACGCGCCGCTCTTCATGGCCTCGACGGCCGTGGAGACGGAACCGAAGGCTGTCATCAGGATCACGGCGGCGTGCGGCTGCAGGAGCCGCGCCGTCTTCAGCACGTCGATCCCCGTGCTGCCGCCCATCTTCAGGTCGCTGACGATGACGTCAAACACCGAGTCGTGCAGCTTCTCGATGGCGAGGTTGCCGCTCGGGGCTTCGTCCACGTCGTGTCCGGCGTCGGCCAGCGCGCGGACGAGGCCGCGGCGGAGCGAGTCGTGGTCGTCGGCGATCAGAATGCGGCCCATGGTCTGTGACTCCTGCGTTGGTGACCCGCGTCAGGCGTGCGCGGGAAGCGTGACGCTGATCGTGGTGCCCGTGCCGACGCCCGTGCGCAGGCTGATGCGCCCGTCGTGGGCGTCCACGATCTTGCGGACGATGGCGAGGCCCAGTCCGGAGCCCTGCGCCTTCGTGGTGAAGAACGGATCGAAAACCTTGTCGGCGACGTCCTGCGGCATGCCGGGCCCCGTGTCGGTCACCTCGATGTGGACCGAGGGGGTGGCGCCCTGGGCTCCCGTGGCCGAGGTGAGCGCGGCGGTGATCCCCACTTTCCCGCGTCCTTCGAGCGCCTCGTACGCGTTCGTCAGCAGGTTGGTGAAGAGCTGCGTGAGCTGATAGGTGTCGCCCTGCAGCGCAGGCAGCGCCTGCGGCAGCGCGACGGAGAGTTCGGTGTCGCGGCGGGCGATCTTCGAATCGGCCAGGGTCTCGGCCGCTCTGAGCACCTCGTGCAGATCCACGGGTTCCATCTGGAGCCGGATCGGGCGGACGAAGTCGAGCACTTCCTGCACGATGGCGTTCGCCATCTTGGCTTCGTTGATGATGTCCTTGAGGAGCGCCTGGGCTTCCGCGGTTTCCGGCAGCTTGCGGCGCAGCAGGCCCGCCAGCACTTCGATCCCGCCCAGCGGATTCTTGACCTCGTGCGCGATCGCGGCCGCCATCTCGCCGACCGCGGCGAGGCGGTCGCGCAGCCGTTCGCGCTCCTCCAGCTGCTCGACGCGCGTGAGGTCCGTGAAGAACATCGACGTGCCGATCGTGTCGCCGGAGTCGGCGTGGACGTGCGCGAGCGTGTAGCCGATGACCTTGCCCGAGCGCGAGAGCCGCAGCTCCGCGCGATTGGCGAGCAGCGCCGTGTCCGGAGCCGACTCCAGCGCCTGCACGACCTCGGGGTAGTCGCGCAGCACATCCTGGAACGGCCGGCCCACATCCGTGACCTGGGGGTCGATGTCGAAGATGCGGTACGCCTCGTCGTTGATCAGCGCGATGCACTGGTCCCGCGTGATGGCGAGCACGCCGTTCCGCATGGCTGCCACGATGCGCCGGAAGAAGGCGTCGTCGCCCGGCCGGGCATGGAGCCGGTTCCGGACCGCCCGGGGCTGGCGTGGACTCCGCGATTCAGTTGTGGCCATCACTCACCGTCCGTAGGGGCAAACAGCGTGCCCCGTGCGCGATCCGGCTCTGTCCGGGCAAAACACGGGGGAACCTGAGCCGTAGCGCCTGGGCAGGCGGCTCAGGGAATTACGCAAGTGTAATGGCGATACGGAAGCTGTGCCCTTGGAAGGGCTGACTTACGGTTCGAGCGGAAGCCCGGCCAGCTCGGCCTGCAGCGCTTCCCACTGGCCCATCAGGTCGCCGACGTCCCACATCAGCGACTGGTGGCGCGAGACGGATGCGTTTGCGGCCTCCCGATCGTCATAGAAGCCCGGAGCTGACATCGCCGCTTCCAGTGACCGGATCTCGGCTTCGCGCTCCGCGATGCGCGACTCCAGTTCCGTGATCCGGCTGGACATCGAGCGCCGCGCCTTGTCGCGCTTCCGGCGCTCGGCCTCGGCGGCCTTGCGCTCTTCCTTGCCGGCCGGACCCGCGGCCGGAGGCGCGGAGGCCTTCGGGGCGGAGGCGCCGGGCTTCGCCGCCGGCGCTGCGGACGGCGCCGGCTTCTTCGGGGAGGCCTGCGACGCGGACGCGCGCGCCTGGGGTTGGCCGGCCTTCGCCGGCGCCGATGCGTCTCCCGTGTGCTCCTTGTGCCACAGGAACTCCGTGTAGCGGCCGGGATAGACGCTCGCACGGCCGTGTCCGACTTCGATGATCTTCGTCGCCAGGCGCTCGACGAAGTAGCGGTCGTGCGACACGAAGATCAACGTGCCGCCGTAGTCCTCGAGCGCCTGGAGCAGGACGTCCTTCGAGTCGAGGTCCAGGTGGTTCGTCGGCTCGTCCATCAGCAGCGTGTTCGACGCGCGGAGCAGCATGCGCGCGACCGCCAGCCGCGTACGTTCGCCGCCCGACAGCACGCCGGCGCGCTTGTGGATGTCGTCCCCCTCGAACAGGAACCCTCCGAGCAGGGTCCGGATCATCGGGACCATCTGGATCGCAGCGGCCTGCTCCAGCGTGTCGTAGACGGTCAGCTGCGGGTTGAGCTTCGTCGCTTCGTCCTGCGCGAAGTACTCGAGCACGACCTGATGACCCAGCGTCCGTTCGCCGGCGTCCGCCGTCTCCGCGCCGGACAGGATCCGCATCAGCGTGGATTTGCCCGTGCCGTTGGGGCCGACCAGCGCGATCCGGTCGCCGCGCTCGATGTGCAGCGTCAGATCCTCGAACACCTTGAGCGGGCCGTACGCCTTGCGGATGTGCGTCAGCTCCATCACCGTGCGGCCGCTCTTCGCGCAGACGGGGAAGTGGAAGTGAATCTGCTTCCGCTCCGGCGGCACCTCGATCGGCACCACCTTGTCGAGCAGCTTGATCCGGCTCTGCACCTGCGCGGCCTTCGTGGCCTGGTAGCGGAACCGGTCGACGAACATCTTGATGCGCGCGACTTCCTCGTCCTGCTCGCGCTTGGCCGTCCGCAGCCGCTCGAGCATGGCGTCGCGCTGCACGATGTACTTGCTGTAGTTGCCGACGTAGTCGGTGATCGAGCGCAGGTGCAGGTCGGCGATGCGGGTGACGACGGCGTCCAGGAAGTACCGGTCGTGCGAGACGAGGATCACCGCGTAGGGGTAGGTCGACAGGTACTCCTCGAGCCAGTTGCGTGCTTCGAGGTCGAGGTGGTTCGTCGGTTCGTCGAGGAGCAGCAGGTTCGGCCGTCCGAGCAGCAGCTTGGCGAGCGCGATCCGCATCTGCCAGCCGCCGGAGAAGGTTTCCGCCGGGCGCTGGAAGTCCTCCTGCTCGAAGCCGAGCCCTTTCAGGACGGTGGCGACGCGCAGGTCGATGCTGTGGCCGTCGTCGAGCCGGAAGCGATCCTGAAGTTCCGCGTAGCGCACGAGCATCAGCTCGTGCTCGCCGTCCGGCACGTCCGGGTCGGCGAGGCGGTGCTCGATCGCGTCGATCTCGGCACGCATCTCGAGCAGGCGGCCGAACGCGCTGCTCGCTTCCTCGAAGACGGTCTGCCCCGCGTGGGCCAGGCCGTCCTGCGGGAGGTAGCCGATGGTGACGTTGGCCGGCGTCACCACGCGGCCGGCGTCGGGCTCCTCGAGGCCGGCCAGCATCTTGAGCAGCGTCGTCTTGCCTGCGCCGTTCGGTCCGCACAGGCCGACGCGTTCGCCGTCGCCGATCTGCCAGGTGACCGCGTCGAGCAGGACGCGGTCGCCGAAGGATTTGGTCAGTGCGCTGAGCTGAATCATGAGGATCCCGCCGGTCAGAACGCCCGGCGGTGATGGGGCAGGGGCGTGCCCCGGCCTGCTAGCGCGCCAATCTCAGCTGGCCAGCGCGCGCGTCGCCGCTTCGAGCACCTGCGGCACCCGGAATGGCTTCGTGATGTACGCCGAGACGCCCATGTTGAGGGCCTCGATGGCGCTGGCTTCGCTGGAGTAGCCGGTGACGACGATCACGGGCAGCCCGGGCTTGTTGCTGCGCGCCTGCCGGATCAACGCCAGGCCGTCCATGCCCGGCATCTTCAGGTCGACGAACATCAAGTCGCAGGGTTCCTTCTGCAGGAACTCCAGCGCACTCGCGCCGTCGGGCGCGCCGTCGACCTCGAAGTCGGCCAGCTCCAGCATCTTGACCAGGAGGTCCCGGATGGCTTCCTCGTCGTCGACCACCAGCACCCGGCGCCGGCCGTCCAGCGAGGCGGCCAGGGCCTGCACCCCGCCAGGACCCTGGCGATCGAGCCAGGCGTCAATGTCGCGCTTGCGGAACCGCCACTGGCGCCCTACGCGCACAGCCGGAATCTTGCCGGCCTTGATCAGCCGGTATACGGTGCGCTGGTTGACCTGGAGGTACTCGAGCACCTCTTCGGTCGTGAGGAATACTTCCCGTTCGGAAGCCATCGGCAACGCCAGTCTATCAAACCCGGGCCGCACTCTGACGCCCCGGTATGATTCACCCGTACAGGCCGCCGGACCGGCCGTTGCGTCTAATCCAGACAGAAACGCACCGCCGGCCGGAGCCGGCCCGTTCATCATGCGGACCGACGAGGAACTCGTGGCCCTCTCGCAAGGGGGCGACACCGACAGCTTCAACCAGCTCGTGCTGCGTTGGGAGCGGCCTATCTACGCCCTGGCCTACCGCACCCTCGGCCGGGAGGACGACGCCCGGGACGTCTGCCAGGAAACCTTTCTCCGCGCCTACCGCGCCCTGCCCGGATTCAAGGGCGAAGCCAAGTTTTCGTCCTGGATCTACCGGATCGCCCTCAATCTGTGCCGCGACTGGATCCGCAAACAGCGGCGGGCGCCCGTCATGCAGGCGCCCGAGGGCGTCGAGCTCGCCGATCTGGCCGCCGAGCGCGGCCCCGTCGAATCCATCGAGACGCTGGTCGCCCGCAAACAGTTGAGCGACCGGGTGGCCGTCGCGATGCGGATGCTGCCGGATGAGCAGCGGACGGCGATCGTGCTGAAGGAGTACCACGGGCTCACGTTCCAGGAAATCGCCGAGATGCAGGGGTGCCCCCTCAGCACGGTGAAGACACGGCTCTATCAAGGCTTGACGGTGCTCCGGCGGCAGTTGACCGACTCGCCGCGGGTGGTGCCGATGGTGGCAGGACGAGGATGACCATGAACGCGAAGCAGGATCCGATCTGTGGCGACGGCGCCGCGCTGACCGGCTATCTCTACGACGAATGCGAGCCCGGCGAACGCGCCGCGGTCTCGGCCCACCTGGCGGTGTGCGAACGATGCACGTCCGTGCTGGCGGGCCTCCGCGGGACGCGTGACACGCTCGCCATGTGGACGCCACCGGAGGGTGTCGTCGGCATCCGGATCGAGCCCGAGGCCCCGGTCGCGGCCGTGCCGCCGCGCCGCCGGGCCTGGATGGCGCCGGGCTGGATGACGGCCCCGGCCTGGACGCAGGCCGCGGCGGCCGTGCTGCTCTTCGCGCTTGGCGCCGGCGTGGCGGCCGTGCTGAACCTCGACGTCCGCTACGACGCCGCGGGCGTCTCGGTCCGGACGGGATGGAGCGAGCGCCCCGCTGGTACCGCGCCGGCCGGCCTGGACACCGCGGCGCTCGACGAGCGGATCCGGACCATCGTGCGTCAGACGCAGGGAGCGCCCGCGCAGCCGGGGGTCGTGGCCGCCTCGGCGACCGGCGCCGCCGTTCCCGAGGAACTGCTCCGGAAGGTGGAGCAGATGCTGGCGGCCAGCGAGGACCGGCAGCAGCGTGAGCTGGCGCTGCGGGTGACGCAGGTCCTGCGCGACGTCGATTCGCAGCACCAGGCCGACATCGCGCGCATTGAGCGCACGGTCAGCCCCGTCGCGGGTGTGACCAATGAGGAGATTCAGGAGCAGCGCCAGATGCTGAACTACCTGATGCGGGTCTCTCAGACGAAGTAGACAGGGAAGACGGTATGAGCAGCAAAGGTGTGCACGTGAATCAGGGAGTCGTGGTGCCCATCGCCGTGGCGCTGCTGATGGCGGCCGGTGCGGCTCAGGCACAGGAGTCCGGCGCCGCCCGCCGGGCGCCGGTGGTCACCGACGCCGCGAAGGTGCGGTCGAACCTCTCCATCATGGAGGGTGTGCTCGAGCGGGCGGTCGTGCTGGGCGCCGACAGCCTCAACCGCCGCGTGCGGGCGCTGGCGCCCCAGGACCCGCCGCTGCTGCTGGCCGGCGAGGTGGACGTACGTGGCTTCCGCCTCGATGGCTACGGCGTCTTCTTCGACGTCGAGGTGCCCGTACTCCGTCAAAGCGTGGCGTGGTCGCTGCGCGCGCTGATGGATCAGGGCGGCGTGCCGTTGACCGCCGCGCTCAGCCAGCTCCGCGCGTACGTGCGGACCGCGGCCGACGCGCAGACGCGGCAGTCGCTCGAACGCGCCCTCCAGCGGCTCGAGATGCAGGTCGGCGCAGGGGACTCGCATGGGGTCACACCGGCCGCGGCCTCGTCATCGGGGGCCGTCGCGCCGGCGCCGGAGGCGCTCGAATGGCTGAGCAATCCCAACGCCGTCTATACCGCCGCCGTCAAAGCCGCGCTGGTCGATGCCATGCTGGAACACAGCCAGGCGCTGGCGATTGGCGCCGATGAATGGCTGACCATTGCCGCCCGCGACAACGAGTCCCGGCGGCATCCCGGGCAGGGCGACGACGGAGGCACCATCACGCTGCGCGTGAAGGGCAGCGATCTGGCCGCGCTGCGCGCGGGCCGCATCACGGTGGAGGATGCCCGGCGCCGGGTCGAGATCCGGGAGCAGTGATCCGGCCTGCGTGATCCGGTGTCTAATCGGGACATGCGACGTATAGCCTCCATCCTTGCCGTCGCGCTGGGTCTTGTCAGCGCCGGCTGCCAGTCCATCGAAGTCGAGAAGGCGCTGGTCATCACCGACGTCAACAGCGGGTGGTACGACGCCGGCGTCCAGGATGACGGCATGAACAAGCTGGTGCCGAGCATCTCCTTCCGCCTGAGGGATCAGATCGACCAGCCGGTCTCAGGCGTCATGGTCAACGCCATCTTCCGCCGCGTGAACGAGGAAGAGGCCTGGGGCGAGCACTTCGTCAAGGCGATCGGCCAGGAGGGCATCGCCCCCGGCGCCACGAGCCGCGCGATCGTGCTGCGCTCGAACCTCGGTTACACCGGCACCGAGCCGCGCCACGTGATGTTGAAGCACCGGGACTTTGTCGATGCCAAGGTCGAGCTCTTCGCGAAGCAGGGCCGCCGCACCTGGGTCAAGATCGGCGAGTACCCGATTGCCCGCCAACTGCTGACCCAGTAAGCTCGGCGGCGTGTCCGCCACCGCCGCTCCCGGGGAATCCCCGTCATCATCCGCGCTCGCGCGGCGCCTCGGTCCACTCGACGCGGCGGCCATCATCGTCTCCAACGTCATCGGCGGCGGCATTCTCTTCACGCCGCCGCAGGTCGCGGCCTCGGTGCCGAGCGCACCGCTCTTTCTGCTGATCTGGCTCGCCGGGGGCGCGCTCGCATTCGCCGGGGCGCTCGCCTACGCCGAGCTCGCCGCGCTGACGCCGCGCGCCGGCGGCGAGTACGTCTATCTGCGGCGGGCCTTTGGTCCGGCCGCGGCGTTCCTGACCGGCTGGACCTCGTTTGTGGCCGGCTTCACGGGTGCCATCGCAACGAGCGCGCTCGTGTTCGCGTTCTATCTGGGCCGGTTCGTGCCGTGGGTCGGGAACGGGACGCCCTGGCTGTCGATCCCGATCCTGCCCGGTACGCTCGCGCTGACCATCTCGCCGACGACGCTGACGGCCATCGCGCTCATCGCGCTGTTGGCGGCGGTGCACATCCGCGGCGTCGGCCCCGGCCGCGTCGTCGGGAACGTGCTCGCCGGCCTCAAGGTCACCGCGCTCGTCGCGTTTGTCGCGCTTGCGGTGGGCTTCGGCGTCGGAGACAGCGGACACCTCGCGTCGGCGGCCGGCCCCGTGCACGCGGGCGGGTGGCTCCTCGCGCTGATTCCGGTGATGTTCACGTACTCAGGCTGGAACGCCGCGTCGTACGTGGCCGAGGAGATCCGCGATCCGGGCCGCAACATTCCGAGATCGCTGGCGCTGGGCACCGCCGCGGTCGCGGCGCTCTATCTCGCGCTGAACGCGATCTATCTGTACGTCTGGCCGGTCGGGGAGCTCGCCGGGATCAAGGGCAGCGTGCTGGATGTCGTGGCGGAGCGGCTGCTGGGTGGCGTGGCCGGCAACGTGATGGGCGTCGTGGCGCTCATCAGCCTGGCTGCCAGCATCAGCGCGATGACGTTCGCCGGCCCGCGTGTGTACTTCGCGATGGCGCGCGACGGGGCCTTTCTGCCGGCAGCCGCCAGGATTCACCCGCGGTACAAAACACCCGCCGCGGCGATCGTCGCGCAGGCCGTCTGGAGTGCCCTGCTCGTCATGGCAGGTGACGCCACCGACGCGCTCGTCAACTACACCGGCTTCGCGCTCGTGCTGTTCTCAGGCATCGCCGTGACCGCGCTGTTTGTGCTGCGCGTGAAGGAGCCGGACGCGCCGAGGCCGTTCCGCGCGTGGGGCTATCCCTGGGTGCCGGGGCTCTACGTCCTGACCAGCATCGGGATTCTCGTCAACGGGCTCGTCACGCAGCCCGGCCCCACGGGCACCGGGCTGGTGATCATCCTGGCAGGACTCCCGCTCTACGCCTGGTTCAAACGTCGCGCCGCGTGACACCCGTCCGGTCGGGCTGGGCGTGGGAAGGCGACGTGCGTTTCGAGCGCAGCCTGAAAGAGACGAGTTGGGGCCCGTCAACCGGAGCCGTGTGCGGGTGGCGCCGAACGGGGTGCCCCAGACCACGCGCAGCCCGGTGAGGGCGAGCATGGTCTGGGGCTGTTCGGCGACAGGACCCGCTCATGCGGAGTCTGCTACTGCTCAGCGCGCTTCAGCGCCCCGTGCAGCGTGATCTTCCGGCCGTCCGTCACGCGCGTGTCGAACGTGAGCGGCTCGAACCCCTCGGACTCGACCGCGATCCGATACGTGCCCGACTCCAGCTCGAGCCCCTGGAAGGCGCCGTCGAAGTCGTCGAGCGTCCCCGCGTAGTAGCCGTCGACCAGCACCTGCGCGTCCTTCGGACCCTTGACGTCGAGCCGGACCTTGCCGAAGTCGTCCTGATGGCCGCCGCCGTAGTAACCGTACCCGCCGCCGTAGCCCCACGGGCCGCCCCATGCACCGCCGTAGCCCCACGGACCCCACGGGTTCCAGAACGGGTCGTAATAGAAGTAGCCGAGGCCGAATCCGCCGTAGCCATACGGGTAGATGCGATTCGGGACCACGACGGCTCCTCGCCGTCCGCCCTGGATGACGCGCGGCGGCGGACCCTGTGTCCGGCCCCCGCCACCCCGGCTGCCGTCGATGATGATCGTCCCGCCGCGGCCACCGCCTCCACCAGCCCGGCCGCCGCCGCTGCCGCCGTTGCCGCCACCTGCGCGGCCACCACCGCCGCGACCGCCGCCGCGCTGTTCCTGGATGCGGGCGTCCGGCGGGAGCGACGGTCCACCAGCAACCCTTCCGCCCTGGTCCGGCTCCTGCCGGATGGGGGCCGTGGCAACCGGCGGGTCGGCCTGCCGGTGTCGCGGCCGTTCGGCTCGTTCGAAGCGCGGGCTGAGGCGCGGACCCTCACCGCCGGCGGGAGCCGGCCGGTCCTCGCCGTCCTGTGCCTGCGCGGCCTGGACGAAGCTTCCCGAAATCAGCAGTGTGGCGATGGCCAGTGCGGCCGTACGTTGGGTCATGACAGGTCTCCTGCACCAGCCTTCCAGAGCAACGCGCTTGCCAGCGCCGCTATCCCGGGAATCACGCTGTTTTGCTGAACATTCCGCGCCTGATGACGGCCGGCCGGGCGGACAGTGCGGCATGAGGGGGACGCCTGCCCACGCGCGGTGACAGTGTGCGCAGCAGTGCCTCCGGCGGCGGGCTCTATACTGCCAAGGTGTTCCACGCCACCACCATCCTCGCTGTCCGCCACCAGGGCAGGACGGTCCTGGCCGGTGACGGCCAGGTCACGCTGGGCGCGACCGTCATGAAGCACGGGGCGCGCAAGATCCGCCGCCTGCACAACGACACGATTCTGGCCGGATTCGCCGGGTCCGCGGCCGACTCCTTCTCGCTGTTCTCGCGCTTCGAGGCCAAGCTGGACCAGTATCGCGGCAACCTTGAGCGCGCGGCCGTTGAGCTGGCCCGCGACTGGCGCACCGACCGGGCGCTGCGGCGGCTCGAAGCGATGCTGATCGTGGCGGACGCGAAGACTACCTTTCTGCTGTCGGGCACGGGGGACCTCATCGAGCCGGATGACGGCATCGTCGCCGTCGGATCCGGCGGTCCCTATGCCACGGCGGCGGCTCGGGCCCTCGCGCGGCACAGCGCCCTCGACGCCCGCGCCATCGCGCAGGAAGCGATGGCGATCGCGGCCGACATCTGCATCTACACGAACACCCACCTGACGATCGAGGAGCTCTGAGCCGCGCTGCGGCGAAGTCGACGGCATGCCCATTCCCCTGCCCGAACGCACGACGAGCGCCCTCGGCAGCCTGACGCCGCGCGAAGTGGTGGCCGAGCTCGACAAGCACGTGGTCGGGCAGGCGGCGGCCAAACGGGCCGTCGCCATCGCGCTGCGCGACCGCACACGGCGCCAGAAGCTGCCGCTCGAGGTGGCACAGGAGATCACGCCCAAGAACATCCTGATGATCGGCCCGACCGGCGTCGGCAAGACCGAGATCGCGCGCCGGCTCGCCCGGCTGGCGCAGTCGCCCTTCATCAAGGTCGAGGCGTCGAAGTTCACCGAGGTCGGCTACGTCGGCCGTGACGTCGAGTCGATGATCCGCGACCTCGTCGAGCTCGCCGTGACGATGGTGCGCGAGGAACTGACGGCCGGCGTCGTCGACCGCGCGCGGACGGCCGCCGAGGATCGGCTGCTCGATCTGCTGCTGCCGGGCCAGCGCCCGCCGTCAGGCACGGACGACCTGCCAGACCCGATGGCGCGCACGCGCGAGCGGCTGCGGGAGGATCTGCGGGCCGGGCGGCTCGACGAGCGAAACGTGGAGCTGGACGCGGCGCCCGCTGCGATGCCGGCCTTCGAGGTCGTTGCCGGGTCGACGCCCGAAGAGATGGGCGCGAACCTGAAGGACATGATGGGGTCGTTCTTCGGCGGCCGCGGCAAGCGCCGCAAGCTCCGTGTGCCGGACGCGCTGCGCGCGCTGACCGACGAGGAACAGCAGAAGCTCGTGGACACCGAGTCGGTCGCCCGCCTCGCGATCCAGCGGGTGGAGCAGAGTGGGATCGTCTTCGTCGACGAGATCGACAAGATTGCAAGCCGCGACGGCGGCGGGCACGGTCCCGACGTGAGCCGCGAGGGTGTGCAGCGCGACATCCTGCCGATCGTCGAGGGGACCACGGTCACGACCAAGCACGGCATGGTCAAGACGGATCACATCCTCTTCATCGCCGCCGGCGCCTTCCACGTCTCGAAGCCGTCGGATCTGATTCCCGAACTCCAGGGCCGCTTTCCGATTCGCGTGGAGCTGGACGCCCTGACACGTCAGGACTTCGTCCGGATTCTGACCGAGCCGAAGAACGCGCTCATCCGGCAGTACTCCGCGCTGATGCAGACCGAAGGCGTGCAGCTCGAGTTCACCGATGGTGCCGTCGACCGGATTGCCGACTACGCCGTGCGCGTCAATGAGCGGACGGAGAACATCGGCGCGCGGCGTCTCCACACCGTCATGGAGCGCCTGCTCGATGAGGTGTCGTTCGAGGGCTCGGACCTCGGCGTGCGCACGGTGGTGATCGACGAAGGCTATGTCGACCGCATGCTGGGCGAAGTCGTGAAGAACGAGGACCTCTCGCGCTACATCCTGTGATGGGCACGGACGCGCGGTTGATCGTGGTGAGGCTGGCCGTGGCCGGGGCGGCCCTCGGTGCGCTGGCTCTTGGCGCAGCGGCCTGCGGCAAGAAGGGCCCGCCACTCCCGCCTTTTGTCCGCATTCCGGCGGCGGTGACCACGCTCGCCGTCGACCGCACCGGCGATGACGTCTACGTGACGGCCACGCTGCCCGAACGCAATGTCGACGGGTCGCTGCCGGCCTCGACGACGCGCGTCGACATCTGGGCCTACACCGGGCGCACCGCTCCGGCACGTGCGAAGTGGGTGGAAGTCGGTACGCTGATTGGCAGCGTTGACCTGGTGCCGGATGAGCCCGACGACGCCGTCGATCCGGTCGTGGCGCCACCCGCTCCATCCGCCCCGGGCGCGCCCCCGAAGCAGATCGCCGTTCACGAACGGCTGACGCCTGAGACGCTCGTGCCCGCAGCAGGCGATCCCCGTTCCGCGACGGATGCCCAGATACCCCTGCGACGGTTCTACGTGGCGATTCCCGTGGGTGCGAAAGGCAGGCCCGGCCCCCTCGGGACGGTGACGGAGCTCGATCTCAGTCCCCGGCCCGGCGCGCCGGCCGACCTGGCCCTCAGTTACGATGCGGCCCGGATGACGCTCACCTGGGCGGCGCCACCGGACGCCGACGCCTGGATCGCCGAGAGACAGGCGGCGGCTCGCGCGGCCGGCACGCTGCTCGTGCCGGATGCCATGCCATGGCGTTACAACGTGTACCGGACCGGTACCGCCGCTCCCCCGGTGGTGCCGCCACCCGCCGCCATCGCCGCCATCGCCGGGACCCCGCGGCCGCTGCCGGTGAATCCGGTACCGCTGGCCGTCATGCAGCTCGCCGTGCCGGTCGTGTTCGATCTGAAGACCTGCTTCACCGTGCGCGCGGTGTTCACGGGCGACGGCCCGCCGATCGAAGGCCTCGCGGGGCCCGAGCTGTGCCGCACGCCCGTGGACACGTTTCCTCCGGCGCCCCCCCGCCAACTCGCGGCGCTGCCGTCCGGATCGGCCATCGATCTGATCTGGGAAGCGAACGACGAGCCGGATCTGGCCGGGTATCACGTTCTGCGAGCGGATGCGCCGGACGCCCCATTACGGCAATTAACCGCCACGCCGGTGACGGGAACACGGTTTCGGGATGCGTCTGTGAAGCAAGGTGTGAAATACTTTTACGCCGTTGTAGCAATCGACAACCGCGCACCAGACCCCAACTTCAGCGCGGAATCGAACCGCGTCGAGGAAGAGCCGCGGTAGCGCGCCGGAGAACGCATGAAGCTGTTTGTGGACACGGGCAACATCAAGGACATCGAGCCGCTCGCCGCCCTGGGCATCCTCGACGGGGCGACCACCAACCCCTCACTGATGGCGAAGGAAGGGGGCGACCCGCGCGCCATCATCAAGCGCATCTGTGAGCTGGTCCAGGGCCCGGTCAGCGCCGAGGTCGTCGCGACCGACGCCGACGGCATGATCAAGGAGGGCCGGGAACTGGCGGCGATTGACCCGCACGTCGTGGTCAAGGTGCCGTTCACCAAGGCGGGCGTCGCGGCGTGCCGGACGCTGGCGGCCGAGGGCATTCCCGTCAACGTCACCCTGATCTTCTCGGCCACGCAGGCGTGGCTCGCTGCCAAGGTGGGCGCGGCCTACGTGAGCCCGTTCGTCGGCCGGCTGGATGACATCGGCACGACGGGGATGAATCTCATCCAGGAGATCGTCGACCTGTTCGGGCACGCCGGCTACGCGACGGAAGTGCTCGTCGCGAGCGTCCGGCACCCGATTCACGTCGTCGAAGCGGGACGCATGGGTGCCGGCGTGGTCACCTGCCCGCCGTCGGTCATCGAGCAGCTCTTCAAGCATCCCCTCACTGACATCGGCCTCGAGCGCTTCCTGAAGGATTGGGAAAAGGCGCAGGGGGCGAAGCAGTAGGGCATGGATACGAAGACGCGGCTGGCGGATTACGAGCGGCGCGCCGAGCTCGGCGGCGGCGAGGACCGGCTCAAGAAACAGCGCGAGGCCGGCAAGCTGACGGCACGGGAACGCATCGACCTGCTGTTCGACCCGGGATCCTTCGAGGAAGTCGACAAGTTCGTCACGCACCGCTGTCGTGATTTCGGGATGGACCAGCAGATCGTTCCGGGCGACGGCGTGGTGTGCGGCCGCGGCCGGGTCAACGGCCGCGTGGTCTTCGCGTTCGCGCAGGACTTCACCGTCTTCGGCGGCTCGCTCTCCGAGACCAACGCCCTGAAGATCTGCAAGGTCATGGACCTGGCGATGAAGATGGGCGCACCGATGATCGGGCTCAACGATTCGGGCGGCGCACGGATCCAGGAGGGGGTCGTCTCGCTGGGCGGCTACGCCGACATCTTCCTCCGCAACACGCTCGCCTCGGGCGTCGTGCCGCAGATCTCCGCGATCATGGGCCCCTGCGCCGGCGGTGCCGTGTACTCGCCCGCGATCACGGACTTCACCATCATGGTGAAGAACACAAGCTACATGTTCGTGACCGGCCCCGACGTCATCAAGACCGTGACGCACGAGGACGTGACGAAGGAAGACCTCGGCGGTGCGATGACGCACAACGAGAAGAGCGGCGTCGCGCACTTCGCGGTCGAGTCGGATCAGGAGTGCATCCTGCTCATCCGCGAGCTGCTGGGCTTCATGCCGGGCAACAACGTGGACGACGTGCCGCGGCTCGAGACCGAGGACCCGGTCGACCGTGCGGACCCCGCACTGGACTCGCTCGTGCCGGAGTCGGCGAACCAGCCCTACGACATCATCGACGCGATCAGCCTCATCGTCGACGACGGCTACTTTCTCGAGGTGCACCGGCACTTCGCGAAGAACATCGTCGTCGGCTTCGCGCGCCTCGGCGGCCGCCCCGTCGGCATCGTGGCGAACCAGCCCAACTACCTGGCCGGTGTGCTCGACATCAACGCCTCGGCCAAGGGCGCGCGGTTCGTCCGCTTCTGCGACGCCTTCAACATTCCGCTCGTCACTTTCGAGGATGTCCCGGGCTTTCTGCCGGGCACGGTCCAGGAGTGGGGCGGCATCATCCGCCACGGCGCGAAGCTGCTCTATGCGTTCGCCGAGGCAACGGTGCCGAAGCTCACCGTGATCACGCGCAAGGCCTACGGCGGCGCCTACTGCGTGATGTCGAGCAAGCACATCCGCACCGACGTCAACCTGGCGTGGCCGACGGCCGAGATCGCCGTCATGGGCGCCGAGGGTGCGGTGAACATCCTCTACAAGCGCGAGATCGAGGGCGCGAAAGACGTCGCCAAGGCGCGCGCCGAGAAGATCGCCGAGTACCGCGACAAGTTCGCCAACCCGTTCGTCGCGGCGTCCCGTGGCTACCTGGACGCAGTGATCACGCCGAGCCAGACGCGCCCGAGGCTCATCGCGGCGCTCGCGTCACTCGACAGCAAGCGGGACAAGAACCCGCCCAAGAAACACGGGAACATCCCGCTCTGACGCCGGCCAGTCATCGACCGTGAAGAAGATTCTCATCGCGAATCGTGGGGAGATCGCCGTCCGGGTGATCAGGGCCTGCCGTGACATGGGCATTGCGTCCGTGGCGGTGTATTCGGAGTGCGACCGCGCCGCGCGGCACGTCCGGATGGCGGACGAGGCCTATCCGATCGGCGGCAACGCGCCGGGCGAAAGCTATCTCCGCATCGACAAGATCATCGGCGTCGCGAAGGCGTGCGGCGCCGACGGCATCCACCCCGGCTACGGCTTCCTGTCCGAGAACGAGGACTTCTCGGCCGCCTGCCGCGACGCCGGCATCGCCTTCCTCGGGCCCTCGCCGGAGGTGATCGAGCGCATGGGCAGCAAGACGGCCGCGCGTGAAGTCGCGATGAAGGTGGGCGCCCCGGTCGTGCCGGGCACCGAGAGCGCGCTCGACGCGAACGTCCCGGACGATGTCATCGCGAAGCTCGCGGAGTCCATCGGCTATCCGCTCATGGTGAAGGCCGTTGCGGGCGGCGGCGGCAAGGGCATGCGCGTCGTCAACTCGCCGGCCGAGCTCTCCGGCGCGATCCGATCCGCGCGATCCGAGGCCGGTTCGTCCTTCGGCGACTCGGCGATCTTCCTCGAACGGCGGATCGGCCGGGCGCGGCACATCGAAGTGCAGCTCCTCGGCGATCAGCACGGCACCGTGCTGCCGTTCGTCGAGCGTGAGTGCTCGCTGCAGCGTCGGCATCAGAAGGTCATCGAGGAGACGCCGTCGTCGAAGGTGTCGCCCGCCGTGCGCGCCCGCATGACGAAGGCCGCCGCCGACATCGCGCGTCACGTCGGCTACACCGGTGCAGGCACGATCGAGTTCCTGCTCGACGAAGACGGCGAAAGCTTCTACTTCCTCGAGATGAACACGCGGCTCCAGGTGGAGCATCCCGTCACCGAGATGGTGAGCGGCGTGGACCTGGTGCAGTGGCAGATCCGGATCGCGCGCGGCGAGAAGCTGACGCTGGACCCGGCGCGGCTGCTGCAGCCGAACGGCCACGCGATCGAGTGCCGCATCATCGCCGAGGATCCGGACGCGGGCTTCATGCCGTCGCCCGGCCACATTTCATCGCTCCGCGTGCCGACCGGCCCCGGTATCCGCGACGATGGCGGCACGGAATCCGGTGCCACGGTGCCGATCTACTACGACCCGATGATCTCGAAGCTCATCGCCTGGGGCGAGACGCGCGAGCAGGCCACGGCGCGGATGAAGCGCGCGCTGGCGGAGTATGAAGTCGTCGGCATCAAGACCTCGATTCCGTTCCACCGGTGGATGCTCGAGCAGCCCGACTTCGTGGCCGCCGCGTTCGACACGACGTATCTGGACCGGCTGCTGAGGGAACGCGCCGGTGCGCCGTTCATGCCCGCAGGCGACGCGGACGAAGAGGTGGCGGCGATTGCCGCCGTGCTGAGCACGATCCTCAGGCGGCCGGGCGCGGCGACAGCCGGCGGCGGCCAGGGACGCGGCAGCCGGTGGACGTCCGCCGCGAGGCTGGAAGGAATGCGCTCGTGATCTACGACGTCGATATCAACGGGCGGAACCGCCGCGTGGAGGTCACGCGCCACGGTCAGGCCTTCGAGGTCAGCGTGGACGGACGGCCGCAGGCCGTGACCGTCTCGCAGGTCAACGGGACGTGGTCGCTGATCCTCGCCGAGGTCCCCGCGCAGGGCACGGCGGGCCACGTCGCGCAGCGCAGCTACGAAGTGTCGATCGGCGACTCGGCCGCCGGCGGGGTGGCCGTCCATGTGAACGGCCGGCTGATTCAGGCCACCGTGGCCGGGGCCCAGGGGTCCTGGGCGCGGCGCGGTGACGCCGCGGCGGGCGGCAAGGGGCCGCAGAAGATCGTCGCGCCGATGCCCGGGAAGGTCGTCAAGGTGCTCGTCAAGGCCGGCGACCAGGTAGCCGCCAAGCAGGGCGTGGTCGTCGTCGAGGCCATGAAGATGGAGAACGAGCTCAAGGCCGCCCGCGCCGGGACCGTCAAGGAGGTCAAGGCCGTCGAGGGGACGTCCGTTGAGGCGGGATCAGTTCTTGTTATCGTGGAGTAGTGAAGCGTCTCCTGCGGCACCCGGTCACTGAGCGGGCGCGGCGCTACCTGCGCCTCGCCGTCGTGGTCGTCGCGGTGCTGCTGGCCGTCGCGCTGGTCTCCGTATTCACGGTCGACCTCGGGCCGGTCCTCAAGCCTCTCGCCGAAACCTACGGTTCCCGCTTCATCAAGCGGCCGATGCACATCGGCCGGCTGTCCGTGCATCTCTGGCGCGGCTCGTTCGTCTTCGAGAACTTTTCAATCGAGGGGCTGAAGCCCGAAGGCACCCCCTTTCTGACGGCCCGCCGGATTGCGCTCTCCATGCGCTGGGCGCCGATGCTCAACCAGGAAGTCGTGTTCGACGAGATCGACATGGCCGACTGGCGGATGTACACGGAGAGTTTTCCGGGCGGCGCGCACAACTTCCCGAAATTCACGCCCGACGGCCCCGCCAATCCCAACCGGAAGTGGCGCGTGACCATGAAGTGGATCCGCGCCCATGGCGGGGAGTTCGTCTACGAGGACCACGGCGTGCCGTGGAGTACGACGGCCCGCAACCTCGAGGTCATCGTCTCCAAGCCCAACCTCGAGTACCGCGGCCAGGTGCGCTTCAACAACGCGACCATCGCCATCCAGCAGTACGAGCCGATGACGGCTGCCATGAACGCCGTATTCAAGCTGGCGGGGTCGATCGCCGTCTTCGACCGGATCGACCTGACGACCGACGGCAGCGTGTCGAAGTTGACCGGCAGCGCCGACCTCTCGCACTTTCCGGAGATGGCGTACCAGATCGAATCGCAGATCGACTTCGCGCCGATGCGTGGGATCTTCTTCGCGAAGGACAACTTCGAGCTGAGCGGGACCGGCGCGTTTACCGGGACGTGGCATCTCTACAAGGGCGGCCGGGACCTCGCCGGCGTGTTCTCGGCGCCTGTGCTGGGCGTGGACGACTACCGTTTCACGGGGGTCCGCGGGGAACTGCTGTGGACACCGGATCACTTCGAAGTGACCGGTGGACGCGCCGGCGTGTACGGCGGTGAGGGCCGCTTCACCTATCTGATGGCGCCATTCGGCAAGCCGGAGCGTCCGGCCGTCGCGACCTTCGACGCGACCTACGCGGGCGTGGATCTGACGGCCGTCACCGACTTCTATCAGACGAAAGGCATGCGCCTGGCCGGGCGCGCCTCGGGCCACAACGTGCTGACGTGGCCGCTCGGCCGGTTCCGCGACCGCACCGGTGCCGGCGTCGTGACGGCCGAGCCACCGGCCGGCGAGACGCTGGCCACGCGCGAGCTGGCGCCTGCGGAAGCCGAGGCGGCCGCCGTGCGGGCGGCGGTCGAAGGCCCGTTCAGCAACCATCTGCCGCAGGCGCCGGTGCCGATCGGCGGCACCGTCACCTATGCCTTCGATCCCGGCTGGATCACCGTGGACCCGAGTCACGTCGCCACGGAGACCAGCTTCATCTCCTTCCAGGGACGCACGGCGTGGGGCGAGCGATCCGCGCTGCCCTTCCACGTCACGAGCCGCGACTGGCTCGAAAGCGACCGGCTCCTGGCCGGGCTGCTGACGCTGTTCGGCTCGCCGACACAGGCCATCGAGATCGGCGGGTTCGGCACGTTCGACGGCGCGATGACGGGCAGCTTCAAGGCGCCGCGCATCGAGGGCGACTTCACCGGCGAGGCGATGCGGGCCTGGCGCGTCGACTGGGGCCGCGCCCGCGGGCATGCCGTGATTGAGAACAGCTACACGGACGTGACCGGCGCCGTGATCGAGTCGGGGGAGTCGCGCGTCGAGGCCGAAGGCCGCTTCTCCCTCGGGTATCCCCGCAAGGATCGCGGCGAGGAAATCAACGCGCGCATCCGAGCGTCCGGTGCGCCGGTCGAGCGGCTCCGCCGGGCCTTCGCGCTCTACGACTATCCGGTGGATGGCACGCTCTCCGGCGAGTTCCATCTCTACGGTGAGTACGAACACCCGTACGGGTTCGGCTCGATGCTCATCGAGAACGGCACCGGCTACGACGAACCCTTCGACCGCGCCACGGCGGCGCTGCGGTTCGAGGGCACCGGCGTGCGCCTTGACGGCCTGGAGATCCGGAAGTCGCAGGGCCGTGGCGTCGGAGCGGCGTTCGTGGGCTTCGACGGCACCTATTCCTTCAACCTCAACGGACAGCGGCTGCCGGTCGCCGACGTCACCGTGCTGCAGGTCGCCGGGCTGCCGCCGCTGACCGGCGTGCTCGACTTCACGGCCGAAGGCAACGGCGTCTTCGATGTGCCGACCTACGACGTGAAGGCGTCCGTCTCGGACGTCTTCCTCGGCGAGGAGGGTATCGGCAGTGTGACCGGCGAGCTGGGCCTGCGCGGCGACATCCTCAACGTGAAGCTCGAAGCGGCCTCGGCCCGGCTCGCGGTGTCGGGGGCCGGACGCGTGGCGATGACCGACGACATGGAGGCCGACCTGGCGTTTCAGGTAACGGAGACGTCCCTCGACCCCTACGCGCGCGCGCTGCAGCCGTCGCTGCCGGTGCTGACCACCGCCGTGGCGACGGGCACGATCCGCGTGCGCGGACCGCTGATGGACCAGTCACGCCTGAGCGTCGAGGGCGAGGTCGATCGGCTCGACCTGAGCCTGTTCGATTACCGCCTGCGGAATGCCGCCCCGTTTCTGGTGAGGCTCGACGGACGCACGGTGAGCGTGGCGGCGATGCGCCTCTCGGGTGAGGGCACCGCGCTCGACGTCACCGGGACGGTCGACCTGGATTCCAGCGAGGTGAAGGCGCGCGCGACCGGCACGGCCAACCTCAGCATCATCCAGGGCTTCGCGCCCGACGTGCGCGCGTCGGGCCAGGCGCAGCTCTCGGCCGACATCACCGGCACGACGGCCAGCCCGGCAGTCGCCGGACTGATGACGGTGACCGCAGGCCGGATCCGGCACACCGCCGTGCCGCACGCTCTCGAGAACCTGACCGGCGCGGTGACGTTCGATTCGAAGGGCGCGAGCCTCGACGGCCTGCGCGCGCGGCTTGGTGGCGGGGACGTGACCTTCGGCGGCCGTGTCGACGTCGAGGCCTACGCGCCGACGGGCCTCGACCTGACGATGGCGGGCCGGAACATGCGGCTCCGGTTTCCCGAGGGCATGCGCTCGCTGGTGGATGCCACGCTCAGCCTGACGGGCACGCCCGACGCAGCCGTGCTGAGCGGCGACGTCCTCGTCCGGAGCGCGCTCTACACGGCGCGCGTGGACGGCGGCGCCGGCGTGCTGAATCTGACGGGCGGCGGCGCGCAGGGGAACGCCGCGTCCGCCTTCGCCGGTGGCACGGCTGACACCGTGCCGCTCCGGTACGACGTCCGCATTTCGGCGCCAGGCACACTGCGCCTCGAGAACAACCTCGCCCGCATCTCGGCGACGGCCGACCTGCAGCTGACCGGCACGTACGACCGGCCGATCGTCCTCGGACGCGCCCAGATCGACCGCGGCCAGGTGACCTTCGAGGGCAAGCGGTACGTCGTGACACGCGGGACCATCGACTTCAACGACCCGCTGCGCATCCGGCCGTTCCTCGACGTCGAGGCGGAAACGCGCGTGCGGGTTCCGGGGCAGACCTATCGCGTGACGGTCAGCGCCGCTGGCACGCTCGAGCGGCTGACGCCGACGTTCGTGGCCGACCCGCCGCTGCCGGAGATTGAGACGCTCTCGCTGATTCTCGGCAACGTGTCGCCGGTCGGCCGCGACGTCGAGTTCCGGCAGTACACGTCCGGCGTCACGCCGCAGGAACAGCTCCTGCGCGACCGCGCCGCGCGGGCGCTGACCGGTGCGCTCTCCGCCGAGGTCGGCCGCGTCGCCGAGGAGACGCTCGGCGTCGACACGTTCCAGCTGAACCTCTCGGTCAACGACCTGACGCAGCAGTCGGCCCGCTTCACGCCAGGCGCGCGGTTGACGATCGGCAAGCGCCTCTCGGAGCGCATCTTCCTGACCTTCTCCCGGAGCCTGGTGACAGCCGCGCGGGACCAGCTCATCCTGCTCGAGTACGACCAGAGCGACCGCTTTTCGTGGGTACTCTCGCAGAACGAGGACAATACCTATGCCCTCGAGATGCGACGGCGCCACGTCTTCTGATGATCCGTTCCGCGCTCTGCTCCTGCCGCCGGCTGGTCGTGTTGACCACAGTGGCGCTGCTGCTGGCGGCTGTGCCGTCGCCGGCGCAGATCTCCTCTCCGGCTGACTTCGCGGGCCGCCGTGTCACCGCCGTCACGCTCGAGATCGAGGGGCGCGCCGTGACCGAGGCCGCCCTGCTGGCGCTGACCGGCACCCGTGTCGGGCAACCCCTCTCGACTGCGGTGGTGCGCGAGGCGGTCGGCCACCTCGACGGCCTCAGCCGCTTCGAGGACATTCAGGTGCTGGTCGAACCCGACGGGGACGGCGTGCGTGTGCGGTTCCAGCTGACGCCGCGGCACCCGGTGACCGGGTTCACGCTCCGCGGCGCGCTCGGTCTTCCAGAGGCGACCGTCCGCCTGGCGGTCCTCGAGCGGTTCGGCGCCACGCCCGAAGCCACGCGCTCGGCCGAGATCGTGGACTTCCTGCGCGCGTGGTACCGCGAGTCCGGTTTTCCCCAGGCCACCGTGCGCTCGGCGCTCGAGCTGCGTCATGACCCCGACCGCGCCACGGTGGTGCTGACAGTGGAGGCCGGCCTGGCGGCGCGCATCCACAGCATCCGGGTGGAGGGTCTCGACGCGGGGGCGAAGACCGGACTGCTCGACCGGCTCGGGCTCCGCCCGGGCGCGGCCCACGACGGGCGCGCCATCCGGGCCTCGCTCGACCGGTACGAACGGGATCTGCGCGCCAGGGGGTACTACGAGGCGCGCGCGGACCTGTCGTTCGACTACACACCGTCGGGCGACGTGGACCTGACGATCGCCGTCGAAACCGGCGCGCCGATCGTCGTCGAGTTCGAAGGCGATACGCTGCCGCAGGCGCAGCGCCAGCAGCTCGTGCCGGTCGAGCGGGAAGCCTCGGTCGACGAGGACCTGCTCGAGAGCAGCGCCGTCGCCATCGAGCAGTACTGGAAGACGCGCGGGTACCGCGACGCCGTCGTGACGCACCGCCGGCTCGATCGGGATGGCCGGCTCGTCATCGTGTTCACGACGGTGCGCGGGCGCCGGGCGGTCTTCGGGCCGGTGTCGATTGCGGGCGCGGCCGGTGTGCCCGAATCCGAGGTCCGGCCGCTGCTGCGCGTGCGGAGCGGTGAGCCCTTCCAGCAGCGGCCCGTCGACGCCTCGCTCGCGGCGATCCGCGCCCTCTACACGGCGCGGGGGTTCGCGCGTGCCGGCGTCTCGGCCCGCACCGAGGCCGACCCGTCGGCTGGCGGGGACGACCTCGTCGTGCCGGTCGCCATCGAGATCGACGAAGGGGTCCGCACGCGCGTGACCCGCGTCGTTCTGGAAGGCACGTCCGTGCTGGCCGAGCCGGCCGTGCGCGCGCTGCTCGCCACCCAGCCCGGCCGGCCCTATACCGACGCCGACGCAATCGTGGACCGCGAACGGATCGAGACCGAGTACCGCAATCGCGGGTACGAGCAGGTCCGCGTGCGGTCGAGTGTCGAGCTGGGCGGCGGCGGAACGGAAGCCGACGTCCACTTCGTGGTCACGGAAGGTCCGCAGATAGTCGTGGACCAGGTGGTCATCCTGGGTTACCGGCGTATCGGCCGGTCCACGATCGAACGCGAACTGCAGATCCGCTCCGGCGCCCCGCTGGGAGCAGCGGCGCTCGCGGAGAGCCAGCGCCGGCTGGCGAGTCTGGGGCTGTTCCGCCGCGTCACGATCACGACGCGTGCGCACGGCGCCGAACCGCGGCGGGACGTGATCGTGCAGGTCGACGAAGCGCCGGCCCTCAGCATCGACTACGGCGGCGGCGTCGGTGCCGAACGGCGGATCCGGCCGACGGCGCTGGGCGGCCAGGCGGAGGAGCGGCTCGACGTGGCGCCACGCGGCTTCGTGCAGCTCACGCGCCGCAACCTCTGGGGCAAGAACCGCTCGGCGTCAATCTTCTCGCGCGTGAGCTCACTCTTCCGCGACACGCTGGACGAGGATGGGCAGACCGTCACGAGCTCATACGGCCTCAACCAGTACCGGGTCGTCGGCACCTTCCGCGAGCCACGGGTGTTCGGCACCGCTGCGGATCTCCTCGCGGTGGCGACCATGGATCAGTCCGTTCGTTCCAGCTTCAACTTCCGGACGCGCGAGCTGGTCGGCCGCGCCGCGCTCAGACCCTCGACCCGCTACGGCGTGACGGGCACCTACACCTACCGGTCGGTGCATCTGTTCGGCGAGACCTTCTCGCAGGACGAACGGCCGATCATCGACCGGCTGTTTCCGCAGGTGGCGCTCTCGATGTTCGGCGTCGCGGCGTTGCGCGACACGCGGACCGACCCGCTGGACCCGGATGGCGGCACGTTCGTGGCCACGGACCAGACCTTTGCGGCGCGCGCATACGGCTCGCAGGTGGGGTTCATCAAGTCGACGTTCGAAGGCAAGGCCTTCCTTCGCCTGCCGTCGGCCCGCCGGTCCGTGCTGGCGATGTCGGCGCGGCTTGGCCTGGCACACGGCTTCGAGCAGACGGTGGAAGGCGAGATCGTGCGGGACCAGCTCCCGGCAAGCGAGCGGTTCTTCGCCGGCGGAGACACGACGGTCCGCGGCTTCTCGCTCGACCGGCTCGGCGATGGCGCCACGATCACCTCGAGCGGCTTCCCGACCGGGGGCAACGGACTCGTCGTGCTCAACGCGGAGCTGCGCACGTCCGTGACGGCGGCGCTCCAGGGTGTCGTGTTTCTGGACGCCGGCAACGTCTATCCGCTGGCGACCGGCATCAGCCTGGACAGCCTCCGCCCGGCCGCCGGGTTCGGCGTGCGCTACCGGTCACCCATAGGCCCGGTCCGCGTGGACTGGGGTTTCAACCTGAATCGCCGTGAGCTGATTCCGGGCACGCGCGAGCGGGGCAACATCTTCCACGTCTCGCTCGGGCAGGCCTTCTGATGACGCGCGCGCGCAGCTGTCTCCTGCTGTTTGCACTCGCGGCCGCGGCCGCGCCGATCGGTGCGCAGGTGCTCGACCGTGTGCTGGCCCGGGTGGACAGCCAGGCGATCCTGCTGAGCGACCTGCGGCTGGCACGCGCGATCGGGCTCGGCGGCGTGCAGGCAGCGGAAGACGACCAGGCGGCGCTCGGTCGCCTGGTCGAGCGGCAGCTCATGCTGGTCGAGGTGCTGCGCAGTCAGCCGCCGGCGCCGGACCCGGCGGCGGTCGCGCGTGTGCTGGCGGAGTTCGTCACGCGCGCCGGAGGCCAGGACGCGGCGGCCGCGGCGCTCCGCGCGGCGGGCGTGCCGCAGGGCTACCTGGCGCAGCTCGCGGTCGAAGTGGCGACGGTCGACGCCTACAGCCGCCAGCGCTTCGGCGCCGACCCGGCCGCGCCGGCCCGTGCCGCGTGGGCCCGCGACCTCCGCCGGCGCAGCCGCGTCGAGTGCGCCGTCCCCGGCTGCTGACCGGTCCGGCACCGCCGGGTGGGGGTGCATACGCGTGTCGTGCGCTCACTGGGCGCGTGTGAACAGCCCCCGGCTCCTGCACAGACTGATTCGCGCTCGTCACGCGCATGCACCCCCACCCGGCGGTGCCGGACCGCTGCGTTCTTCGGGCGTCCATTCACCGGGAGCGTCCGGGGGGCGACGTCTAGGTCAGCGCGGTGCCGAGGACCTGCAGGACGTCGAAGCCGGCGTGGCTGACGATCGGGGCGATCGTGCTCCGGCGTCTGAGATAGAGCACGGCCCAGAAGGCGCCGACGGCGCCGGTCGCGATCACGGCGTCCCAGCCCTGCACGTAGTGCCCGGCGCCGAAGGCGGTGCTGAGCACGACGACGCCGACAACCGCTCCGCCGAGGTGGTGCTCGAAGCGGTGCAGCAGGAAGGCGCGCTGCAGTTCCTCGCGGATGCCACCGGCCACGATCACGACGACGACCATCAGGGCGGCCCGGGCAGGCGAGTCGATCAGCTGCTCGAAGGGGTTCTCCGGGACGTTGTGCAGCCACGGCGCCAGCCGCGTGGCGAGGCTCATCGTGGCGGCCACGATGACGAGCACCGCGGGCACGAGCAGCAGCCCGAGGCCGCCTTCCCGGAGCAGCGGCCGCGAGCCGCGCCACAGCGCACGCGGGCTCCCCCCGTGGGCGCGCGTGAGGGCTGCCATCAACGCGATCAGCAGGACGGAGTCGAGCAACTGGGTCGTCGCCAGGAACGCCAGCGTGGGGACGCCCGCGGCGTGCCACGGGTGAATCCCCATGGCGATCGCGGCGAACTGGACGGCGAACTGGGTCGGGAGGCCCGAGCACAGCAGCACCTCGGCGACCGCGATCAGCCGGCCGACCCAGGCGCTGCGCGGCGGGGGGGCGGGCGCAGGGGCAGGCGCGGGCTCCTCCGGCGCCGGCGGCAACGGCGGATCGGGGGGCAGGACGGCGTCGGGCGGGAGGTCGGAGTGGGACACGGTGTTCGGGTCGCGGTGGACCGGATGGTGGTGTCACTTCTACCATAGGGCGGTAATGGCTGATTTCGCGGCGGAGCGCGTGCTGATAGTTGAGGACGAGGCCGCCGCGCGCGCGGGCCTGACGGAACTCGTGCGGACGTGGGGCTTCACGGCCGAGGCCGCGGTGGATGGCGTCGACGCGCTGGAAAAGGCCGGCGCGTTCAAACCGTCGATCGTCGTCAGCGATCTGATGATGCCGCGCATGGACGGGCTCGCGCTGCTGACGGCGTTGCGCGCCACCGACGACCCGCCGGACGTGATCCTCATCACCGGCATGGACCCGCGGGAATCCGTCGGCAAGGCGTTCGAGGCCTCGAAGGCCGGCGCCCACGACTACTTCACCAAGCCCATCGACTATCAACGCCTGCGGCTCGTGCTCGAGAAGCTGGCCGAGCACCACGCCGAAGTCACCGACGCGCGCCGGAAGGAACAGGCCGCCCAGCGCGAGAGCGAAGTGCTCCGCCGCCAGAAGCGCGACCACGGCCGCTTCGGCCGCATCATCGGCAGCTCGAAGCCGATGGAAACGATCTACCGCGTGATCGAGGCGGCCGCGCCGACCACCGCGTCGGTGCTCGTGCTCGGTGAGTCCGGCACCGGCAAGGAGCTGGTGGCGCAGCGCATCCACGAACTGAGCCCGCGCGCGCACCAGGCGTTCGTCGCGCTCAACTGCGCGGCCATTCCCGAGACGCTGCTCGAAAGCGAGATCTTCGGCCACGAGAAGGGCGCGTTCACCGGCGCCTACGAGCGCCGCGCCGGCTGCTTCGAGCTGGCCGACCGCGGCACGCTGTTCCTCGACGAGATCGCCGAGATGGTGCCGGCCACCCAGGTGAAGCTGCTGCGCGTGCTGCAGGAGCGGCGCTTCCGCCGCCTCGGCGGCCGGGCCGAGCAGGACGTCGACGTCCGGGTCATCGCCGCCACCAACGCCGACCCGGCCGGGGCGGTGCGCTCGGGCAAGCTGCGCGAGGATCTCTACTACCGGCTGAACGTCTTCACCATCGCGCTGCCGCCGCTGCGCGATCGCCGCGAGGACCTGCCGTTGCTGGTGCAGACCTTCATCGAGGAGTTCAACCAGCGCGATCAGAAGGGCGTGAAGGCCGTCGACCCCGAGGCGATGCGCCGCCTCGAGGCCTCCCCCTCGCC
>CAYNUO010000033.1:0-29561 GCA_964400405.1 uncultured Bifidobacteriaceae bacterium | reverse complement strand
GTCAGGCCACCCGGCACGGGCGGCATCTCGATCCGCTCCACGCGGTTGCGGCCACCGACCTTGGCGCGCATCAGCGCCTGACCTGCCTGCGCCAGCACCTGCGCGCTGGTCACGGGTCCGCTCACGGCATCCGCCACGAGCACGGCCACGCTGACCGTCACCGGCACGGCCTGGCTCGTCCGGTGGTCCTGGAGCGACAGGCGTTCTTCCACCATCTTCCGGACCTGCTCGGCGAGCGGCTCGGCGTGCGCGGTCGGCGTCTCGGGCAGCAGCACGGCGAAGCTGTCCTCGCCATGGCGCGCGACCCAGTCGTGCTCGCGGAAGTAGGTCCGCATCACGATACCGATGCGCTCGAGGATGCGGTCGCCGAAGCCGTAGCCGTGGGCGACGTTCAGGTCCGAGAGCTTGTCGACGTCGAGGAGCAGGAAGGCCAGCGGGTGGCCGAAGCGCTCGGCGCGCCGCAGTTCCTTCTCGATGGCCAGCTCCAGCACGGCGCGGCTGTGCAGCGTGGTGAGCGCGTCGGCGACCACGGCGGACCCGACTTCGAAGGCATGCTCGGCCGTCACGGCCAGCGAGTCGTAGGCGGAGGTGTGCGCGAGGCGGACCACGATGGGCCACGCGTCGGACGTGGCGCCGAGGGTGTCGTCCAGAGCCAGCTCGTCGAGCAGCGTCCGCTCGATCAGGTGCACCAGCGCCGCCAGCTGACGCGCCGCGACGTTGTTGTCCGCGCAGCAGGTGGCGAGCTCCGTGACTTCGGGGCCCCGTCGCTCCAGGCCGCCGTCCCTGAGGGACGTGCGGAGGACGGCGATGGCCAGCTCCACCAGCCGCTCCTTGACCTCGCCGGCCGCTTCCTCGCCGGCCGCGAAGGGCGAGACGGCTGCCGCGTCCGAGGCCAGGGACGGCCTCCGGAGGTCCAGGATCTCGACGATCCGGGTGCGGATTGCGGGGTGGTCCACCACTGGTCCCCTGTATCGGGTGCACGCCGCCACGGCGGTAGGCCGGAACCGGCCGGATTCGGCCCCGGGGTGGTCGGCGGCGTCCGGCCCTAAGGTCTGGACCCGATTCGACCGAAACCCTCACTGGATGAACCAGAGGCTGAGCGGCCGGTGAGAAAGAAGCTGGGGGAATGCCTCGTCCAGGCGGGCCTCATCACCGAGGCGGACCTGCAGACGGCGCTCGAGGAGCACCGGCGATCCGGGCAGCGCCTCGGCATGGTGCTCGTGCGCCTGAACATGGCCACCGAGCGCCAGATCGCCAAAACGCTCGCGTATCAGCTCGGTTTCACCTACGTGAACCTCATCGACACGCCGCCGGAACCGGCCGCGGTCGTCCTGATTCCGAAAGACGTGGCGCTCAAGCGCAACTGCATCGCGGTCGGGCTCGAGAAGAACCAGCTCACGGTCGCCATGTCCGACCCGTTGCTGTTCTCCGTCGTCCAGGACCTTGAGTTCCAGACCGGCCACCGCATCAAGCAGGTCGTCGCGACGCGCGGCGAGATCATCGACGCGATTCACGCCTCGTATCCGGACCGCGCGCTGACGCGCGCCACCGTGCCGGGTGCCGGCGTGCTGTCGTCCCGCGGCCGTTCGAATCCTGCCGCACCCGCACCGGACGGCGGGAGCCTCGCGCCCTACGCGGACGCCCCGATCGGGACACGGCGCGTCGAGGACGGCATCTTCGAGGCGCTCGATCAGGCCCAGGGCGGCTCGTCGGACACGGGGCCGATCATCGAGCTGGTCGACCTCATCATCAACAGCGCGCTCAAAAGCCGCGCGAGCGACATCCACATCGAGCCTGGAGAGAAGGGCGTCACGGTCCGCCAGCGGCTCGACGGTCTGCTCAAGGAAGTGATGGACCTGCCCAAGTGGGTCCACGAGGGCCTCGTGGCGCGCCTGAAGATCATGGCGGGCATGGACATCGCCGAGAAGCGGCTGCCGCAGGACGGCCGCCTCCGGGCGCCGAGCGACGACGGCCCCGAAGTCGACTTCCGCGTGTCGACGCTCCGGACGATCTTCGGCGAGAAGCTCGTCATGCGCGTGCTCGACCACCGGAAGGGCGTGCCGCCGCTCGAGGAGCTCGGCCTCTCGGCCGGCGCGCTCGAGCAGATCCGCTTCTTCCTGCGGCACCAGCACGGCATGATCCTCGTCGTCGGCCCGACGGGATCGGGCAAGACGACGTCGCTGTGCTCGGCGCTGACGGCGGTGCGATCCGAACGGACGAACATCGTCACCATCGAAGACCCGGTCGAGTATCAGATTCCCGGCGTCAACCAGACGCAGATCAACGACAAGATCAAGCTGACCTTCGCCGGTGCGCTGCGCTCCATCCTGCGGCAGGACCCGGATGTCGTGCTCGTCGGCGAGATCCGCGACCAGGAGACGGCGCGCATCGCGATGCAGGCCGCGCAGACCGGCCACCTCGTGCTCTCGACGCTGCACACCGACGACGCACCGTCGTGCATCACGCGTCTCACCGACATCGGGATCGAGCCGTACGTCTCCGCGTCCGCGCTGATCGGCGTCGTCGCGCAGCGGCTCATGCGCCGCCTGTGCACGCACTGCCGCCGGCCCTACACGCCTGACGCCGACACGCTTCGCGCGATGAGCGTGACGGACGAAGAAGCGGCGACGCTGACCTTCTACCGCGCGGTCGGCTGCGACCACTGCCACCACACGGGCTACCGCGGCCGCGTGGGCATCTATGAGGTGATGCCGGTCAACGACCGCCTGCGCCGTCTCATCGCGCAGCGCGGCTCCGAGGCGCAGCTGCGCGAAGCAGCGCTCTCAGGCGGCATGCTCTCGCTCGGCGAGGACGGTCTGCAGAAGGTGAAGGCGGGCGTGACGACACCCGAGGAGCTGCTGCGTGTCGTCACCGAGGTCCGGGCCGCGCGCGCCAGCTGCGCGGGCTGCGGCGCCAGCGTCTCGGCCGACTTCCTCGCGTGCCCGAGCTGCGGTCATCGGGTCGGCGGCGGTTGCCCCCACTGCGAGCGCCCGCTCCAGCCCGGCTGGAAGTTCTGCCCCTATTGCTCGCGGAGCACCGAGGCGCCGAAGCGTGGCAGCCGCCGTCTGCGTGAGCGCCGTGAGGGCCGTGAGCTCCCGGCCGGGAACGTCACCGGCTTCAAGAAGTAAGGGACAATTTCCCGGTGGCGAAGTCGCACTATGAGCTCCTCGACGTGGCGCTCGACGCGCCGGCCGAGGAGATCAGGCGCGCGTTCCGCCGGGAGATCGCGAAGTACCACCCGGACAAGGTGCAGCACCTGGGCCAGGAGTTCCAGGACATCGCGTCCACCCGCGCCGCGGAGCTGACCCAGGCCTACAAGACGCTCTCCGACGCCGGGCTCAGAGCGGAGTACGACGCCGCACTGGGAAACGCCGCGTCCGGCGCCGGGACACCTGCAGCACCGGGCCACGGGGATGCCGCGCACGAGTCGCACGCCGCCGCGCACGTCCACACGCACCAGCCCCCGTCGTCGCCGGCCGACGCCCCGCCAGCCGAGCCCACCGAGCCGAAGTCCGCCGGGCCGGCGCACCCGCCCGACGCGCCGCCAGAGGCTGTCGCCTCACAGTTCGCCCGGGACCGCGCCGGCGCCCGCCAGTTCGTCTCGCGGGCTGCGCTGGGACGCTTTCGCGCGGCGCTCGACGCCGAATGTCCCGGGTCCCAGGACTACACGGTCCAGGGGTTCGACCTGGGGTGCCTGCCGCGGGGCTCCTTCTTCTCGTTCAAGCTCCCGCCGCGCCTGCTGGCGCGCCAGACACCCGCGGTCACGGCCTCGACCGTCAATGAGACGGCCGCCCTGCTTTCCCGCGTGAAGAAGGACACGCAGCGCGACCTGTGCATCTTCCTGCTGGGGCAGGAACTGGCCCGCCCGGCCGAACTCGCCCCGGCCGTGGCCGACCTGCGGCGCCGGGTCACGGGCACGGGCGGGACGGTGTTCGTCGTGCCGGTCAGCACGGAGGACTGGCGGGCCCACATGCCGTCCGACGCCCCGGCGCTCGTCCGCGCCATCCTGGCCCGTCTGAAACCGTAACGCCCCGGACCTCGTCCTAGTCGCCATGGCCCTGATCGAGACCCGCGACCTCTGGAAGACCTACGTGATGGGGGACGAGGAGATCCACGCGCTGCGCGGTGTCTCCATCGGCATCGAGCGCGGCGAATACGCCGCCATCATGGGGCCCTCGGGCTCCGGCAAGTCCACGCTGATGAACCTGATCGGATGCCTCGACACGGCGTCGAAGGGCACCTACCTCCTGAACAACAAGGAGGTCAGCACGATGAACGACAACGAGCTGGCCCGGATCAGGAACGAGGAGATCGGGTTCGTGTTCCAGACCTTCAACCTGCTGCCGCGCGCGACGGCGCTGCAGAACGTCGAGCTGCCGCTGGTCTATGCGGGCGTGCCGGCGAAGGAACGGGAGGCGCGCGCGAGGAAGGCGCTCGAAAACGTGGAGCTCGGCTCGCGCATGCAGCACCGCCCCAACGAGATGTCAGGCGGGCAGCGTCAACGCGTCGCGATCGCCCGGGCGCTGGTGAACAACCCGTCGATCCTGCTGGCCGACGAGCCGACCGGGAACCTGGATTCGAAGACCGGCGTGGAGATCATGGCGCTCTTCGAACGCCTGCACGAGGCCGGCAACACGATCGTGCTCGTGACGCACGAGGCGGATGTGGCGGCCCACGCCAAGCGGGCCATCCACATCCGCGACGGGCAGGTGGAGAAGGACGTCACCCAGGCGGCCTGACGCCAGGGCGGAACCTCAGTCGAGGACCTCGACGCGAAGGATGCGCGCCGCCCGCATGTTGGTCATCACGGCGGCCACGCCCTTGGCCGTCGGCGAGAACTCGATCTCCTTGACGTCGATTTCGCCCGGCATCAGGTACTCGACGAGCTCACCGGTTTCGGGATTCAGGCGGAACAGACGATCCGACATGTTGCTCGGCGCCCAGACGTGCCCCTGACGGTCGGGCGCGCTGGCGGAGTACGGCGTGGACCACTTGCGGAGCGGCCATTCCTTGAACGTCTCCGTCTTCGTGTCGAACATGCCGATCTTGTCGCCGTAGTACTCACCGAACCAGAAGCGGTCCTGCGGGTCCATCTTGCCGCGCCGCGCGAAGCCGCCCTTGGTCGGGAGCGCGTAGGTGAGCGGCTTCTGTGCGGTTACGTCATAGCCGACGACGCCGATGCCACCGCCGATGTAGGGATTGCCCTTTGAGCTGACGACGACCTGATAGCCGTTGCCCGGGAACGTCCCCTCGAGCGTCGCGGTCTTCGTGTCGATCACGGTGAAGGTGTTGCCGGCGCCGCCCATCCAGATCCTGTTGCCGGGCCCGAGTGCCATGAACTGCCCCGTGGTGCCCTGGACGATCGTCGTCCTGCCGGTCCGGACATCGAGCTTCGTCAGCATCGACGCGCCGCCCTCGACCCGCATCGGGAACCACGGCGTGTCCTCCGCGTCGATCTGGATGTCGCGCGTGCCCGGGAGGTGGCCTTCCGGAACCGGCGGGAGCTCGTACTCCTTGAACTCGTGGGTGGCGGGGTTGAGCATCCCGACGACCTGGTGGCTCTCGTCGCCGTACCAGACGTTGCCCTTCGAGTCGACCGACATGTCATGCGACACGGTCACACGGCGCGGCTGATCCCACTGCGTGATGATCACGCGCGTGCCCTTGCCCGTGGGGCGCGGCAGCGACGCCTTCGGCTCGTAGGCCCAGGTCGTGCGCCCGCCGCTCAGGTTCGCCTTCTCGAGCAACGCGCTGAGTTCGGGAATCGGCCAGGCTCCCCAGCGATCGCCCCGTCCTTCCATGGGACCGTTGGGCGTCGGCTTGCCGAACGAGTCGCCGAACTTCAGCAGGCGCTGCCCCCAGCCGCGGCCGTCGTTGCTGATGGCCGTGCCGTCCGGATAGTAGGCGTTCATCCGGCGGACGACGGCGTCGAACTGCGCCGCGGTGTGCTTCGAGCGGACGATGCGGTAGTAGTTGTGGCAGTAGTTGCAGCTCTTGGCCTGGTAGACGAGCTTGTCCTTCTCTTCGGGTGTCCCCGGCATGCTCTGGGCCCACTCGAGCGATGTGAGCTGCGCCGGAAGGTCCTTCGTCTTGACGAGGCGGAGGTTGAGCGTTGTCGGCTTGCCGGTCGTCACGGCGGTCGCGCCGGGCGTCGAGAGGTCGTAGCCGATCGCGCGGATCGTCAGCGCGTACCTGCCGGGCTGGAGATGCGTGCGCGGGAAACCGTATTTCCCCTGAGCGTCACTGACGACGGTGACCGTGTGGTTGGCGCCTTCGCGCCGAGCCGTCACGAGCACGCCTTCCATCGTGCCTTCCTCGGCTGAGCTCACCGCCCCGGTCAAGGCGACACCGCTCTGTGCGCCGAGTTCGAAGACCGCGCTGCTTGAGAGCGCCATCAGAACGGTCGCACAGGCAGCCAGGACACACCTGTTCAATCGCATACAACCTCCACTCGAGGCAATCGGTGCCGGCCTCCCGTCAGCGAGGGCTGACGTAGGCCCGCATGACCGTGATCTTGCCGCGCGCGTCGAACGTCATCACGTCAACGACGTCGATGACACCGTTCGACGGCGGCCCGAGTTCCGCCAGCATGGGCATCGCGCCTTCGAGCCCGGTCACGACGACACGCCCGGCGAGTCTGACGCGTCCCTTGAGCTGCGGCGCGGCCGCCGAGTAGAACGCCCGCACGGCGTCACGGCCCACGATCGGCTTGTTCCCGATCGGATCCTCGATCGAGGGATTGTCGCCGTACAACGTCATGATGCTCTCGGCGTCACCGGCGTTGAGAAACGTGACGTAACTCTCCATGGCAGCCCTGATCTGCGCGGGAGCCACCTGAGGCTTCGCGCCGCTCTGTGCGTAGATCGATGGGCACACGACACTCAGGAACACGCCGACGCAGCCGACTCCGATAAGTGCTCTCACGTCCACCCCCTGTCGCGACTGGCCGTGTCGCGGGTGGCCACTGTAACGGGCCAGGGAAGGGAGCGCAATGACGGCGTGCACGCTCGGCGGGATGTTGCTCCTCCCCAGGACCCTTCACGCCCAGGCCGGACCGAACCGCTCTATCGCTTGAAGTCCAGGAACGTGCCCACCAGCGTCGACGGATCCGCGCCCTTCTTGGGCACGAACTTCTGCGCGCGACCGCCCCACACCTCGGCGGTGTAGAGGTTGCCCTCGCTGTCGACGCTGATGCGATGCGTGCCCCACAGTCGGCCGGGCTGCGTGCCGAAGGTGCCCCACGCCGCGAGCAGCTTGCCGTTCAGGTCGAACTTCAGCATCTTGTTGACGCCGCCGTCGGCGACCCACAGGAAGCCGTCGTTGGTGATCGCCAGGTCCATGGGGAAGTCGATGTTCGGCCAGACGTCCAGCAGCTTGTAGTTCGAGTCGAACACCTGGATGCGGCTGTTGCCCCGGTCGGCCGTGTAGATGCGCCCCTGCTTGTCCACGGCGATGCCGTGGATCTGCGTGAACTGTCCCGGTGCGCGCCCGCGCGTGCCGAACTCGCTGATGTATTTGCCGTCCTTGTTGAACTTCACCACGCGCCCGTTCTTGTAGCCATCGGCCACGTAGAAGTCGCCGTTGGGCAGGAACGCGATGTCGGTCGGACCGGCGAAGTGTGTCTTGTCGTTGCCGGGCACGCCGTGCTCGCCGAGGGTCATGACGAGCTTCCCGTCGCGCGTGAACTTCCAGACCGATTCGGCGCACTTGCCCGACTCACTGCGCCCGTCGATCACCCACACGTGTTTCTCGGGGTCGTACGGACTCTGCTTGACGCTGTGCGGATGCACGAACAGGTTGTTGTGCTGCGCCCACGATTCGAGCAGCTTGCCGTTCCGATCGACGATGAACATCCTGTATTTGGTCGTGTCCGTGTCGGGATGGTCGACCGCGTGCATCTTCGGGGGGTTCCCTCCGGCGTTGCGTTTGGCCGTGGGAATCATGCCCGTCTGCAGCACGAATATGCGGTCCGGGCTCTCGGCCCAGACGCCACCGGTGCGGCCCCACGTCCAGTCCGGGAGGAGCGGTTGCGGCCAGTTCTTTGCGACCTCGTACGGGCCGCTGACGTAGTCGCCGCCCTTCGCGGTGGAGGCGGAAGTCCGGCCGGGGTCCGCGGCCTGCTGGGCGCTGCCGGTCGGCTGCATGAGCAGCAGTGCGCCGAACGCGACGGTCGTGATCGCGCCGACGGAGAGCACGTGATGTCTGGCCATGGAGCCTCCTCGTTGAAGACCTGTCGGGACCGGCGTGCGCCGGCTGGTCCGCGCAAGCGCGCCCGTGCGAGAGGGTACACGGCAATGCCTCCCGTCGTGCTCCCTCTTCGGGGGGAGGGCCGCGGATCCCCGTGTGTGCTACGGTCCGCCGCATGCGAATTTCGAACGTTCTGATGTGCGCCTGTGCGACCGTGATGGCGGTGCTGCTGCACCCGGTCCCTTCCTCGCTCACTGCTCAGGCCAGGGGCGCCGTGGCGCTCAGCGGGGTGGTGAGTTCGCAGGAGGAAGGCAAGATGGAGGGCGTCCTGGTGACCGCCCGACGGACCGGGGCCAACTTCACGGTGACGGTAGTCACTGACGCGAAGGGCCGCTACAGCTTCCCCCGCACGCATCTGGAGCCTGGCGCCTACGCCGTCGTCATCCGCGCGACGGGCTACGACCTGACCGATCCCGGGCCGGTGAACGTGACCGCCGGCAAGGAGATCAGGCGCGATCTGAAGCTTCAGAAGACCAAGGACCTTTCCATGCAGCTCACCTCGCTGGAGTGGGTGGAGTCGATGCCTGGGACGCAGGAACAGAAGGACAAGCTGGTCTATCAGCCCGAGAGCTGCAACTACTGTCATTCGTTCCGGCGCATTGTGAAGTCCACGCACACGGCCGAGCGGTGGGTCCCCGCGATCAAGCGGATGATTTCGTACTACCCGGATGGGAGCTCGTCGAGCGACGACGGGCGCGGCTGGGGTCAGCGCCTGCTGAAGTTCGGTGACTCGTTCGGCCAGCCGACGCCGAAGGGACCCGGCGAGGGCCAGGGGAACAACTGGGGGAGCTGGCCGGTGGGCGAGCTGGGCCAGTACCTCGCCACGGTGAACATGAGCGGGGGCAAGACCGCGCTGCCCTACGAAGCGAAGGCGACGCTGCCGCGTCCCAAGGGCGCGGCGACGCGCGTGATCATCACGCAGTGGGACCAGCCACGGAAGGAAACCGAGTCGCACGACATGGACGTCGATTCGAAGGGTAACGTCTGGTACGGCGACGAGAGCCACCAGTTCATCGGCAAGCTCGACATGAAGACCAACACGTTCACCGAGTACCCCCTGCCCCCGGTGCCGGAGGGGCACCTGCCGGGCACTCGTGACGTGCAGGTGGACCACGACGACAACGTGTGGTTCCCGATGCGCGTGGCCGGCGGCGCGTCGTTGCTGACGAAGTTCGAGCCCGCCACCCAGAAGGTGACGATCGTGGGAGAGAAGGCGACGGGACAGTTCCTCGCGCTCGGCCCCGACAACAAGATGTGGATGGGCGGCGCGGTCAATCCGTTCCACCGCATCGACATCAAGACGGCCACGTACGAGGCGACCTTCCTCGGCCCTGGCTACACCGGCTATCAGGTGGTGGTGAGCTCGAAGGGTAACCCGTACATGGCGTCGGTCCAGACCATCAATGGCTACGACGTCGCGGCCGGCAAGGCGAAGAGCTGGCCGATCACCAAGGGCGCATGGGGCCGCCGCGGCCGCATGGACGCGCAGGACCGCTACTGGTTCGCCGAATACAGCGTCGACAAGATCGCCATGTTCGACACGAAAACGGAGAAGCTCCAGGAATGGACGCTTCGCAAGTACTTCACGCCCTACACCGCCAGCGTGCCCGACAAGCGCGGTTACGTCTGGGCGCCGAGCAACATGACCGATCGGCTGGCGCGACTCGACCCGAAGACGGGCGAGGTCGTGGAGTTCCTGATGCCCACCGAACTCGACACGAAGAAGATCGCGTTCGATCCGACGGCCAAGGGCGACGTTCTCATCATGGCCAACATGCGCAGCGCCCGCATCCTTCGCGTCGAAGTGCTCGACTAGCGCGCGTACATCACCGTCAACGGCCGCCCCGCACGGGGCGGCCGGCTCAACGCGCGTCTACTTCTTCCGGCTCTTCACGTAGTTGAGCGCGTAGTCCTTCACGCGCTGGTTGGCGAGTCCGAGGTCGACGGCTTCCTTCATCGCCTTCTCCTCATCCCACCCATCGACCATCACGCGCTTGATGTACCACATCGCCGCCGCGCGGCCGCCGCCGGCGCAGTGGATGTACGCGGGCTGGTTGCCCGGTTTCACGATCTCCTTCAGGAACTCGTCGCCCACGGCGAGATCCGCTTTGCCGAGATCGAACGGCAGGTTGACGAACTTCATGCCCGCGGATGAGGCCGAGGCGGCCTCGGCGGCCACGTCATTGCCCTGCTCGGTCGGCGTCCGCAGATTGAAGACGGCGGCAAAGCCCATCCGCTTCAGCTCCTTGAGCGCCGCCGGAGCGGTGGATCCGCCGCAGGCGACCGTGGTCTCGAGACGGGCGAAATTGACGACACCGTCGACTTTGTCCTTCGACACCTGCTGGGCGAACGCGGTACCCAGGCTGAGCGTCGCGGTGAGGACGGCGGTTGCGATCTGCATCTTCATGCTGTGAGCCTCCAAGGCCGCCATCATAGCGCCGCGGCCCGGCGCTCCGAGCTCACTCGAACGACCGCCGGCGTCGCGGATACCGGAATGTGAGTAGCAGACGATTCAGTCGCCGAACAAGACACAGACGGCCGACCCGCCCCGGATAAACTGACTACATTCATGACCCCAGGCTGCGGCGGTGCGGGGAAGTGGAGATGACGACGTAGGCCGAGGCGTTCCCGCCCATCGCGGCCGTCGGCGTCTCACTCGCTGAGATCCCGCGCACCCACCCTGTATTCCATCATCGTGATTTCCATGACAGTCAGACTCCTGCTTTCTGCGTTCGTCCTCTGCCTCGCGACAACCGTCGCGGCCCAGAACCCCGTGTCCATGGCCACGACGGATCCCGACGGCACGCTGGTCCTTCATGCCGTGAAGCTCTCGGCGCCGCTCCGCGTGGACGGCCGCCTCGACGAGGCGCTCTACTCGGAGGTCGCGCCGGCGACGGACTTCATCCAGATGGAACCGAAGCCGGGCGCCCCGGCCACCGAGCAGACCGCGATCTGGATCGCCTTTGACGAGACCTACGTCTACCTCACCGTCAAGGCGTACCACTCGCGGCCGCCCTCCGAATGGATCATGGACGAAATGCGGCGCGACAGCGGCAACATCCCGCGCAACGAGAACGTCGCGTTCTATTTCGACACCTTCTACGACAAGCGGACCGCCCTGCTGTTCGAGATTACGCCCCTGGGCGCCATCGTCGACTCACAGATCGCGCACCTGCGGTACGGCACTCCGGACTGGAACCCGATCTGGAAGCGGGCCGTCGGCCGGTTCGAGGGCGGATGGGTGGCCGAGATGGCCTTTCCCTTCCGCTCGCTCCGGTATCAGCCTGGGCCGAATCAGGTCTGGGGCTTCAACCTTCGTCGAACGGCCCGGTTCAAGAATGAGGAGTCGTTCCTGATCAAGCTGCCGCTGATTGCCGGCTACTCAGGAGGCTCGGCCATCTTCCAGGTCGCCAACAGCGCGAGACTGGTCGGCATCGAGGCCCCGCCGGCCGCGAAGAACATCGAGATCAAGCCGTACGCGGTGGGCAGTGTCACCACGGATCGCATCTCCAGGCCGGCCCGTAACAACGACGGCACCGGGGACGTGGGCGTCGACTTCAAGTACGGCCTGACCAACAACCTGACCGCCGATTTCACCTACAACACCGACTTCGCGCAGGTCGAGATCGACAACCAGCAGGTCAATCTGACGCGCTTCAGCCTCTTCTTTCCGGAGAAACGCGAGTTCTTCCTCGAGGGCCAGAGCATCTTCGACTTCGGCGGCGGCGCCGCGGGCGGCCCCTCAGCCGGCGGTATCACGCCGCTGCTCTTCTTCTCCCGCCGCATTGGCCTCGATGGCGGACGCATCGTCCCGATCCAGGCGGGCGGCCGGGTCACCGGCCGCGCCGGCGCCTTCCAGATCGGCGCCATGAACGTACAGACGGGCGAAGCCCCGGTCGGCGCCAAGCCCAGCAACAACTTCTCGGTGCTCCGGGTGCGCCGCGACATCTTCAGCCGCAGCAGCGTCGGCGTGATCTATACCGGGCGGGCAAAGGCCACCATCGGCACCGGCGCCAGCCAGACGTTCGGCGTGGATGGCAGCTTCAACATCAAGAACTTCCTGACGGTGAACACCTACGCGGCCCGGACGGACACGCCGACACTCTCCGGGGACGACACCAGCTACCGGCTCCAGGCCAGCTACAACCAGGACCGGTACGGCCTGGAGTTCGATCGGCTCGCCGTGGGCGACAACTTCAACCCGGAATCCGGATTCACCCAGCGGGACGACTTCCGGCGGACGTACCTCTTTGGCCGCTTCAGTCCGAGACCGAAGCGCAACACGCGGATCCGCAAGTACTACTACCAGGCCAGCCTCGACCGGTACGCCGGCCGTGACGGCCGGATCCAGACGGCCGCCTACAACGGCTACTTCAGCGTCGAGCTGCAGAACACGGACCGCTTCATCGTGCAGGTCAACCGCAACGCGGAGCAGCTCGTGCGGCCCTTCGCCATCTATCGCGGCGTGACGGTTCCGGCCGGGCGCTACGACTTCCAGTCGGCCAACGTCAGCATGCAGCTTGGCAACCAACGGGCCTTCTCGGGCACGCTCGGCTTTGAGGCAGGGACCTTCTACAACGGCACGCGCAGGTCGATCACCTTCACCGGTGGGCGCGCCCGCATCACGCCGCAGCTCTCGGTCGAGCCTCTCGTCTCGGTCAACTGGATCGACCTCGTGCAGGGCGCGTTCCGCAACAGCGCGGTCGGCAACCGGACCACCTTCACCGTCACGCCACGGATGTTCGTGAGCGGCCTGGTGCAGTACGCCTCGGCCACCCGGACCACGAGCACCAATGTGCGGTTCCGCTGGGAGTACATCCTCGGGAGCGAGATGTTTCTCGTCTACTCGGACGAACTGGACGCCTCGGTCCGCGGATTCCCCGACCTCCGGAACCGGGCGGTCGTGTTCAAAATCAACCGGATGCTGCGCTTCTAGACCAGGCGGCACGCCGGTCGCCGTGAGCCTCCACGGCCGCCATCACAGCGCCCGAGCGTGAGCCGGTGCGTTCACATTCGTGCCCAGTGGCCGGGCGCGACTTCCGTCAGCGGGGGAGGGGTGGTTTCCACCGGCACACGCTCGATTGGCGGCAGGCGGCGGTCGGGGTCCAGTGACGGGATCGCCCCGAGCAGCGCCCGCGTGTAGGAGTGCCGGGGCTGCGCGAAGATTGCGGTCGCCGGGGCCAGCTCCACGATCTGTCCGGCGCGCATGACGGCCACGCGGTCGCAGAAGTCGGCCACGAGCCGCAGGTCGTGCGAGATGAACAGGTACGTGAGGTGGAGCCGCTGCTGCAGCTCACGCAGCAGCGCGACGACCTGGGCCTGGATCGAGACGTCCAGTGCGGACACCGCTTCGTCGAGGATCACGAGCGCCGGTTCGAGAGCGAGCGCGCGGGCGATGCCGATGCGCTGGCGCTGCCCGCCGCTGAACGCGTGTGGAAACCGCTCACGGTGCGCCGGGTCGAGGCCGACGAGCGAGAACAGCTCGGCCACCCGGGCGTCGCGGCTCGCGTCCGTGCCGATGCCGTGGATCTCCAGCGGCTCACGGACGAGGGTACCGGCCCGCATGCGCGGGTTGAGCGACGAGTACGGGTCCTGGAAGACGATCTGCACATCCCGCCGCCAGTGGCGCAGCCGCGTGGCGTCGAAGGCCGTGACCTCCTCGCCGCGGAAGCGGACGGATCCGGAGGTGGGCTCGATGAGCCGCAGGATCGCGCGGCCGGTCGTGCTCTTGCCGCAGCCCGATTCGCCGACCAGGCCGAACGTCTCGCCCGCGTCGATGTGAAACGACACATCGTCCACGGCACGCAGAGGTTCGATCGCCTTCCATCCCGCGCGCCGGGGAAAATGCTTCGTCAGGTGCCGGACGTCGAGGAGCGGCGTCACGCGCGTACTCCAGGCACGGCGGCCAGCAGCGCCTGCGTATAGGCCTCGCGCGGGTCGCGCAGCACCGCGCGCACGGGGCCGGCCTCGACGATGCGCCCGCGGTGCATCACCGCGACCTCGTCCGCCATCTGCGCGATGACACCGAAGTCGTGCGTGATGAGCAGCAGGGCCAGCTGGTACTGCTCGCGCAGGTCGCGGAGCAGGGCCAGTACTTCCGCCTGCACGGTCACGTCGAGCGCCGTGGTGGGTTCGTCCGCGATGACGAGCGCCGGCCGGCACGCGAGGGCCATCGCGATCACGACGCGCTGGCGGAGGCCGCCGGAGAGCTGGTGCGGATAGTCCCGGGCGCGCTGGGCGGCGCTCGGCACCCGGACGGCGTCCAGCAGCTCGACGGCGCGGGCCATGGCGGCACCGCCGCGGGCCAGCCCGTGAACCTGCAGGACCTCGGCAATCTGGTCGCCGACGCGCATGACCGGATCGAGCGCGGTCATGGGTTCCTGGAAGATCAGCGAGATCCCGGCACCGCGGACGGCGCGGATCTCCGGCTCGGGGAGGGAAGCCAGATCCCGGCCCTGGAAGTGGACGGTGCCCCTCTGGAGGCGGGCGGTCGGTGGCAGCAGCCGCAGGATGGCGAGGGCCGTGATCGACTTGCCGCTGCCGGACTCGCCGACCACGCCGAGCGTGCGGCCGGCCTCGAGCGTGAACGATACGCCGTCCAGCGCGGGCCGGGCCGCGCCGTCGAAGGTGACGGTCAACCCCGACACGTCCAGCAGCGGCCCGTCCGTCATGCGGCTATTCCTCCCGAAGTGCGCCCGCGACGCCGCGAACACCCCCGGCGGCCGGCGTGTCCCGGCCGAGCAGCAGCGCGACGGCGAGCGCGGCACCGGAGACGGCCAGCGCGATCAGCGCCATCTCGCCCGCAATCCTCGTCACGGCATCGAGTGCGACCCGGGCGGTCTTCTCCAGGTCCAGTGCGTCTTCGGGGCGCATCATCTCGCGGGCGAGGACCGTCGTTCGTCTGAGCCCGTAGGCCGTCAACCAGCTCATGCTGACGCTCATGCCGATCAGCCGGAGGATGATGACGAGCGACGACGCCATTCCGCGCTCCTGCTCGCCGACGCTGTCGATGACGGCGGCACCGATGGGCGCGATGGTCAGGCCGATGCCGATCCCGGCGAGCGCCAGCCCAGTCGCGATGGAAAGTGTTCCCCGCAGATCGGCTGCCGCGGGCTCCATCACGTGATCGAAAAAGGCAACGGCCTGCGTGGCCATCTCCACCTTCCACAGGCTCATCACCCAGAAGCCGGCCATAGCCATGAGCAGGCCGAGCAGCACCGGCGCGCGATAGCCGCGGCGTTCCGAGAGCCAGCCCCCGGGGATGGCCGCGAGTGCCATCGGTATCGTGAACGCACAGAGCAGGTACCCCGTGATGAGCGCGGCTTTCATCGTGTCGGCGCCGCCTGCCACGTTGATGAACAGTGGCACGCTGACGAGCCCGACCATGATGCAGAAGCCGACCAGCAGATTGACGCCGCTGGCTGCCGACAGGTTGCGGCTCGAGAAGATCCGCAGACGCAGGATCGGATCCCGAACCCACCGCTGGGAGAGGAGAAAGAGCACGAGCGTCGCGGCGGCAGCCGTGACCCAGTACAGGCTGTTGGGCGAGGCGACCGCCACCGCCTCCCCGCCGACCTCCGGAGATCCGAGACCGACGTTGAGGAACGTCAGGGCTGCCCCGAGCAGCGTCACACCCAGCCAATCGATACGGCCGCGGACCTGCGGGCGTGGCAATCCCGCGAGTCCCCACCAGGTGATCCAGAACATCACGAAGCCAATCGGGAGGTTGATCCAGAAAAGATACGGCCAGCTCATGAACTGCACCATGACACCGCCGTACAGATGACCGAGGACCCACCCGGCCGTGTCAACCGCCCCAACCACACCGAGCGGCAACGCGCGCCTGCCGGGCGGAAAGAGATCCGCCACCAGCGCCATGCTCACGGGCACCATGGCTCCAGCGCCGAACGCCTGCACCACGCGGCCCGCGATGAGCGCGTAGAGGGGCGCCAGGCTGGTGTCGGGCTGTGCCTGGACGAGCCGGGTGAGCTGCAGCGCAAGCTCCGCCGGCCGGCCGGGTGACGCCGCGACCAGCCACGACCCGGCGACGAAGATCGCAAGACACGTGAGGTAGACGACGCGGCGCCCCGCGAGGTCGGACACCTTCCCCATGAAGGTCATGCTGATGGCGTACGAAACGAAGTAGGCGGTGACGACCCAACTGGCGAGATCCAGCTTCTGGATGTCGATGGTCATCGACCGGATGACCTCCGGCAGGACGGCGGAGACGATGGTGAGGTCGAGTGCGCCGACGAAAACGGGGAGGCAGACGAGCGCGAGGACGAGTCGCGGGTACCGGTGTGCCCGCGACATGTCAGGCGGGAGGTCTGGGCGCAGCGGTCGGAAGCTGTGGCGTCGGAACCGCAACGGTTTCGTTGGTGCCGGACAAGACGATGAGCCAGCCGTTGTTCCCGGGCTCGGCGACGTGCAGCTGGACGGCGTTGGCAGATGCTTCGTCCATCCACAGATCGACCGGATACGCGAGCTCAGGCTTGACCGCGCCGCCCATCAGCGGGCCGAGTCGCTTGCCGCTCACTTCACCCTTGATGTGGAGCGTGTCGCGGCCCCCGATTCTCTCGCGGCCGACGGTCTGTGCTTTCTGCACTGCGGTGCGGAGGACGTCAGGGATGCCGGCCCGTGCAAACAACACGCTGCCGTCGAAGTTGGCGTCGGCCGGCACCTTCGCGAACTGCTTCGTCAGGGGATTCGACTGAAACGTCCCCTCGGGAACCCATACGCGCATCAGCTGCACGATCGTCCCGCCCTTGAGTGCCACTTTGACACTGCACGAGACGCGGTCCGGTGCGGCATACATGCAGTCTGCGGTGGTGAAGGTGACGCCGGTCTTCTGATCGAGAAACGCCGGTGCGCCTTCGCGTATGAGTGTGAACCGCGTGCTCCTGAGCGCGAGCAGCGCATCGGCCGCACGAGCAAGATACGCCTGGGGTGAGCCGTGCGTCGGCGGGCGCTGGGGAGAGCCCTGTGCCAGCACCGGCGCGATCGCGGCCAGGAGAAGAAGACCAGAGACGACGCTTCGAGTCGAGGTTGAACGCGTCATGGAGACCGTCGGGCAATCATACGCCCGGCCATGCGGCTACTGCTCCCGGAACTCGCCGAAGACGCCGCGGAGGGTGTTTGCGATCTCGCCGAGGGTGGCGCGCTTCTCGACGGCCTCGATGATGGCCGGCATCAGGTTGCTGCCGTTCTTCGCCGTTGCCTCGACGCGCTTGATCGCGGCGGTCCACTCGCCTTCGCTGCGGCTCGCGCGCAACTGCCGGACACGGTCGATCTGCTGCTGCTCGAGCACCGGATCGATCCGGAAGACTTCCGGCTTGATCGCATCCTTCGTCTGGTACTTGTTCACGCCGACGACGACGGCCGCGCCGCTGTCGATGGCCTGCTGCGCCTGATACGCCGAATCCTGGATCGCGCGCTGGATGAAGCCGGCCTCGATGGCCGCGAGCGTGCCGCCCATCTTGTCGATCTGCGCGATGAGTGCCGTCGCCTGCTCCTCGATGCCGTTGGTCAGCGACTCCACGGCGTAGGAGCCGGCCAGCGGGTCGACGATGTTCGAGACGCCGCTCTCGTGGAGGATGACCTGCTGCGTGCGGAGCGCGAGCGTGGCGGAGGCTTCCGTCGGCAGGGCCAGCGCCTCGTCCTTGCCGTTGCAGTGCAGTGACTGCGTGCCGCCGAGCACCGCAGCCATCGCCTGCAGCGTCACGCGGACCACGTTGTTGTCCGGCTGCTGCGCCGTCAGCGTGCTGCCGGCGACCTGTGTGTGGAACCGAAGCGCCTGCGCCTTGGGGTTGGTGGCGCCGAAGCGGTCCTTCATGATGCGCGCCCACATGCGGCGCGCGGCGCGGAATTTCGCCACTTCCTCGAGAAAGTTGTTGTGCGCGTTGAAGAAGAAGGAGAGCCGCTGCCCGAAGCTGTTCACGTCGAGCCCGGCCTCCACGGCGGCCTGCACGTACGCGATGCCGTCCGCGAGCGTGAACGCCACCTCCTGCACGGCGGTCGAGCCGGCTTCACGGATGTGGTAGCCGCTGATCGAGATCGTGTTCCACTGCGGCACTTCCTTTTCGCAGTAGCCGAAAATGTCCGTGATGATGCGGAGCGACGCGCGCGGCGGATAGATGTAGGTGCCGCGGGCGATGTACTCCTTCAGCACGTCGTTCTGAATCGTGCCCGAGAGCTTCTGCGACGGCACGCCCTGCCGGCGCGCGACGGCGATGTAGAGGGACAGCAGGATGCTCGCGGTCGCGTTGATGGTCATCGACGTCGACACGGTGTCGAGCGGGATGCCGTCGAAGAGCACCGCCATGTCCTCGATCGAGTCGATCGCCACGCCGACCTTGCCGACCTCGCCTGCCGCGAGCGGGTCGTCGGAGTCGTAGCCGATCTGCGTGGGCAGGTCGAAAGCGACGCTCAGGCCGCTGACGCCCTGGGACAGCAGGTACCGGTAGCGCGTGTTGGACTCCGCCGCCGTGGCAAAGCCGGCGTACTGGCGCATCGTCCACGGCCGGCCCCGATACATCGTCGGCTGCACGCCGCGCGTGAACGGAAACTTCCCGGGGTCGCCCAGTTCCGTCTTCGGATCGAAGCCGGCCAGATCCTCCGCGGTGTAGACGCCCTTCTCGGTCTGTTGTGTGCTCACGGTGTGTCGCTGCCCTCTGGATTCGTGGTACAACGTCCCTGTTCCTTCTCCACTCAGGAGGTAGCAGGTATGGACGATCTCACCAACCGCCTTGCCAAGGAACTGGCTGATGCCATTGCCGCTGCCGTGGCCGAGAGTCCGGCAGTCGCCGCCAGCCGACTCCACGCCCGCGAAGCGGGCTTCGATCTGCGCGTCTCCCTTGAAGCCGTGGTCGGCTTCGTCCAACGTGCGGACGGACCCGGTCTTGCCGAAGTGGCGGCGTCCACGCGTGTCGTCACGACGGCTCCGGCGATGGAGTTCACGACGAACGACCGCCGCTTTCTCCGCGCGCTCCGGATCGGGCTACCGCCTCAGGCCCTGCCCTGATTCGCCACGGCCTCCGCGGCCTTCTTGATTGCGTCCTGATCGCCCAGATAGTACTTCCGTTGCGGGCGAAGGCGTGAGTCCAGCTCGTACACGAGCGGAATGCCGGTCGGGATGTTCAGTTCTACGATGTCGGCTTCCGAAATGCCGTCCAGGTGTTTCACCAGCGCCCGCAGGCTGTTGCCGTGCGCGGCGATGACCACACGCCGGCCGCCGAGGACCTCGGGGGCGATGGTCTCGTTCCAGTACGGCACCACGCGGGCCACCGTTTCCTTGAGGGACTCGGTGAGCGGCAGGGCCGACGCGGGTAGCCCGGCATACCGGCGGTCGCGCGCGGGGTGTCGCTCGTCATCCGCGGTCAGCGGGGGCGGCGGCGTGTCGTAACTCCGGCGCCAGATCTTGACCATCGCTTCGCCGTGCGCCGCGGCGGTCTCGGCCTTGTTCAGCCCCTGCAGCGCGCCGTAGTGCCGCTCGTTGAGGCGCCAGTCCTTGATCACGGGCAGCCACAGCGCGTCCATCTGCTCCTGGACGATCCAGAGCGTGCGGATGGCGCGCGTCAGGACGGACGTGAAGGCCACGTCGAACTCGAAGCCTTCGGCCTTGAGGAGCGCGCCGGCGGCGGCGGCCTCCTTCCGGCCCTGGTCGGTCAGGTCGACGTCGGTCCAGCCGGTGAACCGGTTCTCGCGGTTCCAGGCGCTTTCACCGTGGCGGAGCAGGACGATCTTGAACATGGTGCCTACGTCCGGTTGGCGAACTGGCGGATGGCCGTGCGGCCGGCGTACTGCGCCTTTGCGCCGAGCGCCTCCTCGATCCGCAGCAGCTGGTTGTACTTCGCCGTGCGGTCGCTGCGGCTCGCGGATCCGGTCTTGATCTGTCCCGCGCTGGTGCCTACGGCGAGGTCGGCGATCGTGCTGTCCTCGGTCTCGCCCGACCGGTGGGAGATCACGTTGGCGTAACCGGCCTTGCTGGCCATCGCGATGGCGTCGAGCGTCTCGGACACGGTGCCGATCTGATTCAGCTTCACGAGCAGCGCGTTGGCGACGCCGTCCGTGATGCCTCGCCCGAGGATCTCGGGGTTGGTGACGAAGACGTCGTCGCCGACCAGCTGCACGCGGTCGCCGAGCGCGGCCGTCAGCGCCTTCCAGCCCTCCCAGTCGCCTTCCGCGACGCCGTCTTCGATCGAGATGATCGGGTACTGCCGGACCCAGTCGTCGTACATCCGCACCATCTCGTCGGGGGTGCGCGTCGGCTCGCCCGACTTCTTGAACACGTACTTGCCGTCGCTCCACAGCTCGCTCGACGCCACGTCGAGGGCGATGAACACGTCGCCGCCCGGTGTGTAGCCGGCCTTCGTGACCGCCTCGAGCACGACGTCCACCGCCTCGCGGTTGGACTTCAGATTCGGGGCGAAGCCGCCTTCATCACCGACGCCGGTCGAGTGGCCGGCTTTCTTCAGGATGCCGCGCAGCGTGTGAAAGATCTCCGCGCCGGTCCGGAGTGCCTCGGCGAAGTTCGCCGCGCCGACGGGCATCACCATGAACTCCTGCAGGTCCACGCTGCTGTCCGCGTGGGCGCCGCCGTTCAGGATGTTCATCATCGGAACGGGCAGGAGATACGCGCCCGCCGCATCCGTGCCGGCCAGCGTGCCAAGGTACTGATAGAGCGGCGCCCGCGTGGCGGCGGCGCCGGCCCGGGCCATGGCCATCGAGACGCCGAGCAGCGCATTGGCGCCCAGGCGGCCCTTGGTGGCGGTGCCGTCCAGCTCGATGAGGCGCTCGTCGAGCGTCCGCTGCGTGAAGGTCTGGCCGCGGAGCGCCGAGGCGATCTCGCCGTTCACATGCGCGACGGCCTTCCGGACGCCCTTGCCGAGGTAGCGGCCCTTGTCGCCATCCCGCAGCTCGAGGGCCTCGCGCTCGCCGGTCGAAGCACCCGAGGGCACCGCGGCCCGGCCGGACCCGCCGCCCGCGAGTTCAACGTCGACTTCGACCGTGGGGTTGCCCCGCGAATCCAGGATCTCGCGGGCGTGAACGCCGGCAATCTGCAACATGGGACCTCGTCAGTCAGGAGAACCGTTCGATGGTAGCAACGGCGGGCCCGTTCGGGCCAGCAAAACGCCGCGAAAACCGGGCAATTATGTCTATGCAGGTGTTTGACTTGCCGTCGTTGGCGCGCCTATGATCGGCCGTTCAGCTGTCTGTGAGGACGGCGTCAGATTGACCGCGGAATTCCGCGATTCTGGAGAGTTTGCACCATGAAGTTTCGTCGCCTCGTCGCATCGCTGACCGCGGTGTTGCTGGTCACCGGCGTGTCGCTCGCGCAGGCCCAGGAGAAGAAGAAGGAGCGCAAGCTCAGCAAGCAGGAGCAGCAGGACGCGCAGACGCTCCTCAAGCTCGTCGACGCCGGCACGCCGGCCTCCGACCTCCCCGTCGTCTGGGAGCAGAACCATTTCGTGAAGGCGGCCGACGGCAAGACGTTCGTGCCCTTCACCCTCAAGGCCGACACCAAGTCCGAAGTCTCGCTATACGTCCGCGCGATCGCCAAGGGCACGGCTCCGGCCAAGGATAAGAAGGTCGAGTATCCGTGGGATGACATCCAGTTCCTGGCGCCGGGGCCGGATGGCCGCTTCTCACGCGCGCTGTCGGTGGCGCCCGGCGAGTACGACCTCTTCATCGCGATCAAGGAGAAGAGCACGGGCAAGGAGAAGAAGGGCGAGGTCAACAAGACCACCGTGCTGAAGCGCGACCTGTCCGTTCCGGATTTCACGCAGCCGGAGCTCAAGGTCAGCAGCGTCATTCTGGCGGAGAACGTCGAGCCGGCCCAGCCGCTCGACATGGAAGGCCAGCGCGCGAACCCCTACACGTTCGCCGGCATGAAGGTGACGCCGTCGCTCGACGGCAAGTTCAAGAAGGCCGGTGAGCTGAACCTGGTGTTCTGGATCTACGGCGTGTCGCCGACCTCCATGCAGAAGCCGGACGTCCAGGTGGAATACTCCTTCAGCAAGAAGGACGGCGAGGGGTGGAAGTACTTCAACAAGACCGCGCCGCAGATGCTGAACGGCAGCACCTTCCCGCCGGAGTTCAGCCTGGCGGTCGGCCACCTCGTGACGGGCTCGCTCTCGATCCCGCTGTCCAGCTTCGAGGCGACGGACTACAAGCTCGAGATCAAGATCACCGACAAGGTGTCGGGCAAGAGCATCACCGAGAACGTGCAATTCAACGTCGGCGCATAGACGTCGCTCGCGTTCTCCGCGCGCGACGAGCGGAGCTGGCATGACCGGAACCCGATTCGCCTCGATCGTCACCCTGCTGTTCGTGACAGGCGTGTCGGGGTCTGCCTCGGCGGCGTCTCCCGCCGCTGCCTCTGCGCAGTCCTCTTCCACAGCGTCCTCTTCCGCTGCATCCTCCACGGCGGCGGCGTCATCCGCGGCCGCCAGCCTCCACGGTACCGTGCTCGACGAGCGCGGCCAGGCCCTCGTCGGCGCGCTCGTGTCCGTGACCGGCGATGAGAACGCCGTCGCGATTACGGACGGCAGCGGCCGCTTCGTGTTTGCCGGGCTGCCTCCCGGTCCGTATCTCGTTCGCGTACACCAGCGCGGCTTCGCTCCGGCACGGGCCGCGCTCGTGCAGGCAAACCGCGGACGCACCGACGTGCCGCCGATTCGCCTCGCGAATCCCGGCTCAACGCGCCTGCTGACCGCGGGCGTGGCCCCGGGCGCGGCGAGCGCGGCTGCGGCTGGCGCATCCGATGGCGCCGTGGATGACGCCACGGCCCGCCCCGGCGCGGCTGACGAGCGGGACCACGACCACGGTGAGCGGGCGTGGCGGCTGCGGCATGCGCCCCGCGGCGCGCTGGACGACGTGACGGTGGCCGCACAGCCGGCGGGTGAGTCCGGTTCGCGCGACTCGCGCGCATCGTGGATGCCCGAGCTGCCGTTCTCCGGCGAGTTCAACCTGTTGACGTCGGCGTCCTTCGACCGGCCGCAGGACCTCTTCATGAACCGGATGGCGCCGACGGGCCTCGCGTATCTCGCGCTGGAGTCCCCGGCGCCCGGTGGCGAGTGGCAGATGCGCGGCACGCTGATGCAGGGCGACCTCTCCGCGTGGATGGCGTCCGGCGGCTACAGCCGCAGCGCATCGGCGACCCACGCCTACGAGGCGGGCGGCTCCTTTGCGCGTCAGCGCTACGACGGCGGCAACGCCGCGGCGCTGGCCGCGATCGGCGATGGCGGCCGCGTCGCCGGATCGATCTACGGATACGACCACTGGCGTCTTGGGCGGGCGGTGGTTACCTACGGTGGCCGGTACGACCGCTACGACTATCTGCAGGACCGCGGACTGCTGAGCCCGAGCGCGTCGCTCACGCTGAAGGCGGGCAAGGGGCTCCGCCTCCGCGGCTCGGCATCGCAGGTCCGCCGCGCACCCGGCGCCGAAGAGTTCTCGGTCGACGAAGCGTTCGGGCTCAGCGTGACGCCCGTCCGCACGTTCTCGTCGCTGACGGCCGACGGCTCGTTCCGTCCCGAAGACATCCGCACGTTCGAAGCGGGCGCCGATCAGTCGATCGCGGGACTCTTCACGATCGGCGGGCGCGTGTTCACGCAGCGCGTCGACGACCAGATGGTCGCCGTCTTCGGCGTCGACCGGCCGGGCGGCGCGCTCTCGCGCACGGGTCACTACTTCGTCGGCGGCGCCGGCGACTACGCGGCCAACGGCGCGGGCGTCAGCCTCCGGCGCGACATCGGCGCGTATGTGACCGGGACGGTGGAGTACACGAACACCGCCGTGACCTGGACGGCGCCCGGCACGGATCGTTTCGCGGTGGGGTCGATCGCCGCGGCGGCGCTCAGGGCCGTTCGCGACCGCGTGAACGACTTCCGCACGTCGGTCAACGCCGAGATTCCGCAGACGGCCACGCGCATCATCGTGGTGTACCGGCTGCTGCAGGCATCCGCGGCGGACGATGCCGCGGCGCCGATGTCGGCCACACGCTTCGACGTGCAGGTCCATCAGCGGCTGCCGTTCCTCCGCTTCACGAATGCGCAGTGGGCGGCGCTGGTCGCGGTGCAGAACCAGGCGCGCGATTCCCAGTTCGATCAGTCGGTCTATGACGAACTGCTGGCGGTGCAGGCGCCGACGCGGCTGATGGGAGGGCTGACGGTCCGGTTCTGATCGAGGTCGTGACAGGCAGGCAGGGCGCACCGCGCCCTTTTTTCGTCCGTGCGAGTCGTGTTCGTTCTCTTGGATGATTTCTTCGTTTACTTGGATGGGGAAGATGGTGACTGAGACTCAGGCGCGCGGGTTCGCGAGCGGCCAGCAACACCGGCCGTGGACGACGCTCGTCGTGTCGACGGTCACGCTGCTCCTCATCGCGCTCGGTGTCGCCAACATCGTCGAGCGCGCCACGTTCCACGAGGCAGAAGACGGCGTGCTGTGGGCCGACCGCGCCGAGGGGGTCGTGGCCGCGGCCGTCGCCGCCGATGGCGCGGGCGCCCGCGCCGGCGTCGCCGTGGGCGACGTGCTGCTGGCGATCGACGGCCAGCCGGTCGCGAGCGTGGTGGATGTCACCGGCGTGCAGCACGCGGCACGGGCCGGACAGCGGGCGAAGTACTCGGTGCTCCGGCCGGGCGCGCGCGCGATCGTCGACGTCGTCTTTCAGTCCATGTCGCCGGGTTCCAACGCGATCTACTTCGCGCTGGCGGCCGTGGGGCTCTTCTCGCTGCTGGTCGGCGCCGCCGTTCGCCTGCGCCGGCCGAACGACCCCGCCACGCTCCACTTCTACTGGCTGACCGTCGCCTTCTTCGGCGTCTTCACGTTCTCATTCAGCGGACGTCTCGACCGGCTCGACTGGGCGTTCTACTGGGCCGACCACGTGTCGCAGGTGCTGCTGCCGCCGCTCTTCCTGCACTTCGCGATGGTGTTCCCGTCGCGTCCGGCCTGGTTCGCCGGCTCACGGTGGCGCGCGGTGTTCCCCGTGACCTACGTGCCCGCGTTCGTGCTGGGCGGCGCGCTGATGGTGTTGCTGGCCCAGGACGCCGTGGGCGACGTCGACGTGAGCGGCCGTCTCGCGCTGCTCTCCCGGGTCACGTACCTCCACCTCGGCATCTACCTCGCGCTCGGCGTCTGCGTGTTCGCCGTCGGCCTGCTGTCGACGCAGACGCCCACGGCTCGCCGGCAGCTCCGCTGGATCGGCTGGGGAACGGCCCTGGGCGGCCTGCCGTTCGTCATCGTGCACGCCGTTCCGCGCGCGCTCGGGTTCGACCCCGCGGCCTGGACGGACCTCTGCGCGATTCCGCTCGGCCTCGTCCCGCTGACCTACGCGTCGGCGATCGCCCGGTATCGCCTGATGGACATCGAGGTGATCGTCAAGCGGGTGCTTGTCTACGTCGCCGCGGTGGCGGTCGTCGTCGCGGTCTACGGCGCGCTGCTGCAGCTCATCAGCCGCTTCCATCTGGGTGGCGCCACGGCACGCGAGTGGCTGACCGCACTGGTCGGTGCGCTGGTCGCGCTGCTGCTCGCGCCGCCGATCAAGGCCGCGACGCAGAACGCGTTCGAGCGCGCCTTCTATCGTGACCGGCTCGACTACCGCCGCGCGCTCGTCGGCTTCGCGCGTGACCTGAACCGCGACCTCGACCTGGCCAGCCTGTCCGCGCGCCTGGTCAGCCGGGTGTCGGAGACGCTCCAGATCGACAGGATGGTGCTGATGCTCATCAGCGACGACGGCCGGTCGCTGGTCGCCATCCGCCGCGAAGGTCATCACGTGGCGGCGCCCGACGCGATCGACCTCGAATCCCCGATGGGCCGTGCGCTGGCGGCCGGGCAGGTCATCGCGCTGGACGACCCCTCGGCTGTGGCACGGTTCCCCGTCGAGGACATCGACGCCTGGCGCGACCGCGGCCTGTTCTCGTTCATCCCGTGCGTGGCCGCCGACGGCATCACGGCCGTGCTCGCGCTGGGGCAGCGCGACCGCGCCGAACTGCTGACCAGCGAAGACCTCACACTGCTGGTGACGGTGGCCGGCCAGATCGCGACCGCGCTCGAGAACGCCCGCCTCTACCGGCAGCTGCAGACCAAGGCCGCCGAGCTGGACCGCCTCCGCGAGTTCAACGAGGGCATCGTCGAGTCGCTCGACAGCGGACTGCTGGTCGTCGACCTCGACGAGCGCATCGTGAGCTGGAATCACTCGCTCGGGCAGCTCTACGGCCTGACGCGCGAGCAGGCGCAGGGCCACGCCCTGGGGGAGCTCTTCGACGCGCCGGTCGTGGATGCCATCCGGGCCGCCAGGGCGGATTCGCCGATCGGCGCCACGCTCAGCCGCGTGCCGCTGACGACGCGGAGAGGCGGAGACGACCGCCGCCTCCTCGTCAACGTCACCGTCGTGCCGTTGCGGCCGCTGGCCGGCGCGGCCACCACCGTGCCACAGGGCACGCTGGTGCTCATCGAGAACATCACGGGCCGGGTCCGCCTCGAGGAGCAGCTTCAGATCTCCGAGAAGATGGCGTCGATCGGCCTGCTGGCCGCCGGCGTGGCGCACGAGGTCAACACGCCGCTGACCGGCATTTCGAGCTACACGCAGATGCTGCTCGAAGGAGCCGGGGCGGACGACCCCCGCCGGGCGATGCTCGAGAAGATCGAGAAGCAGACGTTCCGCGCCTCGCGCATCGTCAACTCCCTTCTGAGCCTCGCGCGCCGCGGCGGCAGCCCGGCGGACACGGCCCCGGTGGATCTCAACCGGGTCATCACCGACGTGCTCGCGCTGCTCGAGCACCAGCTCGCCCAGAGCCGCATCACGGTGCGGAAGGAACTCGCCGACGAAGCCGTCACCGTGCTGGGCGCCGAGTATCAGCTGCAGCAGGTGCTGCTGAACCTCGTGCTGAACGCGCGGGACGCGATGGCGACCGGCGGCTGGCTGACGGTGACCACCCGGCGCGAGGCGGGCCGCGTGGTCGTGGACGTCTCCGATACGGGCGCCGGCATCAGGCCGGAGCATCTCGCCCGGATCTACGACCCGTTCTTCACGACCAAGAGCGGCGCGCAGGGCACGGGGCTCGGCCTCTCGATCGCGTACGGCATCGTGCAGGACCACGGCGGGACGCTCGCCTGCGCCAGCACGGAAGGCACGGGCACGCGCTTCACGATCACGCTGCCCGACATCCACGCCGGGCAGGCCCAGGCGCCTGCGAAGGTGGCGCGATGAAGGTCGGCGTCGTGAAGGTGGTGCTGTGACGCTGGCGGCGGAGTCCGGCGCGATCCTCGTCGTCGACGACGAGGAGATCATGCGCGAGATCCTCGAGACCCTCCTGACGCGGGAAGGGTATCGGGTGCACCTTGCGGCCACGGCCGAGGAAGGACTCGACCTCGTCCGGACGGTGCCGCTGGACGCGGTGCTGCTCGACGTGATGCTGCCCGGCATGGACGGCCTGACGCTGCTCGACGAGATCCGCAAGGCGGATGACGACCTGCCCGTGATGATGATCACGGCGTTCGCGTCGGTCGAGAGCGCGATTGCGGCGATGAAGCGCGGCGCCTTCGACTACATCAGCAAGCCGTTCAAGAACGACGAAGTCCTGATCGTCGTCCGCAACGCCGTCGAGCGGCGGAGGCTCGTCGCGGAGAACACCGCGCTGCGCCAGCACCTCCAGGCACAGGCCCCCCGTTTCGCCGGCATCATCGGCCGCAGCGTGCGGATGCGTCAGGTCTTCAACCTGGTCATCCAGGCCGCGCCGAGCCGCTCGACGATCCTCGTGACCGGCGAGAGCGGCACCGGCAAGGAGCTCGTGGCGAGGGCGGTGCACCTGAACTCCCCGAGGGCCGAGCGCGCGTTCGTGACGGTCAACTCGGGCAACCTGCCGTCGGACCTGCTCGAGTCGACACTCTTCGGCCACGTCAAAGGCGCCTTCACCGGGGCGGTGTACCCGAAGAAGGGTCTCTGCGACATGGCGGACAAGGGGACCATCTTCTTCGACGAGATCGGGAACGTCCCCCTGGAGACGCAGGCCAAGCTGCTGCGCGTGATGCAGGAGCGGGAGTTCATGCGGCTTGGCGGAACGGAGACGATCAAGGTCGACGTCCGCATCGTGGCGGCCACCAACTGCGACCTGAAGCGGATGGTCGACGACGGCCGATTCCGCGAGGATCTCTACTATCGGCTGCACGTCATCAACGTCTACCTGCCGCCCCTCCGCGAGCGGAAGGACGACATCCCGCTCCTCGCGCAGCACTTCCTCGAGAAGTACCGGGACGAGAACGAGCGCGGCCCGATCGAGCTGGACCCGGCGGCTCTCGACCAGCTCATGAGCTACGACTGGCCGGGCAACGTCCGTGAGCTGGAGAACGTCATCGAGCGCGCCGTCGTGCTGGCGACCGGCCCGCGCATCGGCGCGGACCTGATTCCCGACCATGTCCGGCAGGCCTCCACGTTCGAGATTCCGCAGTTCGTCGTGCCGCCCGAAGGCCTCTCGCTCAAGGAGGCGGTGACGAACCTCGAGCGGCGGCTCATCGAAACCACGCTCGTGGCGGCCGGCGGTGTGCAGAAGCGCGCGGCGGAGATGCTGCGCGTGAAGCCGACGACGCTCAACGAGATGATGAAGCGCCACGACATCCGCCCGCGGCGCCGTCCGGCCGACCCTGCCGGAGACGCCGCCCAGCCGTCGCGGCCGTCGCGGATTGGTGGCGTCGCGGCCCGGGAGTAGGGCGGTGCGCCGTTGCGCGGCGGCCGGGGTCGTCGCGCTCTTCCTCTGTTATCTGGCGGCCACCGTCGCACTCCAGCTCGGCCGGAAGGCGTACTCGGCAGAGCTGAGCGGCGCGGATGAGCCGGCGCACTTCGTCACGGCGCTGTTGATTCGCGACTACGTGCGCCAGGGCTTCCCCGCCTCGCCGATCGCCTACGCCGAGAACTACTACCTCCACTATCCGAAGGTCGCGTTCGGGATGTGGCCGCCGGTGTTCCACACGACCGCCGCGGCGTGGATGCTGCTGCTGCCGGCCACGGTGGCCTCGGTCCGCGTCCTGATCGCGATCATCGTCGCGGTCGCCGGCGTGCTCGCCTTCCGCCTGGTGAAGGACGACGCCGGCGTCGCGCCAGCGGCGGCGATCGGGCTCGCGTTCATCGCGCTGCCGCACACGCAGCTGGTCACTCAGCAGATCATGGTGGACGGCCTCGTCGTCGCGCTCGGCCTGGCCGCGGCGCTCGGCTGGCGGCGCTACGGCAGGACACTCGCGGTGCGGGATGCCGTGACGTTCGGCCTGCTCGGCAGCGCGACCATGTTGACCAAGGGCAACGGCATCGCGCTGCTGGGCCTGCC
>CAYNUO010000032.1:3761-34634 GCA_964400405.1 uncultured Bifidobacteriaceae bacterium | reverse complement strand
GTCCGCCGTTGAAGGCCTTCACAATCCGCACGCCGGTGAAGGCGGATTCGAGCGTGTCGTTGGTGCGCGACACGGCGGCCTGCTGGGCGCGGTAGGTCGCGCCGAGCTCCTTCCTGGCCAGATAGAACACCCAGAGCATCAGCGGTACGGGCAGCATCGACAGCAGTGCGAGCCGCGCGTCGCAGAAGGCGACCATCGCGCCGACGCAGAAGACGACGCGGGCGGATGAATCGAGGAACCGGAACACGCCGGAGCAGCTGAACCACGCGATACGGGGGTAGTCGGTGATGTCGTCGGTCAGACGTGTCACCAGGTCGCCCGTTCTGAAGCGCCCGAAGAACGTGTGGTCCTTCGCGAGGATCGACCCGAACACGCGGGCCCGAACGGCCTTCTCGATGTTGAGATTCATCCACGCACGGAACGCCGGATAGAACCCGGCGACCACGCGCCCCATGGCAATCGCCGCCAGCAGCAGGATGAACCGCCGGAGGTCCGAGACAGGCAGCGCCTGGCCGGCCGGCATCCGTTCGAGGCCATCGATCACGAGCTTCCACACGAGCGGGTAGGCCACGGCCACGGCGCTCGAGATGAGCGTGTAGAGCGTCAGCCCGACCGCGGCGGCCCGGTACGGCCGCCAGTAGCCGGCCAGCCAGGCCAGATGCTCGCGTGTGGTCATCGTCACCGCCGCGCTCATGCCGTCATCTCCCCTCGAAACTGCAGGTCGAACAGGTCCCGGTACACCCCGCCCCTGGCGTAAAGCTCCGCGTGCGTACCCTCCTCGGCCAGGCGGCCCTTGTGGATCACGAGGATGCGCGTCGCGCTGACGACGGTGGCCAGGCGGTGCGCGATCACGAGGGCCGTCCGCCCGGCCAGCATGTGGCGCATCGACTCCTGGAGGCGCCGCTCCGTGCCGGGGTCCACGGACGACGTCGCCTCGTCGAGGATGAGCAGGTCCGGATCGCGCACGAGGGCGCGCGCATAGCTGAGGATCTGCCGCTCCCCCATCGAGAGATTCGTGCCGCCCTCGTTGAGCGGCTCGTCGTACCCGCGGGGCAGCCGGGCAATCACGGCGTCCGCACCGACGGTGCGCGCGGCGTGCTCGACGGCGTCCTGGTCCACGTCGTCCACGAGCGCGCGCAGGTTGTCGCGTACCGTGCCCGGGAAGAGGTGGATGTCCTGCTGGACGAAGCCGATGCGCGCCCGCCACGCACGCTGCGCGAAGGCACGGATGTCCACGCCGTCCAGCGTCACGGCCCCCTCGGTGGGCTCGTAGAAGCGCATCAGCAGGCTCGCCATCGTCGACTTGCCGCCGCCGGAGAGCCCGACGATCGCCACCAGCTCACCTCGGGTGACGCGGAACGACACATGGTCGAGCGCGCGCGTGCCACCGTCATAGACGAACGAGACGTCGTCAAAGGCGAGCTCACGCCAGCCGGCCGGCACGGTGTCCAGCGCGTCGGGACGGTCGGGCGTCTGTGACGGGGTATCGAGCACGCCGAACACACGGTCCGCCGCCGCAAAGGCCCGCTGGATGAACCCGAGCTGCTCCGAGAACATCGCCAGCGGCCAGAACACGCGCCGCGCGTACTCGGCAAACAGAATGAGGCTGCCGACCGACATCACCGTGCCGGCCAGGTGGCCGGAGCCCAGCACGAGTACCAGCACCACGGCCCCCACCTCGACGGCCGCGAGCACGCCCCAGAACGCGTTCTCCATCACGACGGTGACGCGCTCGGTGCGCAGCTTCTCATCGTTGAGGGCGGCCAGACGGCGCTCGGCTTCCGCCTCGTAGCCGTAGGCCTGCAGCACCGGCACGCCGAGCACGTACTCGGACAGGAACCCCGAGATGCGCCCGACCAGCGCCCGCACGCGTCGGTACCGGTGGCGCATCCGGCGGAAGTAGTAGGTCGTACCGAGCGCGACAGGCACGGCGAACGCCACGATGCCGAGCGTCACCCGCCAGTTCGTCAGCGCCATGACGGTCAGGGCCCCCACGAGCAGGATGGCCGTGCGCAGGACGGCGATGGCCACGTCCGAGAACAGCGCCTGGAGGCGCTCGGTGTCCGACTCCACGCGCGCGAGCAGCCGGCCCGGCGGGTGGTGATCGAAGTAGGCCATCGAAAGACCCAGCAGGTGACGGAAGACCGTCTCCTTGAGGCGGGTGACGATCGCCAGCCCCATGCGCGTGAGCACGGCCACCTGCACCCAGTTCGCGGCGGTGCCGACGAGAAAGAGCGCGGCGTACACGGCCGCACTGCGCAGGATCCCCGCGCGGTCGCGCGAGGCGATATCGGCGTCGATCAGATGACGCAGGACGAGCGGGCCCGCCAGCTCGGCCGTGACCGAAAGGAGGAGGAGCCCGAGGCCTCCCGCGAACGTCCGCAGATGCGGCCGGACGAGCGGAAAGAGCCGCCGGGCGAGCTCCCGGGCGGACAGGTGACGGACGGACTGGTCTTCCCCCTGGGCATCGTCGGGAAACTGCGACATGGCATTCCCGCCCGCACGTGGGCTGCTCCTCTCCGCGGCTGCCGGATCCCCCTGAAAAGCAAAACGCCCTCCCGGGAAAACCGGAAGGGCGTCTGAAAAAGAACTGATTCCGCGCTCCCGGACTAGACGACGACACCTCCGTGCGTATGACCAATCGCGGTCACGCGCGGCGTGAGGACATACATCTGGACCGGAAGGAACATGATGGGCGGAGTATGCCTGAGGCTGGCGGAGAGCGTCAAGCAGACGGAGAATGGCGCCATGAAACTCGACGTCTACGTGAACTACCGCGGCATGTGCGAAGAGGCGTTCCGTTTCTACGAACGGCACCTCGGCGGCGTCATCACCAGATTGGTGCACCACGGCGACATGCCCTCGCAGCACATCTCCGAGGACTGGCACCGGAAGATCCTGCACGCGCGGATCACGATCGGCGGCACGACGCTGATGGGCGCCGACATCGCGCACGCCGAGCCGATGCGGAGCGCCTATCTGACGCTCTCGCTGAACACGATCGCGGAGACGGAGCGGATCTACGAGCTGCTGTCCGACGGCGGCGAGGTCTTCATGCGGCTGGAGCAGACGCACTTCGCCGCACGCTTCGCGATGCTGCGGGATCGCTTCGGCACATCGTGGATGCTGCTGCACGAAGCTGAGCCGTAGCGCCGGGAGCCATTGCGGCCGGCGCACCGAATCCTGCATGCTCCCTCTCGTGGACGACGAGAGGAGCTGAGCCGCAGATGCAGGACGACAGGACAGTCGGCGTGGTCGGGTTCTGGTCGGGCATCGCGGCGTGCGCCGCGGTGCTGGCGTACGACGTCGTGCAGATCCTCCAGATCGCGGGCGGTCTTCACTTCCCTCTCGACGAGATCGCGATCTACGGCACGTCCCTCTGCATCGTCGTGCCGTTCATCCTGGAGATGGTCGCGTTCCACCATCTGACGCCGAAGGACAGGCAGTTCTGGACGCACGCCGCCCTGATCTTCACGGTCATCTACGCCGTCTTCGTCACGGCGAACTACGTCGTCCAGCTCGCGACGGTGGTTCCGGCAAAGATGGCCGGCACCGTGGACGCGGTCCGCGTGCTCGAGCAGACCCCGCACTCGATGTTCTGGAACTACGACGCGATCGGCTACATCTCGATGGGGCTGGTGACGCTGCTGGCGCTGCCGGCGCTGGGGACGGAGGGCGTCGAACGGTGGGCCCGCTACGCGCTGATGGCGAACGTGCTGGTCACGCCGCTCATCAGCACGGTGTATTTCTCACCGGCGTACTCCAACACGCTGCTGTTGCTCGGATTCCCGTGGGCGTTCACGGCGCCCTTCTTCATGCTGATGCTCGCGCTGGTGATGCGGCAGCGTACGGCTAGGCGGGACCGACCTTCATCGTGACGCCGTGCTCGGTCCGGACCGCCATCAGGCGGTGGTGCAGGATGCGCGTGTGCGGAAGCTCGACGAAGTGCTCGGCGCCCTCTTCGGGCTCCGGCTGCAGGCAGATCTCGACGACGTCCGTCTGATTCTTCAGCTTCGCGGCGTCCTCCGCGGAGACGAAGCCCAGGAGATGGACGGTGCCATCCGCGCGGCGATGCGTCTCATAGCAGCGGAAACGCCGGGTCGCGTAGAGGGGTGAGTTGGCGAACGCCGGCGAATACGTGAAGCCGTAGACGCCGTTCGGCACGGCGTCCACGCCGAGTCCCTCTTCCTGATCGGTCACCGGCCGCAGCTTGTGCTCGGCGCGAAGCCGTTCCTGATCGGGTGCCGCCTTCGCTGTCTCGTATACAACTCTGCTCATCAGTCTCTTCCTGCCGGTCCCTGAAAGACTTACAACCTACACGCGGGTCGCAACGCCGACGGGGCAGCTGACTCCGGTGCCCCCGATGCCGCAATAGCCGTTCGGATTCTTCGCCAGGTATTGCTGGTGGTAGTCCTCGGCGTAGAAGAACGGCCGCGCGTCCTCGATCTCCGTCGTGATGGAGCCGTATCCGGCTGCCGTCAATTGATCCTGGTACCGGGCCCTCGACGCCTTCGCGGCGTCGAGCTGCGCCGCCGATGTCGTGTAGATCGCCGAACGATACTGCGTCCCGACGTCGTTCCCCTGCCGCATGCCCTGGGTCGGATCGTGATTCTCCCAGAACACGCGCAGGACATTCTCAAACGAGATCCGCGCCGGGTCGAACACGACGAGCACGACTTCGGTGTGCCCCGTCATCCCCGAGCAGACTTCACGATACGTCGGGTTCGGCGTCGAGCCTCCAGCGTAGCCGACCGCGGTGCTGTAGACGCCCGGCGTCTGCCAGAACTTGCGCTCGGCACCCCAGAAGCAGCCCATGCCGACAACCACCTGTTCGAGACCCTCGGGAAACGGTGGCACCTGCCGGTGGCCCGTGACGACGTGCTGCTCGAACACCGGCATCACGTCATCCCGGCCAGGCAGCGCCTGGTCCGGCCGGGGCAGACGCAGGTTCATGGCCATCGCGTAATTATAGAAGAGGTCTCGATGCCCAGAACTTTCACCGCCGACCGCGGCGACCTCTCCCTGCGCCTGGATCAGAGCATTCAGCGTCATTTGACCGACGTGCCGCGCATCTCGCGGACGAAGGTGCAGCGGTGGATCGACGAGGGGCTGGTCACGGTCAACGGCCGGGCCGCCTCCCGGGCGTCCTCGGGGGTCGTGCCGGGAGACACGGTGTCGGTCGACGGCACCGAGGTGATGGCGGAGCGGGCGGCACCGCAGCCCGAGGCGCAGCCCCTCGACATCCTGTTCGAGGACGACTCGCTCCTGGCGCTCAACAAGCCGCCGGGCGTCGTCGTGCATCCCTCCTACAAGCATGCGGGCGGCACGCTGTTCAACGGAATCCTGGGCTACCTGGGCGGCGACGCGCGGAGCGACTACGCGCCGCGCCTGCTCCATCGCCTCGACAAGGACACATCGGGTGTGCTGCTCGTGTCGAAGTCATTGGCGGTCCACCGCGTGGCCCAACGCGCGATGACGAGCGGGCAGGCGGCGAAGACGTACCTGGCGGTCGTCCACGGGCACCCGAAGCCTCGGGAGGGCGCCATCACGCTGGCGCTCGGCGGCGACCCCGCCGACCGACGGCGCGTGGCGGTGCGCAAGGACGGCAGCCCGTCGGAGACGCGCTACCGCGTACTGGCGCGCGGCGAGGGCGCGTCGCTCCTCGAGTGCCGGCTGGTCACGGGACGCATGCATCAGATCCGGGTGCACCTGGCGGCCAGCGGCTGGCCGATCGTGGGCGACCAGGTGTACGGCCGCGTGGGGGATGGATTCGGGCGTCAGGCGCTGCACGCCTGGCGGCTGTCGCTGCCGCATCCCGTGACCGGAACGGCCCTCGAACTGGAGGCCCCGCTGCCAGGGGACGTGACGGTCCTCTGCGGGCGGCTGGTGCCGCTGGCCGACTCCGTCCTCAGAACCGCATCAACCGGTTCACTTTGACGACGACGAGACACACGTGAAGCAGGACGGCGATTGCGGTGACCGTGCGCACGGTAGACGTCCGGGCGGGCCGGATCAATCTGCCGACGCGCCGAGTGTGCGCAGGAGCTTCGCCGTGCCGCTCCTGACGTACAGCATCGTGTCGGCTATATACCCGTCAGCTAGGCGCAACGGGGTCTCGCCGTTCTTGTTCTTCGCATTGAGCCGGGCGCCGCGATCCACGAGGAACTGGGCGACGGTATCGAACCCCGCCATGGCCGCCGCATGCAGCGCCGTATTGCCCGCGCTGTTGGCCGCGTTCACGTCGGACCCCAGGTCCATCAGCAACTTCACCGCCTCGAGGTGACGGGCTTCGGGCACGAGGCTTTCCGTGTCCACCCGAGCCATGCCTGCCGCGACCTGGAGTGTGGTCGTCTGGTCGTCAGTCGTCACCAGTGGCCTGGCGCCGGCACCGAGCAGCACGCGCATGACGTCGAGGTCGGCTACGGTTGTCGCCAGGAAGAACGGCGTGGCTCCGAGGACGTACTTCGCCTTGAAGAGCACGAAGCCATACCGTGGTGGCGGAAGGGTGATGCGCGCGTGCAGGTCCGCGCCTCTCGCCAGAAGGGCCTTGATCAGTTCTACCTTCCGGTCCCTGGGTACCTCGGCCAGCGACCGCCACTCGTCATCCTTGACCTCGCTGTAGTCATGCGTGTGGCTCGACTCGAACCGCCCGGACGCCCAGTGCAGAGCCGTGTAGCCGCTGTTGCTGGCGTTCGGGTCAGCTCCGCGCTCGAGCAGGAAGAGCACGAAGTCCACCTGTCCACGCACGACGGCCACCAGCAATGGCGCATGGCCCTCCTCGCTTTCGGCAGCGAGGTCAGCCCCGCGCTCCAGAAGAGTTCGGGCGATGCCAATGTCGCCGCGCCTGGCCGCGAACATCAGGGGCGTGAAGCCGCCCGCGGACGCGGCATTGACACGGGCGCCGGCGTCCAGGAGCTGGCGAACGACCGGCGCGTGCCCCTCGGCCACCGCCCACATCAGCGCCGTCTGTCCCTTCACGGACTCGCGCGCATTCGGATCGGCACCAGCCCGCAGCAGGACGTCGACGGCCGCCGTCTTCCCCGTCCGCGCGGCCGTCATCAGAGCCGTCTCGCCCGTGGGGAGCGCCGCACCGGGCGCAGCACCGGCCTTGAGCAGGGCCTCGATCATCGAGACGCTGCCGTTGAGGCACGCGTACCAGAGTGGCGTCACCCCGTAGTCATTGGCCGTACCGGGACGCGCTCCCGCTTTGAGCAGCAGCCCGGCCGTCGGAGCATCGTCCCACTGCGCGGCCCAGTGCAGGGCCGTGGCGCCGTCGGCTTGCGCGCCGTTGACATCCACGCCCTGCCGAATCAACGCCCCGACGGCGCGTGCGTCCTGCCGCCGGGCGGCCTCAATCAGCCGTTGATCATCGGCGGCGTGGAGGCGGGCCGCGCCAGCGGCGAGCGAGGCCAGCACGAGCAGGAGCGGTGTACGCGGCGTCATACGTTCAGCACGTTCAGCCGGCCGGTGCTGTCGCCGAACTTCTCCACCCGCACTCCCATCTTGTCGAGCATCGTCAGATACAAGTTGGCGATCGGGGTGCCGTCCGGGTACCGCACGTGGCGGTTGCCCGGGATGCCGACGCCCTTGCCGTTCACCATCACCGTCGGCAGGTCGTACGGATAGTGGAAGTTGGAGTTGCTCATGCCTGACCCGTACAGAATCATCGAGCGGTCCAGCAGCGTGCCGTCGCCGTCCGGGGTCTGGCGCAGCTTCTCGAGGAAGTGCGTGAGGAGCTGGAGATGGAAGACGTTGAGCTTGCCCTGCTTCTCCAGCTTCTCGATGTTGTCCTGATGGTGCGATAGCGAATGGTGCTGATCGGGCACGCCGATCTCCGGGAACGTGCGCGTGCTCAACTCCCGGCCCACCATGAACGTCGCGACACGGGTCAGGTCGCACTGGAAGGCCAGCGCGAGCAGGTCGAACATGATCCGGGCATAGTCCGCGAAGTCGGGCGGCGCACCGGCCGGCTGTGCGACGATGGGCAGATCCCGCTCCACCTGCTCCTCAGCCTTCTGGATCCGCCGCTCGATGTCGCGAACCGAATCCAGATACTCGGCGAGTTTCGCGCGGTCACCGGCACCGATCTCCCGCTGCAGGCGGGCGACCTTGCGCGTCACCGCGTCAAGGATGCTGCGGTTCTTCTGGATGTCGGCCAGCCGCACGCGTGGATCGGTACTGTCGCTGGTGCCGAACAGCCGCTCGAAGACGGCGCGCGGATTGTTCTCCATCGGCAGCGGCGTCTGGGGACCACGCCAGCACATCGTGGCCGTGTACGCGCAGGTGTAGCCGATGTCGCAGGCGCCAAGCAGGTCCACCGACTCGAGGCCCATCTCGAGCGACGCCAGTTGCGTCTGATTTCCCATCTCCCGGGCCGCAATCTGGTCCATGGAGATGCCCACGCGAAGGTCCGGGCCCTCGGTGCGCTTGCACAACACACCGGTCAGGTAGGCCGGCTGAATGCGTGAGTGCTGGCCGCCTCCGTCGCGCGCGTCCGCCTCCTTGTTGGCCAGGCCGGTCAGCACGGACGTTTCCTGCCGGAACGGCTCGAGCACGCGCAAGATCGGCGACTGGAGCGGATCGGCGGCAGGCGGCGTCCACTTCTTCATGAACGCACCCATGGGCACGTACACGATGGCCATCCGAAGTGGGGTGGTGGCGGCGCGCCGCGCGGCCATCGCGGGTGTCATGGCGTCGAGGAACGGGAGGGCTATGGATGCGCCCGCGCCACGAAGCACGGTCCGCCGGCTGAGCGTTTTGCCTGTCAGGATCATGATTGCGCTCTCCTCATCTGAAACGGCGCGCTCTTGACTACCGCGAGGATCAGGTCCGACCAGCGATAGTCGGACGCCGCGGACTCACGCACGATGCGCCTCACGGCCGGCTTGTCGTAGTACTCCACTCCGCGCCCGAGTGCGTAGGTCAAGAGCTTCTCGGCGACGGTCGTGACGAACGCGTCGCTCGTCTGGAGCAACGCGGCCCGAAACGTCGCGGGTGTCTTGAACGCTGTCCCGTCCGGCAGCGTCCCTGATGCATCCACGGGGCTGCCCCCGTCGACGTCGCGCCATCGGCCCGTCGCGTCGAAGTTCTCCAGTGCGAAACCCAACGGGTCCATGCGCGCATGGCAACCCGCGCACGCCGGATTTCTCCGGTGCTGCTCCATGCGCTGACGCAGGGTCCCGACGAGCGGCGTGCTGTCAAGCGGCGGAACGTTTGCCGGGGGCGGGGGCGGCGGCGCACCGAGCAGGTTCTCCAGGATCCAGGCCCCTCGCTTCACTGGCGAGGTCCGATCGGACATGGACGTCACCGTCAGCAGGCTGCCCTGGCCAAGGATGCCCGCACGCCGGTCGTCCGGCAGCGAGACCCGGCGGAAGTGGGGGCCGTAGATGTTGGGCAGGCCGTAGTGACGCGCGAGGCGTTCGTTGACGAACGTGTAGTCGGCTCTCAGAAGGTCGAGCACGCTGCGGTCGTCCCGGAGCTGACTGGCCACGAAAAGCTCTGACTCCCGCAGGAAGGCCGCGCGGAGGTTCTCGTCGAACGCGGGATTGGCCTTCGGGTCCGGCCGGGCGGCCACCATGTTGCGGGTGTAGAGCCATTGGCCGAAGAAGTTCGATGTCAACGCCGCCGCGCGGGGATCCGCGAGCATGCGCCTGACCTGGGCGTCCAACACCCCGGTCCGGTGCAGTTCCCGGCGCTCGGCGAGCCCGATCAGCTCCTGGTCCGGAATCGAACTCCAGAGGAAGAAGGAGAGCCGCGACGCCAGCTCGACGTCGGAGAGGCGATACACGGCGCCAGCCTGGACGCCGCGTGGATCGCGCTCGACGCGGAACAGGAACTCCGGGTCGGTCAGCAGCACTTCGATGGCCCGTGCGATGCCCGCATCGAAGCCAGCGGTCGCCTTGGCCTCCCGGTAGAGGCGGCGCACGTCGGCCAGCTCGGTGTGGATGACAGGCCGCCGGAAGGCGCCGCGGGCCAGCCGCGCGATGATGCGCGACGCACACGCGTCGGTCTCCGTGCGGCACACGAAGATGCGATTGCGGCTCGGAGTCTGGTCCGGCCGTGCGCTCTCGAAGGGGCCCTCGACCATGACGGCATCGATCCCCATATCGATGCGGCCGTGACCGGTGTCGGTCTCATTGCCGGACGCGTGCGCGAAGCTGCCCGCCGGCATCACGGAGGGCCCCACACCTTCGGCCACCCACGCCCGCCTCTGGAACGAAACGCCGACGACGCGCAGGCCGGCTTTCGCATGGAATCGCACGTCGAGATGCGCATCCGGGGCATCTTCCGGCACGGCGAAGCGCTCGCGCGACTGTTCGGTGGAGTCGACACCCTGCGTGGCCTTGTCACTTGGGCGCACCGCCCTCGGAAGCAGGTCGGACGTGGCGGCGGCCGCGGCGGCCACGGCGGCGCGCTGCCTCGTCCGATCGACCGGCGGAGGCGCCGAACCCAGGTTGAAGACCTTGAGTCGCGCACCATCGAGGCGCACGTCGATCGCCTCGGGCTGCCGGAGCCCGCGTGGGTTGGTCGCCAGATACGCCTTCTGCAGCCGGAGCCGGATCACGTACTCGCCGTCCACGGGGAAGTAGTGGCGCACCGCCACGCCACCGCGGGAGCCGGCTGGCAGGTCGTCGCTCATGCGGTCGTCCTGGGTCAGCACGAGATACGGCAAGGTGTAGGTCTGAATAGCAGGGCGGATCGAGGTATCGCCCACGGCGAGGCGGGCGATCTTCTGCGCCGCGATGAGATAGCGCTCGAGAAGACCTGGCGACGTCGAGAGCACATCAGCAATGTTGTCGAAGCCGAACCCCTGGGTGTCCGGAGGCAAGAGGGCCGCCCCGTCGATCTCCAGGCTCAGCAGATCCCGAATCGCGTTGGTGTACTCCGTGCGGTTCAGACGGTGCACGGCAGGACGTCCGGGATTCGGCGTCTTCGCCGCGGCTTCGTCGAGCGCGGTCTCGAGGCTGGCCGTGAACTCATTGAGCGTGCCGGTGTCAGGCCTCGGCATGCCGCTCGGAGGCATGGACTTCGTCCGCAGCTTCCGGACGATCTTCTCGAGGGTCTCCGCATGCACGCCCGGCGCGTGGAGGTCGAGGCCAGACAGTGTCAGTCCCCCGGCCTTCTGGCGGTCGTTGTGGCACCCGGCGCAATACTTGTCGAGCAGCGCACGCTGTTCGGAGACCGCGACCGCGGACGGTGTGGCGGCATCCGCAGCCAGCGGAGTCATGCTGCTGAGCAGGACCAGCAACGCGGCATTGCTTCTGCGCATGAGGATTCTCCTCCCTAATCCAGGCACGTCCAGCTCCTACCTGCCCGCGGGCCGCGCTGGCACGGCGGTCACGCTTCCCTCTGCGTGAATGACGTGGTGCTTGATCTTCCACCCCTGCTTCGTCTTGACGACCTGGCTCTCGTACCGGCCTTCGCCGCCGATCACGAACCCCGTCTTGCCGTCGTCGGAGGTGGTCAGATAAAAGGCCTGCAGAATGGCGCCCTCGGCGTTCGGCGTGACCTGGAACGTCGATGTCCAATGGCGAAGGCGGCGCGCCGGATTCGCCGCTATAGGGTCCGTCGCATAGCGCCGGATCTGCTCGTGTCCGGACAAGTGGACTTTGCCGCCGTCGTTGTCGATCTTCGCGTCCGGCAGGAAGGTGTTCGTCCACATGTTGCCGTTATCGCGGGCGGCAAAGTCGTAGCCCATGTGGTTGTCCCAGAGCAGGCGCTGAATCTCGACGAAGTCCTCGACGGAGATGCGGTCGGGCCTGGCCTGCACCGTTCGATATGAGGCGGCCGCGGCAAGGGCGACGATACCCGCACAGACGACGAGAACACGCAGGCGCTTTGTCATCACACGCTCCGACTACTTGCCATTCAACTCAAAGGCGATACCAAGGGCGGGCATCTCGACGAAGGCGTAGCCGGGGCCAGGGCCGAGTACGACGGTGCCACCTTTTGACTCGGCATACCGGACGGTCTCGGCCATGCCCTCGATGGCCAGCGCGACATGATGGATCGATGGTCCGTACTTGTCGACGTGATTGCGCCACGGACTGCGCCCACCCTGAGGCTCCGCGAACTCCAGGGGCAGCGTGGATTCCCGGAACGTATACATCTTCGGGTGGGCATCCAGGTCACCGTCGTAACCCGGAGGGAATACCCGGCGTGCCGTGTTCTTCACGAGCGGCGGCAGGTTCATGCCCATGAGGCGCGCCATGAGAGTCGCGGCGGTGTCCACGTCTCGAACGAAGATGCCGATGTGCCCCACGCGGCCGGTTCCCAGGCGAGACGGAGCTGGAGTCGGGGAGGCAGGCGCCGGCGCGGAAGCCCCAGCACCACGGATCAGTTCCACGGTGAACCCAAGCACCGGGCGCATGTCCACATAGGCTGCGATGTACGTGGCGTGGCGTCGCGCGTCGTCCCGTTGACGTTCACAGTCAGGGTCTTCATCCCGCACTCCGGTTTTCCAGGAAGCGCTCTTCTCGCACCACCTGATCGTGCCGGAATGGTATGCGCGTCGCTCCCTGGAGTGTAGGGCAAACCATGAGTTGACCAGAACCGCGCATCGCCGGCCTGACGCCCGCAACCGCGCGCATCGAATGTCCGGCGCGCATCCTGTTTATTGCGCTGTCTCGCTAGCGGCGTTGACGTCGATCCCGAGCTCGAGGCAGAGCTTCACCGCTTTTGACCTGCTCCCAACTGGGTCGTGCGCAACGGCGTGGAGAATCCGCTCACGACGCATTGGAGAGTCCTGAGAGCCGGGGTTCCGAGCTATGGCAGCCGGCTCGTCGGGGCCGACGGACAGACGACCACCGTGCCGGCCGAGGCGGGCCAGACTGCCCAGGATCTCGTTTGGAGGCGGGTGCAGGACGCCCCGACACTCGGCATCCTGACCCCGTAGCCCGCTACCAGTCGAACTGCCCGCCGAACTTCAACAGGCGTCCACCCAGCACCGCCGTGGGGCGGAGCCAGCTCGGACCGTAGGTCGTGTTCATCGCGAAGACGGTGTTGACGTTCAGGATGTTGTAGACGTCGAACATCACCTGGACCCGGCCCCTACCGGCGAAGCGCACGGTCTTGGTGGCCCTGAGGTCGAGTTGGTTCAGGCTCTTCTCGAATTGCTCGTTCGGAACCATCAGCGGCACGGTGGCGAGGGCCGCCGCGCCAGCCGACAGGTTGCGCCCAAGGGAGGGCAGAATCTGGGCGCTCGGGACGGGCAGGTCGGCGGCCAGCGGGATACCGGCCACGTACTGGAACGTGCCGCTGAGCGAGATGTCGTACGGCAGCGGGTAGACGCCCGACAGCTTGACCTGCGTCTGGCCTTTGAAGGGCAGCACCTCTTTGCAATAGCCCGGCCTCGCCGCCTGTGGAGAGTCGACGACGACACAGTTGTCACTGACCGTTCGTCCGCTCGACGTGCCGGCCTGGAAGAGACCGCCCTTCCCGAACCGCGCAGAAATGGACGCTTCGAACCCGTTGTACACCTGTGTCCGCTCGCCAAAGTTGGCCGTGAACGTATTGAGGTTGCTGACCTGGCCGAACCTGGAGGGGTTCACGTCATACAGACCGCAGATCTGTTTCCCGCTGACGCTCCCCAGCCGAGCGTCCGTCGGCGCGGTGATGCAGTAGGGATCAAAGTCCGCCGGAGCGGTACGGAGGTTATCGACCACCGTGAAGTGCCGTACCAGGCACGGAAGTACCCGGCATTGAGCGCCACGCCCGGGCGGAGCTCATGCTGAACGCTCGTCATCGCCTGCCAGGTGTAGGGACGGACCTTGTAGCCGCTGAGGAGCTCCGGGTCGAAGCTGGTGGCCGCGGCGAGCGTGCCGAATGCGAGGTTGTTGACCTGGCCACACTCGCCGTTCTGGAGGCGGTTGTTGAGGTCGCAGTCCGGGCGCAGGTTCCCGTTCGCATCCGTCCACGTGCGCGTCACGTTGTTGGCGAGGCGGCGCACGGGGGCATTCGCGTCGGCGATGGTGACGGTCTCCAGCTGCGTATATCGCCCGACTGACGCCTTGAGCGCCGTCTTGGCGTTGCCGAACAGGTCGTAGGTCGCGCCGATTCTGGGCGACACGTCCCTCCAGTTCGGCACGTTGTCGACACGGGGAAACGAGGCAGAACCGACGAACGCCATCACCGGCGTCTCGGCGGCGTCGGCCCAGGCGCGGTGCCGATCGTACCGCACGCCCGCAGTGGCCGTGAGGCGGTGGATCGTCCACTGATCCTGTGCGAAGAGTGCATGGTCGCGCATCTGGCTTCGCCCGCCGTAGAACGGGGAGGCGTACTGCGTGAGGCTGGCCGGCACACCGTTCCTGAGCGAGTACGCCACTGGGCCCACGCCGGGGACTTCATTCAGGCGAAGACCCGTAGCCTGCCATCCCTGCATCATCGAGAAGCCTACCTTGAGCGCGTGGGCTCCCGTGATGCATGAGACTGTGACACGCTGATTCGACTGGTCCGTGTACTGCGGGATCTCGGAGGTCGTATAGGACCGGCCCGGCGACACGCCCTGCGTCCAGGCGTTGTAGCGCAGGTTCGTGGTCAGCTCGATGATGGGCGGTGTCGAGATCTCCACGCCTTCCTGCCGCAGGACGACCTGCGGGTTCTTCGAGAACGTATAGCCTCCCTCGAGCAGCAGCCGGGTGGTGGCCGGGCGGTTCCACGTCACCTGCGTCAGGCGGGCGTGCACGTTCGGGCCGTTGATGGACGCCTCGGGCGCAGTCGGGATGTTGCCGTTCACCGTGTTGGTGCAGTTGCAGATGTGCTGGTCGCTGAAATTGAGCGCCAGCTTGTCCTTGCCTGTCACCTGCCAGGTCAGCCGCACCGAGACGTCGCCGTTGGTCCGCCGCACGAATGCGGGGCGTTTCAGATCCGGCGTGTACCGGAAGGTCCCCTGCGTCGCGTTGAAGTAGTTGCCCGGGACGATCTCCTCGTTGCCCCAGTAGCGCTGCGCACTGTAGAACCAGAGCTTGTCTCTCCGAATGGGACCACCGACGCCCGCGGAGATGTCCCAGACTCTCTTGACCTTTGGTGCGGTGGTGACGCCGCGGGCCCGCAGCTCGTCGTCCAGGTTCTCGACCTGGAAGCGCCCGCTGGTACCGGAGTTGAAGGAGTAGAGCTTGAACTGGTTGCCGCCTTCGCGCGGCACGATGTTGATCTGCACACCGCCGGTCTGGGACTCCGCCCCGACGCCGCTGATCTGGAGGACCATTTCCTGCACGAACGCCTGGTTGACCTGGGTCTGACGGTTCTGCGTGCTGCCATTTCCGATGATCGAGTTCGAGAACATCCCGTCCTGCGTGATGATCGAATCCTCGCCGCGCATCCCGTGAACACCGAACCCTGAGTTGCCCTCGCCCTTGCTGCCGCCTACGTCCGTGGCGGACGCCGCACCGTCCGCGCCCGTGCCCCTGGCGCCCAGGGTGAGCGCCGCGAAGCCCTGCACGGTCCGTCCCGTCGGGAGGATGTCGATCACTTCTCTCGTCAACAGCTGCTGCTTGCGGACGTTCTGCACGTCCACGACCGGACTCGCGCCGGTCACGGTGACGCTTTCCTCAAGGCCACCCACCCGCATCTCGGCGTTGATGGCCGCGGTCACGCCCGCGTTCAGCTCGAGGCCTTCGCGACGGAACGACGCGAAGCCTGTGAGGGTGAAGGTCACCGTGTAGGTGCCGGGGCGAAGCTCGACGATCCTGTAATTGCCGTCTCCGTCCGTCACGGCCGTTCGGACCTTCTCGATGAGCGCCGGACTGGCCACCTCGACGGTCACGCCGGGCAGTACCCCGCCGGTGGCGTCCCGGGCGACGCCGGCGATGGCCCCCGTCGAACCGGACTGCGCGCTGGCAACGCCGGCCAAGCCGAGTATTGCGACGAACGCGATGACGAGACTTCTACGCATACACCCTCCGAGAGGCCCACGGCGACACCGGGCGGCGAACACCACACAACGTCTGGATTTCGACGTGAAACTGAGCAGGCGGAGTATCTCGCCGTCCCCGCTGGGCAATCGTGAGGTTTCTGTGAGGTCTTGATACGGCGGGAGGTGGAGAGGTGGCGCCTGCGATCAGTCGCAGGCGCCTCTCGCAATGATCGGCCTCGCTGGCACCCTGTTGATCAGGGGTTCCGCAACGAAGGCCTTCGTGGGGTGCAGACGGCGCAGTGATATGTCGTGTGCCGCCTCAGCGCGGCGTGCGCTCAGATCGGGAACACACCGCTGCTGTCACCGAAGCTTGTCGCGGGCACATCCATCTTCCGGAGCAACGCCAGCTGGAGATTGGCGAGCGGCGTGCCCGCAGGCGCCCGCAGGTGCCGGCCCGTCCCGACGCCGAGGTCACGACCCGCTACGACCATCGTCGGCACGCCCGTCCAGTCGTGCAGGTTGGGATTGCTCATCCCCGAGCCGTACAGGAAGAGAGAGTGGTCGAGGAGAGAACCATCGCCATCCTGAACGTCGCGCAGCTTCTCGAGGAATCCCGCGAAGAGTCTGGTGTGGAACGCGTAGATCTTGAACAGGCGTCCCACCTTCTCGGGGTTGTCCTGATGGTGCGAGAGACTGTGGTGGGCGTCAGGAATGCCGAGCTCCGTGTACGCACGATTACTGTTCTCCCGCGACATCAGGAGCGTGGATACGCGAGTCAGGTCCACCTGAAACGCGAGGGCGAGCAGGTCGAACAGCATCGACACGTGCTCCTCGAACGTCGGCGGGATCCCCACGGGGCGGCCGAGCGTGGGGAGCTCACGTTCGATCTGCTGCTCCGCCTTCTGGATTCGTCGCTCGACGTCTCGCACGGAGTCCAGGTAGTCGTTGACCTTCCGTTGGTCGGCGGAGCCGACCCGCTTGCGAAGGCTCGCAATCTCGGCGTTCACCGAATCCAGGATGCTGCGATCCTTGGCAATGTCCGCGGCTCTGGAGCGCTGGTCCGTGCTGTCACTGGCGCCAAACAGCCGCTCGAACACGGCGCGCGGGTTGTTCTCCATGGGTTGCGGCGTCGTCTCCGTCCGCCACGAGATGGTGTTGGTGTACGCGCAGCTGTACCCGAGGGCGCAGGCGCCGATGAGCTCCACGGGCTCGACCGCCAGTTCCAACGACGCGATCTGGGTTTCACGGGCGGTCTCCCTGGCGATCATCTGGTCGAGAGACACGCCAGCCCGGATGTCTGGCCCTTCCGTGTACTTGGCTGTGGTGCCAGTCAGCCATGTCGTCTGCGCGCGGGGGTGCGGCCCCCCGTCCTGCACGTACATCTTCCGGCAATCCAGGCCGCTCGCGATCAGCATCTGCTCCCTGAACGGCTCGAGGGGCCCGACGGCCGGCATGATCTGCAGAGCGCCTTCGCTGGGCGGCGTGTACTGCGACATGTCGCCAGCACCGTGCGGCGTGTAGATGGCGGCGAATCGTTTCGCTGGTTTGGCCGCCGTGGCCCGCAGAGGCACGGCCGCGGGGACCATCGCATCGAGGAGCGGCAGCGCGAGCGACGTCCCGAGGCCGCGGAGCACCGTACGCCGGGACAGGTGGTGCTTGAAGATCATCATGACTCGGCTCTCCTCATCTGAAAGGGCACGCTGCGCACGATCGCCTGGATCAACGCCGACCAGCGGTACTGCCTGGCCGCCGTGTCCCGGACGATCGCCCGCACCGCCGGCATGTCGGAGGGTTCGACGCCTCGACCCATGGCGTAGGTGAGCAGCTTGACGGCCACCGTCTCCACGAACTCGTCCCGGTGCTCCAGCAGTGCGGCGCGGAACTCCGCCGGAGTGGAGAACTTGGTCCCGCCGAGGAACGTTCCCGACGGGTCGATGCGGTTGCCCGCGTCTTCCAGGCGGAAGCTCCCGATGGCATTGAAGTTCTCCAGGGCGAACCCCAACGGATCCATCCGCGCGTGGCATGCAGAACAGGCAGGATTCCGCCGGTGCTGCTCCATCCGCTCGCGCAGGGTCCGGGGCTTCTCATCCTTGCCGGTCTCCGGTAGCGGAGGCACGTTGGCCGGCGGGGGCGGAGGCGGCGACCCAAGGAGGTTCTCGAGGATCCACTTCCCGCGCTGCACGACTGACGTCCGGTTGGGATAGGACGTCACCAGGAGCACGCTGCCGTGTCCGAGGAGACCTGCTCGCGCATCACCGGGATACGACACACGCCTGAACTGCGGGCCGTACACCCCTGGCAGCCCGTAATGCTTCGCGAGGCGCTCGTTGACGAAGGTGTAGTTGGCGGTCAGCAGTTCCGGAACCGGCCGGTCTTCGCGGACCTGACTCTCCAGGAAGAGCGCGGTCTCCTTCGCGAACGCATCCCGGAGATTGCCGTCGAAATCCGGAAACTCGTGCGGATCCGGCGTCAGTGATGCGACGTTCTTCGTGGTCAGCCACTGCCCGAAGAAGTTGGTCGTGAAGGCCGTCGACCTGCTGTCGGTCAGCATGCGCGCCACCTGCTTCTCCAGGACCGCCGGAGCCGACAACCGCCCCGACGTCGCCGCGTTCAACAGCTCCTCATCAGGAACGCTGCTCCAGAGAAAGAACGAGAGCCGCGACGCCAGATCGAACGGGGACACCGCATAGGCTTGCCCGGGCCTGATCCCGGGCGGCTGTGACTCCACCCTCACGAGGAAGGCCGGCGACACCAGCAACCGCTCGATGACCGCCTGGATGCCCGCGTCGAAGCTTCCGGTCGCCCGGCCACGGGCATAGAAGGCCATGAGCGTCTCGATGTCCCTCGCGGCGACTGGTCTGCGGAAGGCATTGCGCGCGAGACGTCTGACGATGCGGCGTGCGCACGGCGTTTCGTCGACGGCCCGCGCGGGGCGGCAAACGAAGATCCGGCGCCTGGCCGGAGTGTCTCCCGTGGCCATCGCGTTGAACGGGCCCTCGACGTTGATGGCGTCGACGCCCATGTGTATCTTTCCGAAGTTCTGCGCTGAGTCGGTTCCCGCCGCGTAGCCATCACTGACGGCCGGAAGACGGGACACGCCGACGCCTTCCATGTACCACGGCGAATCGACGAACGTCACCGTGACGACGTGCGTGCCCGCCCGGGCGGGAAAGCGCGCGGTCAGTGGCGCGTCGCCGGCCACGATCTCGCTGGGTTTCAGGACGTCGGACGCGGCAACGAACTGCGCGTTGATGTCCCGGCGTTCGCCGGTGCCGAGCTGGCTTTGCCGGCCAATTTCGAATCGATGGACCCGCTCGCCGTCCAGCAACACGTCGATGAGGTTCCGGTCATTCATGCCGCGGACCCGGCCTCCCAACCCCAGCGAGTGGCGCTGCACCTCGACGGTAACGGCGTACTCGCCATCGACCGGGAACGTGTGCGGCACGGAGATTCCTCCCCGGGTGCCGAAGGGAAACGCGTCGCCCATGCGGGTGTCCTGCACCAGGGAGAAGGGCAGGCTGTATCGCTGGCCGGTGGCCCGAATCGTCTGGTCGGCGACGGCGACTCTCGCGATCTTCTTCGCGGCGAGCAGGTACCGCTCCAGCAGCGACGGCGTGACGGTCAGGACGTCGCCGATGTTGTCGAAGCCGAACCCCGCGTCGTCGGGGGGAAGCAGGGCCGGCCCATCGATGTCGACGCCCAGCACGTCCCGTACGGCATTCACGTATTCGACCCGGTTCAGCCGGTGCATCGCCGGCCGTCCAGGATTCGGCCTGGCCAGGGCAGCGCGGTCGAGGGTCGTTGTGAGCCAGTTCGTCAGGGACTCGGCGGCCATCCGGTCGGGACGTGGGCTGCCTGCCGGGGGCATCGCGCCCGACCGGATCTTTCGAATGACCTTCTCCCACGTCTCGGGATCTGCCGTCGGATCGCTGACGTTCACGGCGTCCAGTCGCAAACCCGCGGTCTTCAGGCGCTCGTTGTGACAGGTGACGCAGTAGCGATCGAGGGTCGCGCGGTGGGCGGCGGACGGCGAGGCCGCCGGCCGTGGGGACTGCGCGTCGGCACGGGCGGCACACGACAGGGCGATCAGCACAGTCGGCACAGCCAGCATCCGCCATCCACGCCCCGGCCCCAGGTCAGTTCGAGCGTTGGTTCGCACGTGCGCTCCTCTGCATTCGTGTCACGCGGCCGTATTATCCGGCTTCACGGACGCCTTTTCACCGCGAACGCGTAGATCTCGTTGTTGCCGCGGGGCGGATTGACCTTCGCCTGCTGGATCAGCCCCTCTGTGAGGTACAGCCCGGTCCCGGTGGCGACGGACACGAACTGACGGCCGCCCGCCGCGTAGGTGATCGTGCTCGTCTGAATGGGTCCGTTCAGCGTCGACTCCCAGAGTTTCTGGCCGCTCTCGGCATCGAAGGCCCGGAACGTGCCGGCGACGTCGCCCCAGAACACGAGGTCCCCGGCCGTGGTCAGCACGCCGCCGGTGCCTGGCGCGCGGCCGGTGTAGATGTGCCGGATCTCGCCCGTCTCCATGTTGATCTTCGATAACCCGCCGAACTTCTCGGGATCGGAGCCCGGCCGGGGCACGCTGCGGATGATGTTGATGCGGTCGCTGTCCGTGGGCGTTCGCGAGATGGTGCAGTTGTCGCTGAAGGGGACGAACAACGAATTCGTGCCGGGGTGATAGGCCGTCGGCCAGTAGCTCCGTGCGTTCCAGTAGCACACCAGGTGTTCCTCTCCACGGCCCCTGACCACGCCGTCCCAGTTGATGGACGTCCTGCCGGTCTGCGGATCGATCGACGAAATAAGGAAGTTGGGTGTGTCGTACGGCCACGGCGTCGCCCACAGGAACTCGCCAGTCTCCCGATCGAGCGAAAACACGCCGCCGCCCTCGCCGAGCATCACGGAGACGTCCCGCTGGCGGCCACCGGCCGCCTTCGGGTTGACCCACTTGGCGAACGCCGGGTTCGGGTTGATGCGCGTCCGAATCAGCGTCCGCTCGTTGGTGTAGTCCAGATCCCAGTCGTCACCGGGAAGGTGCTGGTAGTACCACTTCAGCTTCCCGGTCTCGAGGGAGAGGGCCACCGTCGAGTTGCTATACAGGTCGGCCGGGGCCGTACGGGCCGTGCCGTCGGCATCCCCGTGACGCGTGCGCCGGGGAAATGGCTCGGGGTTGGCGACGCCCCAATACAACGTCTTGCGCTCCGGATCGTAGCTGCCGGGGAGGCCCCACGGAGAGGCGATCCGCTTGTCCGGCGCGACCTTCGCCCACGACGCGCTGTTCGGATCGCCCGGATCCGCGGCGACGGTGTTGAACCGCCATACCTCCTTGCCGGTCCGGGCATCGTGCGCCGAGATGTAGCAGGCCTTCGGGTCGGGCCGGCAGCTCCGGCCCATGATGACCTTGTCGTCGGCAACGAATGGCTGCGACGTCATCCAGCCGTCCGTCTTCGTCTCCCAGCGTGCCTTGCCGGTGCGCGCGTCCAGCGCAACCAGATACGAATCCGGCGACGCGTAGAAGACGAGATCTTCCCAGAGCGCCACACCCTTCGAGCGCGCCTGCTCCAGATCCTGGGCCGACACCTCCCGCCGGTACTCCCAGATCGTCGCGCCGGTGGCGGCATCGAGGGCCATGGCTCCGGCCCCGGGCAACGCGATGTACATCACACCGTCGTGCACGACCGGGATCACCTCGAAGACGCCCTTCGGCAACGTCTTGGTCCACGCGACTTCCAGCTCCCCGACGTTGGCGCGGGTGACCTGCTTCAGCGGACTGTGGCGCTGCGCGTCGTAGGTGCGGCTGAACATCAGCCAGTCATCCGGGCTGGGATGGCGCAGCATGGCGCTGGTCACGGGGCGAAACCGCGGTGCCTGGCCGGTCACGAGGCCTCCACACACGGCGATCAGGGCGGCCACGGCCAGGGGGAATGCGCGTCTGGTGGTCTGCATGCGTCTGCTCTGGTGACGGATCCTACTGCGCACGCCGCCCGTTGGACCGTGTGCTGAGTCTCTTCTCCTGGCGCGGTGTTTTCAGAAGGACGGCAGGGGGAGGATACTGTGCCCCCATGACACGCAGCACGCGCCTCGCCGTCCCGGCCGCCATCGCTATCTGGATGGCCGGCGTCCTGACAGCCTCGGCGGCGGACCTTCGACTCATCGAGGCCGCCCGCCGGCACGACCTGCAGACGCTGACGGCGCTGGTCAACCTGAAAGCCGACGCCCGGGCGGCGCAGCCCGACGGGGCCACCGCGCTCCACTGGGCGGCGCACTGGGGGAACGCCGAGGCCGTCGCAGCGCTCCTGCGGGCAGGCGCGGACCCCAACGCCACCAACGTCTACGGCATCACGCCCCTGCACCTGGCCGCGGAGACGGGGAGCGCGGCCGCCGTGACGCACCTGCTTGCGGCGGGCGCAAAACCCGACGCCTCCCAGCTCAATGGCCTGACGGCGCTCATGTCGGCCGCCCGCGGGGGCTATCTGGATACGGTGACGGCATTGCTGGACGGCGGCGCCACTGTGGATGCCGTCGAACAGGTGCGCGGCCAGAGCGCGCTGATGTGGGCCATCGCGGAGGGTCATACCGCCGTGGTGGAGCGTCTGCTCAGTCGCGGAGCCTCCGCGTCGAAACCCAGCGGGTCAGGGTTCACGCCTCTGATGTTCGCGGCGCGCCAGGGCAGCATCGCGACCGCGAAGGCGCTGATGGCGCATGGCGCCTCTCTGAAGGAGGCCGCAAAGGACGGGACGTCGCCCCTGCTGGTGGCGACCGTCCGCGGCCACGTGGCGCTCGCCACCTTCTTCCTCGACCAGGGCGCCGACCCCAACGCCAACACGGCCGGCTATACGCCGCTCCACTGGGCGAGCGGGATCTGGGAAAGCATCATGACCCATGACTATCAGGTCGAGGACGGCGAATGGAGCACGCTCGGCGGGATCGGGCGGCGCGCCGACAAGCTCGCGCTGATTCGCGCCCTCCTCGATCACGGCGCCGATCCGAATGCCCGCATGACGAAGCTCGCGCCGCGCTATGGCATGAGCCTCTTCATCGGACGCTTTCTGAGCAACGCGACGCCGTTCTATGTGGCCGCGCTCTCGGCCGACGCCGAGGTCATGCGGCTGCTCGCGTCGCGGGGCGCGAATCCGACGCTGGTCGCCGCGGGCAACATGACGCCCCTCATCGTCGCGGCCGGGCGCGCACGCATCGAGGGGGAAAGCGCCCTGGCGGAGTCGGCGCATCTGGAAGCGGTCCGCGCCGCAATCGAACTCGGAGCGACGGTAAACGCCGTCAACGCGGATGGCTGGACGGCCCTGCACGCCGCGGCCTACTGCGGGTTCAACAGCATCGTCGAACTGCTGGTGTCCAAAGGCGCCGAGGTGAACATCCAGAACAAGTCTGGTGACACCCCGCTGAAGATCGCCGAAGGCTACGTCTTCCCCAATATGGTGAACGTCAAGCCGGCGACGGCGGCACTGCTCAAGAAACTCGGGGGCACCAGCCGCGAGGGCGCGCCGACACGGGTCAACGAGAATCTGTCGGGAGACAAATAGGCGGACGCGACGCTATCCCCTGGGCGGCGCGACGATGCCGCCTTCGGGGTGGATTCCGTGACGCTTGATCTTCCACCCCTGGCTTGTCCTGACGACCTGGCTTTCGTACCAGCCGGTGACGCCGATGGTCAGTTTCGACCCCGGCTTCCCGTCGTCAGCCACGGTGTACCAGAACGCCTTGAGAATCGCGCCCTCTTTGTTTGGGGTGATCTGGAACGTGGACGTCCAGTGCCGAAGGCGCCGGTCTGGATTCTGCTTGATGGGGTCGAGGGCGTATTGGCGTATCTCCGCGTGCCCCGACAGGTGGACGCCCGCGTCGCTGTCGATCCTCGCATCAGGAAGGAACGTGCTGGTCCACAGGTCCGCGCCGTCCCGAATGGCGAAGTCGTATCCCCAGTGGTTGTCCCACAGGAGTTGCTGAATGGCGACGAAGTCGTCGGCACTCACCCGGGTCAGACGGGGCTGCGCCGAGAGTGACAGGCCTCCCGGCCCCCCGCCCACCAGGGACATGACGCCGATACCGGCCAGCGCGGATACGACAGACAGCAGCGTTCCCTGAACGAGTCGTCTCATCTCAGACCTCCATCCTCTTCCGACTGGTGGGAGAGGATACGGCACTTCCTGGACGAAGCCGCTCCCGGGCGGCCAGGGAATCTACCGTTCGAGCCGAAGCACCTGCGCGGGTTTGCCGTCGGTCAGGATATAGAGCCAGCCGTCGGGGCCCTGGCGTATGTCTCGAATTCGCTTGTTGAGCGCCTCGAGCAGCGGCTCCCGCCGGAACATGCCTCCCGTCTCCGTAAACACCATCCGCTCGATCCGGCGTCCCTTCAACATGCCCACCAGGAGGTTCCCTTTCCAGTCCGGGAACCTGTCGCCGGTGTAGAACACCATCCCTGACGGCGCCACCGTCGGCGCCCAGAAGACGAAAGGCTGCTCCATCCCTTTCAGGTACATGGTCTGCGCATCAGGACGCCCCGCCCTCGCCCCGAGTGATGCCGGGGAACCGATGAAGTGCCCGGTGTAGGAGCGACCGAGACCCACGAGCGGCCATCCGTAGTTCGCGCCGGGCTTCAGAATGTTGACCTCGTCATCGTCAGCGGGACCGTTTTCGTGCTCCCACATCACGCCGGTCACCGGATGCATCGCGAGGCCCAGCGGGTTCCGATGGCCCAACGTATAGATCTCGGGCTTGTAGCCCTTCCTGCCGATGAACGGGTTGTCCTTCGGCACGGACCCGTCATCCCGAAGACGGATGACCTTGCCCCCGTGCCGGGCCGGATCCTGCGCGACGCCACCCTGTGACCGGGCGAGCGGTCCCTGAGAGGCAGGCTCGTTGGCGCCGCCGATCGTGGCGTAGAGCATCCCGTCGCGTCCCCACGCCATCCGTGCGGCGGCAATGGCATCGATAGTTTCGTCCTTGTAGTCATCGGCGACGAAGATGTCCGTGACGTCGGTCAGCATTGATCCGTCGAGTCGTCCGCGCGCAATCGCCACCGTGGATGTGCGGCGCTGCCCCTCGGGGTTGCGGACGACCGCCCCGCCGTTGGCGCGGACATACCCGAGGAGAAATCGCCAGCCCATCGGCTCGACGCCGTCTGGCAGCCGGGGTCCGGGCTTGTTGTAGGACAGGTAGACGTAGTGATTGGCCGGGAACTCCGGGTGTGGCAGCACCTCCATCAGCCCGGACAGCGGCTCGACGTGGACTGCGGGGACACCGGAAATCGGCGTCGGGTCGAGGACGCCGTTTCGGAGAATCCGCAGGCGGCCGGCCATCTCGGTGACGAGCAGATCACCGTTCGGGAGGAATGCCATGCTCCACGGCGTATCAAGGCCGTCGGCGAGCGTGCGCACCGTGAACGACCCGAACACCTGCGGGCCCGACGTAGCTGGTGTCTGGAGCGTCGCCAGGGAGCCGAGGCTCAGGACGAGCACCACGACCGCCGCGCTCCAGATTCGCACGTTTCTCATTGCGTCCACCTGCCCCACACGCCTGGGGACCTGGAGTGAAACGAACGGCGACCCTACTGCGCGACCTTGAAGGACACGGAGGCCGCGCTCTTCGCCCACTCGATCAGCAGCGACCCTCCGCCTTCGGTCACGTCGACGAAGCTCCACGTCAGCTGGTCGACCTGCACGGGCGACGCCGTGACGGTCATCGGCGCGCGCACCACATCCTTGTCGGACTTGTAGTCGTAGGCGCCCCAGAGGTAGCCCGGCTTCGGCTCCCTCGGGTTCACGAGCGCGCCGTAGCTCGAGAGGATGAACGTCCAGTCCTTCTCGCCCTTGAGGTCGATGAACATGCTGTACTCGCCAGCCGGCACCGTCTTGCCCCCAATGACGAGCGGCACCTCGGTGTTCAGCCGCGTCGACACATTCGCGCCCGCGCGCCAGACCGGCGCGCCGGCCAGCAGACCTTTGCCGTAGTTCGCGCCCGCGCCGAAGATGTCCGTTCGCCCGCGCAGAATCGGACGGCTGTAGCTGACCTCAATCCACTTGCTGTACTTCGGGCCCACCTGCGTTGCCGCGGTGCCGGCGGGGCTGGCCGCCTTCTGGCCCTGAGCCGCCACGCCACCCGCCATCACGAGCACGGCGCACGCGGCCACGATCCACTGCTTCATGTACAAACCTCCGCTGGGGATTCTACGGCACGGGTCCAACCGCGCTCTCACCGTCGCGTCACGGCGATGCGGGTGGTTGCGCCGTCCTGCTCGCGCCACGCGAGGATCAGCTCCTGCCCGGATACGACGATTGCGGGGTAGGTGGCATCCACAGCTGCGCTCGCGCGTACCGGGACGGCGAACCGTCCATCCGCTCCGCGTGCCGTGATCCAGATGCCACGGTCCCCGCCGGTGCCCTCCCACGTCACGACGGGCGATCCGCCGGGCGTCAATGCCATCGCGGGATGGGCGACGGAGCGGGCGCGGGGGCTCAGCTGCACGCGGGGGGTCACCGTCGCACCGTCAGCTGACGATGCGTAGAACACCGCCTTGTGATCGGCGGGGACGCTGACGACCGTCGGCCACGCGACGTGCACGCCGCCACGGGCGTCCACCGCGACCGCCGGACCGTCTTCCGGGCAGCCGTCGATCGCCCACTTGTCTTCGCTGACCCGCGTCACGGCGCCGAAGGACGCACCCGCGTTCGTCGAGCGCACGATCGCAATATCGCGCAGGTTGCCGGGATACACATGCCGCCAGGCAGCCGCGAGCACGTCGCCGGCGGACGTGACGCCGGTGCGGCAGCAGTAGCAGACGCCGCGCGCCACTTCCCGCGCCGGCCCGTCGCCCGTCCACAGATAGAGACCCGACTCCTGGGCCCGCGCCACGGAGGCCGCGGTGACCGCGGCGTCCTTCCCGGCCGCAGGTGCTGCGCCGTGATGTTGATGCTCGCCCGCGCCCGGTGAGGCCGGCGCCGCCGCTCCGGCCGCGAGGCGCCGATGATCCAGCCAGACAACGCGCGTGCGGCCCTGGCCGTCCACATCGACCGACGCCCATCCGCGATTGCCGGCGGCATCAGCGCCTTCAAGCTGCGTGGACGGCGCGAAAGTGCGGCCACCGTCCACGGAGCGCGCGAGCCGGACCGTCGAGGCGGGCTCGCGACCCGGCCACACGACCGCGATCGTCGGGTCCGTTCGGCCCGCGGCAGGCGGTCCGAGGGCGACACGGGGACCGCTCTCCGTCGCCGTGCGCACCGTACCGGTGCGATCGTTCACGCGCACGGGCGCGCCGAACGAACGGCCGCCGTCCCGGCTGACGGCCGCAAACGCATCGGTCCGGCTCCCAGCTGACGCCGCCCACGTGACGACGACGAACGGCCCGCGCGCCGCGATAGCCGGCACGATGTTCACACGCCCGGACACGGCCAGCGCGACGGTCGGCGCCTGTGCCGCGGCCGGCTGCTTCAGCGGCGGCGCCGGAGCGCGGGATCCCGTCTGCGCCGGGAGAGCGGAGGACACGAACGGGGCCGCACCAGTGCCCGCCAGCAGCGCGCCGAGTGCCACGGCAACGACGTGCCATCCGCGCGTCATCAGAACCGCACCCGCGCCCCGAGCTGCCACGACCGCGGATCGCCCACGGCCGTGATCTGCCCGAACGTCGCCGACGGGCTCGCGGGATACGCGCCCGTGCCGAAGTTGGTGTTCCGCGCCACGACGTTCACGTGATCGGTCAAGTTGAAAACCTCCGCCAGCGCCTCGATCCTCGCACGGGTGCCCGCCGGAAACGTGCGGCTGACGCGGAGGCCGAGCGAGAAGAACGCCGTGCTCTTGCCGAGGTTCCGCTCGATGAATGCGCCGTCGACGACCGGCCGGCCGGCCGTTCCCTGGAGCGTGGTCACGCCGGACGTGATGTTGAACGGCAGCGCCGAATAGGTCTGCAGGATGCCGCTGACCTGAAAGCCGTGCGTCAACCGCTGCCGGAGCGTCGTGGCCGGCGAGAGCGGCGTGTGCACGGAGCCGTTCACGACGAGCCGGTGCCGCTGGTCGCTGTCCGCGCGGCCCCAATCCTTCGAGACGTCCGTGGGGTCGATGGGCCCGCTGAAGAACGCCTCGCCGACGTTGTTGCGTGCACGGGACAGCGTGTAGCTGACGCGGTAGCTGCCCCACGCGGACGGGCGCTGCACGAGCGACACCTGCAGGCCGTGGTAGACGGACTCCCCGGCCGCCGTGTACTGGCTGTTGTTCGCGAAGGCCGGATTCGGCCGGCACGCGTTGTTCGTGCCCGCAGCGGCGCAGGTCGGCACGTTCTGGTTGATCGCCATGATGAGGCCGAGGCCGCGCAAGTACTGATACGCGGCGCTCACGGTGGCCGCCCGGCCGAACTGGCGCTCCATCTCCACGCTGGCCTGCCGCGACCGTGCGTTCTCGAGGCGCCGGTCCATCGTGGTCAGGTTTACGAGCGTGACCGAAGGCACTGCCGCCGTGAGCACACCCGGAAATACCGGCGCACCCGTCTGGCCGGGCGACAGCGCGAGGCCTGTCTGCCGCAGGTTCGCGAGGTCCGTCGTGTTGCCGGCGGACAGAAGCGCGTTGGCGAGCGCCCGCAGCGGCACGCGGTCGTAGAACACCCCGGTGCTGGCGCGCACCACCGTGCGGCCCGAACCGCCCGGCGTCCAGGCCACGCCCGCGCGCGGCGACACGTTGTCCGCATCGGTGCGGATCGTTTCGAGGAACTGGAGGTCGTAACGCAGACCGAGGTGCGCGGTGAGACCCGGCCGGATCCGCCATTCATCCTGGACGTACATCCCGACGTTCGGATTGGACTGTTCGACGACGGTCTCGCCAAACGTCTGCGTGAAGCCCTGGTTGTTGTAGGTGCCGTTCAGGAAGTTCGCCAGCGACGAGAACGTGTAGGCGCCTCGCCGTGCGCGCGGAAACGTGATGGCGTCGTCGTTGAGCAGCACGGCTGCGCCCGTGCGCACGGCATGAGCGCCCCGCTGCCACGTCAGGCTCTCGATCACTTCCGCCATCCGGTTCTCGCGACCCACAGGGCTGGTCGACAGCGTGCCGAACGACGCGACGCCGGCGATGTTGACCGCCGGTCCGACCAGATCCGACGGCGGCGCCTGCAGGTTGCTGACGACCACCTGTGCCCGCACCTCATTCAGCAGCCGAGATGAGACGGCCAGCGTGTGGGTGGCCGCCAGCGACTGGTCGAGGTTGTCGAGCCCGGAGGACGCCGTGGGCGTCGCGAGGCCGCCGGCGCCACGCGCGTTCTCGGAGTCCGCCGAGTATGCGCTGTAGCGCAGCGTGAGCTGGCCGCGGCGGGTGAAGCGGTGGTCCACCTTGGCGAGCGCCATCACGGTGTGCACCGGGTTCTCGTAGACGCCCGTCGTGACCGGCGCCCCGGGATATCCCACCGCGGAGAGTCGCGCGTTGATCTTATCCACCGTGGCCTGCGGCACCGTGGCGAACCCGGTCTGGTCCAGCAGGCGATGCTCGATGTTGCCGAAGAAGAACGTCCGGTCCCGCCGCACGGGTCCGCCGACGCTCGCGCCGTACTGCGTCTGTGTCATCGGCAGCGTCGTGCCCGAGAGCGCGTTGGCCGCGTTGAAGCGGTCGTCGCGCAGATAGCCGAACAGGTCGCCGCGCAGCGTGTTCGTACCGCTCCGCGTCACGACGTTCAGGTACCCGCCGAGCGCACGGCCCATCTCGGCCTGCCCGCCCGAGGTCACGACCTGAAACTGCTCCACGGCGTCGACGCTGTAGGGCATGCCCGAGAGCGCCGCCGCGTCGTCGTTGGCCGAGAGACCGTCGACGATGAAGTTGTTCGAGAGGTTGCGCTGGCTCGACACGGCCAGCCCCTGTCCCGGCACGGCAGAGGTTTCGGGAAAGAGCTGCGTGCTCGCGAGGTTCGTTGGCGAGACACCCGGCACGAGCAAGGCCAGATCAAGGAAGTTGCGGCCGTTCATCGGCAGGCTCCGGATCTCGGCCTGCGGCACCGTGGCCGCGATCTGGCTCCGGGCCGTCTCGACGACCGGCACGTCGACCGTCACCTCGACCGCGGCCGTGACACCCGAGATCGCGAGGCCGACCGGCACGTCGAACGCCGACCCGGCGAGGACCGTGAGGGTCTGCCGCGACGGCGCGAAGCCCGGCTGGCGCACGGCCAGTTCGTAGGGCCCGACGCGCAACGCGCCGAAGCGGAAGCGGCCGGCGTCATCGGTCGTGCCGGCGGCCTCCACGTTGGTGTCTGTCTGGCGCAGACGCACGTCGGCGCCCGCGATGGCGGCTCCCTGCGGGTCCGTGACCCGGCCGCTGATGGATCCCTGTGAAACCGACTCCTGCGCGCGGGCCGTGCCCACGCTGACACCGGCGGCCAGCATCAACGCGAGCAGCCCCGCACGTCTCCCTGTGCACATGACTGACGACTCCCGACTGGCGGACGGCAGACGCCGTCCGCGACCGTGAAACAGCGGAACGCCCGCCGCGAGATCGCGCGTAACCGCACGACCGGGACGGACGAACCACCAATCAGACGGAGGTCAGGAGCGGGGAGGGGGGAGATCGGGCGACAACGCGCGCCCGGTGGGCAACGTCGGCGTAGCCTGCGTGCGGACGGCGACCGGTGGCGGCGCGAGTGCAGCCGGCGCCAGTGCAGGCGCGGCCGTCGGGGCGAGCAGCGTCGCAAGCGCCAGCGAGGACTGGTCGTCCATCCCCCGCACGCGGCAGCGGGCTTCGCCCGACTTCGTATGGTGCATCGGGCACATGGCGTGCCCGTCCGCGCCGTGGAAGCACGTGCACACCACGTCGGCCGAGCCATCACCCATCGGCGCCAGCGCAGACAGGCTCACGCTCCCGATCGTCACCTGAAGGAGCAGGATCAGAGCGGCGGCCCATGGGAGCGCGCGGCGCGTGCGGAACATGCGGACCCTACGCTACGGCACGGCCCGCGAGAGTGCAAGAGAGCGGGCAGCCGGGATCGCGGAGCATCTTCGACGAACGCGCGTGTCAGCGGCCGAACGACTGCTGGCGAC
>CAYNUO010000032.1:0-3661 GCA_964400405.1 uncultured Bifidobacteriaceae bacterium | reverse complement strand
TCGCGGAGCATCTTCGACGAACGCGCGTGTCAGCGGCCGAACGACTGCTGGCGACAACGGCCTTGTCCATCAAGGAAGTGGCATATGCGATCGGATACGGCAGCTCGGGTGCCTTCGACCGGGCCTTCCGGCAGGTGCATGCGCTGACACCGCTTGAGTGGAAACGGCAGCACGTCCCTCAACCTGACGATTCCTCCGGAGAGAATCCACACATCAAGTGAATGAATAGCAAGCCTGGTGAACCAGGGGCGCGCGCGGATCGTACGGCGGGTGGGACGATCTCCCTATGGGGACACCTCACGTATTCGCTCCGATCCTGTGCGCCGTGGACCGCTCGCCCCACGCCGCGACGGTGGCGTACACCGCGGCCGGCATGGCGATGCAGTTCGCGAACGAGCTGGTCCTGCTCCGCTCCGATCCGCGCGTGAACGCGTCGGATCCCGAGCGGATCAGTGCGCTCCGCGACATGCAGCAACTGGCGGAGACCAGCGTGCTCGGGCCCAGCGGCGGCACGATCAAGGTGCGGACAGACGTCGTGGTTGATGCGCCGGCCGATGGCATCCGCCGGTACATCGCGGCGACCAGCCCGCAGATGGTGCTGATGGGCTCGCGGGGGCACTCACGCCTCGGGCGGTCCCTGTTCGGGTCGACGGCACTCTCGCTGATGCAGACGCTGACCGTCCCGCTCGTCGTCGTCCCACCCACGGACCCGGAGATCTTCACCGTGCTGCCGCAGGGGGTCCAGTGCCACGTCGGTGCCGTGCTGGTGCCGGTCGACTTCAGCGACGCCATGGACGGGCAGTTGCAGTTCGCCAACGCCATGCTCGCCACGCACGCGTGCCCCGTGACATTGCTGCACGTGGCGAAGAAGGACGAATCCAGTCGCCACGGCGAGCTGGACGCCATCAAGGCGCGGATGGGTGGGGGCGGCGACGTCACCACACAGGTGGTCGAGGGTGAGCTCCGTCAGGTCCTGCGGGGTCTGCTGCAGGGCGACACGTTCGGACTGGTCATCATGGGCCTGGACCGCCACCGTACGGGCGCAGTGGCGTCCGATCTGCTTCACGTCTCGACGGCGCTGGTCGCGGTCGTGCCGTAAGCGGACCCAGCCGCTCCTGCGGAAGGCCCGCCCGCCGTCGGCGCAAGTAGAATCAACGGCCATGCGCCGCCTGATCGTCGCTTGCAGCATTGGCATGGCCCTGTGGCTGATGCCGCGTCCCCTGGCCCAGGTCCGGCCCGTCTACAACCTCGGCGCGATGGGCCTGGCGCAACTGCTCCAGCGCCTGCAGACGACAGCCAGCGTGCTGCACACGGGCGCGCACCCCGACGACGAGGACTCCTTCTTCATCGCCCGCACGGTGCGCGGCGACCACGCGCGCGCGGCGTACCTCTCGCTCAACCGCGGCGAAGGCGGCCAGAACATCATCGGGCCGGAGCTCTTCGACGCGCTCGGCATCATCCGGACCGAGGAGCTGCTGCAGGCACGGCGCCTCGACGGCGCCGAACAGTTCTTCACGCGCACGTTCGACTACGGCTTCTCGAAATCCCTCGAGGAGGCGAAGGCGAAGTGGGACGAGCGCGACGTGCTCGGCGACGTCGTCCGCGTGATCCGCACCTACCGGCCGCTCGTGATCTACTCGCGCTTCAGCGGCACGCCGGCCGACGGCCACGGGCACCACTCGTTCGCCGGGTACATCACGCCCCTCGCATTCAAGGCCGCCGCGGACCCGGCGGAGTTCCCGGAGCAGCTCGCCGAGGGCCTGCGGCCGTGGCAGGCGAAGAAGCTCTATCGCGGCCAGCGCTTCCCGGCCGCCGCCAGTGACCCGCCGAGCGTCACCGTGCAGGCCGGCGCGTTCGACCCGGTGATCGGCCGTTCGTACGCCGAGATCGCGTCAGAGGGCCGCAGTCAGCACAAGTCGCAGTCGATGGGGGGGATCGAAATGCGCGGTCCCATGACGACGGGCCTGAAGCTGCTGACGAGCCTCGCGCCGGAGGCCACCTCGGAGAACGGCGTGTTCGACGGCATCGACACGTCGCTCGCCGGCATCGCCGTGACGAGCGGCCTGCCCGCCGGCACGCTGGCCACCGAACTCGGCGCTCTGCAGGCAGCCGCCGCGCGTGCGTTGACCGAGTTCAACGCGCTGCAGCCGTCGAAGAGCGTGCCGGCCGTCGCCGCAGCGCTGAAGGCCGTGCGCGCGGCCCGCACCGCGTTGAAGGACGCCCCGGGCCCTGCGCTGGCGAAGGCCGACGCCGACTTCCTGCTCGCGCTCAAGGAGGACGACGCCGCCGACGCGCTGGCCCGCGCGGCCGGGATCACGCTGGACCCGCTGGCCGACCGGGAGACGGTCGTGCCCGGCCGCGCGCTGACCGTGAGCGCCCGGCTGTTCGGACCGCCCGACGCCGCGCGGAACGTCGTCGTCGCCGTGAAGGCGCCGCAGGGCTGGACCGTGGCGAAAGCGGACGGCGAGGGCCAGGACGACACGGGCAACCCGTTCATCCGCCGGGAGGCCCCCGCGTTCGCCTCGCGCGTCACCGTCACCGCGCCGGCCAGCGCACAGCCCACGCAGCCCTACTTCCTCGAGCGCCAGCGGCGCACCGAGAGCTACGCCTGGACGGCCCCGTCGCGCGGCCTGCCCTTCGATCCGCCGCTCCTCGAGGCGAGCTACACGATGACCATCGGCGGCGAGCGCATCACGCTGACCGAGCCGGTGCAGTTCCGCACGGCCGACCAGATCCGCGGTGAGCTGCGGCGCAACGTGAACGTGGTGCCGGCCGTCACGGTGGGCGTCGATTCGCGGCTGTTGGTCATCCCGTCGGGCACAGCGTCTCCTGGAGCGGTCGCGGTGAGCCAGCGGCTGGTCGTCCAGGCGCGCAATCACGGCACCGAGCCGCTCACGGGCACCCTCGCGCTGAAGCTGCCGGCGGGCTGGCGGTCGACGCCGGCCGACGCCCCGGTCTCGCTGAAGCCGGGCGAGCAGACGTCCGCGCCGTTCGTCGTGCAGGCGCCGGCGGGCCGCAAGCCGGGCAGCTTCCCGATCACGGCCGAAGCCGTGGTGGGCGGCACGTCCTACACGAACGACGTGCAGGTGATTGCCTACCCGCACATCCAGACGCACCGTCTCTACACACCGGCGACCGTCACCGCGCAGGTGATCGACCTGAAGGTCGCGAACGTGAAGGTGGGCTACGTGATGGGGACCGGCGACGACGTCCCCGACGCGCTGCGCCGCATGGGCGTGGCGGTCACGATGCTGGAGAAGGACGCGCTGGCCACGGGCGACCTGTCGGCCTTCGACACGATCGTCGTCGGCATCCGCGCGTCACAGGCACGGCCGGACTTCATCGCCAACCACGGCCGGCTGCTGCAGTACGTCGAAAAGGGTGGCACGCTCGTCGTCCAGTACCAGCAGCCGGACTACATCGCGAAGAAGGTGCTGCCGTTCCCGGCCGAGATGGCGTCGCGCGTGACGGACGAGCTGGCGCCCGTGGAGATCCTGCAGCCCGCGCACCCGCTCTTCACGTTCCCGAACACGATCACCGCCGCGGACTTCTCCGGGTGGGTGCAGGACCGGAATCTCTACGCCTTCACGAAGTTCGATCCGAAGTACGTGCCGCTGCTCGCGACGGCCGATCGCGGCGAGCCGGCGCAGACCGGCGGCGA
>CAYNUO010000031.1:11200-34787 GCA_964400405.1 uncultured Bifidobacteriaceae bacterium | reverse complement strand
ACCGGCGGCCGTCCGGCCGACTGCGACGCCCCATTATGGCACCCGGCGCGCCCGCAGCCGTCTAGCCGTCGTTCTGCTGCGAGATCCCGAACTGCTCCAGCTTCTTGTAGAGATTGCTGCGCGGCGTATCGATCACGTCCGCGGTCTTCGAGATGTTCCAGTTGTGCTCACGCAGCTTGCCGACCAGGAACGCGCGCTCGGCGGCGTCCTTGAAGTCCCGAAGCGTCGTGGTGCCGGACGGCGCGGCCGGCGGTACCGGTGCGCCACCAACCGGCGTCGCCGCGGCGGCCGTCACGGCCCCAACTGGGGCTGCGGGCGCACTCACCGGAACCTCGGCCTGCGCATTACGCATGTCCGCCGGCAGATCCTCGACGCGGATCGTGTCACCCGGCGCCATGATCATCAGCCGTTCGACGGCGTTCCGCAGCTCACGGATGTTGCCGCGCCACCGCTGCCGCTGCAGCACCTCGATCGCCGCCGGCGCGAACCGCACGGGGCGCAGGTTGTGCTCGGCCGAGAGCCGCGCCGAGAAGTGCGCCACGAGCGCCGGAATGTCCTCGCGTCGTTCTCGCAGCGGCGGCACGACGATCGGAATCACGTTGAGGCGGAAGAACAGGTCTTCCCGGAACTCGCCTCGGCCGATCGCCGCCTCGAGGTCCTTGTTCGTGGCCGCCACGACGCGCACGTCCACCTTGATCGTCCGGGCAGATCCGAGGCGCTCGACTTCCTGCTCCTGGAGCACGCGCAGCACCTTGGCCTGCGTCTTCGGGCTCATGTCGCCCACTTCGTCCAGGAAGATCGTCCCGCGGTCGGCCTGCTCGAACTTGCCGATCTGCTTCTCGGTCGCGCCGGTGAACGACCCCTTCTCGTGACCGAACAGTTCGGACTCGATCAGCTCCTCGGGAATGGCGGCGCAGTTCACCTGGATGAACCGCTGGCCCGCCCGGCTGCTGTTACGGTGGATGGCCCGTGCGACGAGTTCCTTGCCGACGCCGCTTTCACCGAGCAGCAGCGCCGTGGCATTGGTGGGGGCAGCCTTCGCCACCGCGTCCAGCACGCGGCGCAGTCCCTGGCTGGCGCCGATGATCTCGTAGCGCGACTCCATCGCGAGCTTGAGCTCGCGGTTCTCCGAGCGGAGCTGCGACACGCTGCAGGCATTGCGCACGGTGAGCAGCACGTCGTCGCTCTTGAACGGCTTCTCGACGTACGCGAAGGCCCCGGCCCGGCCCGCCTCCAGCGCCGTCGCGTGCGTGCCGTGCCCGGAGATCATGATCACGGGCAGCGTGTCGTCGGCCGCACGGATCGCCTTCAGGACCTCGAGGCCGTCCATGCCGGGCATCCGGATGTCGAGCATCACGGCGTCCGGCCGGTCGCGTGTCACCTGCGCCAGGCCGTCAGGTCCATTCGCCGCGAGCACGCACTCGTAGCGCTCGTACTCGAGAATCATCCGCAGCGATTCGCGGATCGGCGCTTCGTCGTCGATGACCAGGATGCGCGGCATGACGACGGTTACGGCTCCGCGTGGACCGTCCGCAGCTCCCGCTGCTGCCGGTCGGGATTGAACAGGAAGAACGTCAGCACCTCGCCGGGCCTGGCCGACGCCACTTCGCGCCTGAAGTCGTCCACCGTGGCCGTGACGTGGCGATTGATCTCGAGCACGACGTGCCCGCGGGCGATCTCGGCGTCCGAGGCGGGGCTGAGCGGCTCGACGCGCGAGACGACGACGCCGCGCCAGTCGTCGGGAACGCGGTAGCGCATCCGGAATTCCCGATCGAGCTCACGGACGAAGAGGCCCAGCGCCGGTCCCCGCATGTCGAGCCGTGCCCCGGATGCCTCCCGCACGGCGTCCATGCCCGGCCGCTCGGCCAGCTTGGCCACGACGGACATCGCCCGGCCGTCGCGCACGATGCGCAGCGCAACGTGCGACCCGGGCCGCCTGGCCGCGATGGCCGCCTGGAACCGATCGTTGGCGCCCGCGGCCTCGCCCTCTACGTCAAGCACCACGTCGTACGGCCGCACGCCGGCACGCTCGGCCGGTGAACCTGCTTCGACGTCCTGCACGAGTGCGCCGTTCGCAGCGTCCAGCCCGAGCGACCGGCGAAGGTCGGCGGTCACCGGCTGCACCGTGACGCCGAGGTACCCGCGCGAGACGCGTCCGAATTCGAGCAGCGCCGGCAGGATCTCGCGCGCCTGGTTGATCGGGACGGCAAAGCCGATGTTGCTGCCCTTCGCGGAGACGGCTGCGTTGATGCCGACCACTTCCCCGCGGGCGTTGATGAGGGGGCCGCCGCTGTTGCCCAGATTGATGGCGGCGTCCGTCTGGATGTAGCGCTCGAGTGAGGCGTCCGAGAGCTTCCGGCCGATGAAGCTCACCACGCCCACCGTCACGGAATGCTCGTAGGCCAGTGGGTTGCCGATCGCGCAGACCCACTCGCCGACGCGCAGGCGGTCGGAGTCGCCGAGCGGCGCCGCGAGCAGCGGCGTTCCGGCGTCCACCTTCAGGATGGCGATGTCGGTTTCGGCGTCCGCCCCGACGATGGCCGCCCGCAGCTGACGCCCCCCGGCCAGCCGCACGGTGACCCGCTCGGCGCCCGCGACGACGTGCTGGCTCGTCAGGATGAGGCCCGACGGGTCGAAGACGAATCCGGTGCCGAGCCCTTCGCGCCCTTCGTCGCGGTCGCGCTCGAACGGCCGCTCGAACATGTCGGGCCGCTCCGGCAGCGACGGCCTGAACCGGCGGCCGCCGTCCCAGGCCGGGCCGCGGGACGTGGCGTCGATGTTGACGACGGTGGGATTGAGGTGCTCGGCGACGTCGGCGAACGACGCCGCGCCGGCCACCGCGCCGCCCGGCAGCGGTGGCGCCGAGATCGTGAACTCGCGCGGGCTGGGCGGTGACGTCGACGGGGACTCGGCGGGACCCCGTCCCCCGCCGACCAGCAGTCCGACGAGAAACGCGACCGCGGCCGTGAGGCCAAGCGTGGCAACCACGAACGGTCGCATCATCGATTCATTATAGGGAGAGGTACTCGGCCAGCAGCGCGACGAACGCCGCCTCGTCCAGCACCGGCACACCCAGCGCCTGCGCCTTGTCGAGCTTGCTGCCCGCCTCCGCGCCGGCCACGACCGCCGTCGTCTTCTTGCTGACGGAGCCGGAAACCCTGGCGCCGAGCCGCTCGAGCGCCGCCGTGGCCTCGTCCCGGGAGAAGCCGGTCAGCGTGCCCGTGATGACGTAGGTGCGCCCGGCCAGCGGGCCGGGCAGCGCCTGGGCAGCGCGTTCAGCCTCCGGCACCTCCATCCGGACGCCGGCCGCCCTCAGCCGCTCGATCAGCGCGCGGTTCCCCGGCTCGGCGAACCACGCGTGCACCGAGGCGGCGAGCACGGGGCCGATTTCGGGCGTGGCCTCCAGCTGCCCCGGGGTGGCCGCGGCCATGGCGTCTATCGAGCCGAATGCGGACGCCAGCACCTGCGCCGACCGCTCGCCGATGTGCCGGATCCCGAGTCCGAACAGGAGCCGCCACAGCTCATTGGTCTTGCTGCGCTCGATCTGCGCCACGAGCTTGTCCGCCGACTTCTGCCCGAACTTCCGGACGATGGCCGTGCCGTCCGCCTTCTGCGACTGACTCTCCAGCGCGGCCAGCGTGCCCGCGTCCAGCGCGTAGATGTCCGCGTAGTCCTGGACGAGCCCTCGCGTCACGAGCTGGTCGACGAGCGCCTCGCCGAGGCCTTCGATGTTCATCGCCGCCCGCGACGCGAAGTGCTCGAGGCCGCGCCTGAGGCGCGCCGGGCACGACGCGTTCTCGCAGCGCCACACGGCTTCGTCGGGCTCCTTGACGAGCCGCGACGCGCAGCGCGGGCAATGCGTCGGCATCTGCCACGGCACGGCGCTCTCGGGCCGGCGGCTCAGCACCGGGCCGACCACGCGCGGAATCACATCGCCCGCCTTCTCGACGACCACCCAGTCGCCTGCGCGGATGTCCTTGCGCGCCACGTCGTCGGCGTTGTGCAGCGTGGCGAACGAGACGGTCGAGCCCGCGACGACGACCGGCTCTAGCTCCGCGTACGGCGTGATGGCGCCGGTGCGGCCGACCTCGACATGGATGGCGTTGAGCCGCGTCGTCCGCTGCTCGGCCGGGAACTTGAACGCGATCGCCCAGCGCGGGAACTTGGACGTCGTTCCGAGGCGATCCCGGTCCGGCAGGTGGTCCACCTTGACGACGACGCCGTCCGTCTCGAAATCGAGCGCACGGCGGGCCTCCTGCCAGTCCGCGCAGAACTGCAGCACGGCATCGATGCCGGCGCAGACGCGACGGTTCGCCTCCACGGGCAGGCCCCAGGTCTCGAGGAGCCGCAGCTGCGCGTCGTGTGAGTCGGGCAGCGGCTGGCCGTCCGGCTCCACGACGACCACCTGATACACCCACGCCCCGAGTGCGCGGCGGGAGACCAGGCCGGGGTCGAGCGTGCGGAGCGTACCGGCCGCGGCATTCCTGGGGTTCGCGAACAGCGGCTCCCCCGCCTCGGACCGCTGGCGGTTGATGCGCTCGAAGGACGCGCGCGGCAGATACACCTCGCCGCGCACCTCGATGACACCGGGATGAATCCCCGGCAACGTCAGCGGAAGGGCGCGGATGGTGCGGACGTTCGGGGTGACTTCCTCACCCGTCTCACCGTCCCCGCGCGTCGCGGCCCGCACGAGCGCTCCCCGCTCGTAGCGGAGCGCGATGCTCAGACCATCGACCTTCAGCTCGGCCGTGTAGCGGACCGGACCGTCGGCTTCCGTCAGCTCGAGACCCTTGCGCACGCGCTCGTCGAAGGCGCGCAGGTCCGCCTCGTCGTAGGCGTTGTCGAGGCTGAGCATCGGCTCGGCGTGCCGGACGGAGGCGAAGCCGTCGGCGATGCGGCCTCCGACGCGCTGCGTCGGAGAATCGGTCGTCACCAGCTCCGGATGCGCCGCCTCGAGCGCGCGGAGCTCGGCCATCAGGGCATCGAACTCGCCGTCCGTGATCTCGGGAGCGGCGTCGACGTAGTAGCGCTCCTCGTGGCGGCGGATCTCGCCGCGGAGGGCGCTGATGCGTTCGGCGGGCTGCATGGTTCGCGCCGCGGAGGGACCAGACGCGCTAGTGGTCGCGCCCGAGGACGAAGTCCGGGAGCGTCAGCAGCGCCTTGCGTTCGGAACTGGCGGGAAAGGCCTCGAGCGCCGCCTTCGCGCGGTCCGCGAACTCGCGCGCGCGGACACGGGCGTAGTGCACGGACTGGTGCTCGTCCATCAACGCCAGGAGCCGCTGCCATTGCGCAGCCGTGACGTCGCGGTTCGCCACAACGGACGCGATCAGCTCCCGCGCCTCGGGACTCTTCGTCTGCAGGTGAATGAGCGGCAGCGTGACCTTGCCCTCGCGCAGATCGCCGGCGACCGGCTTGCCGACGACATCCTTCGCACCGGTGTAGTCCAGCAGATCGTCGACGACCTGGAAGGCCATGCCGATGTTCAGGCCGTAGTCCCAGAGCGCCTCCTGCTGGGCCGTCGTGATGGGCCCGAGCATGCCGCCGATGCGCGCCGTGCCGGCGAACAGATACGCCGTCTTCCGCCGCACGATGTCGAAGTGCTCATCCTCGGTGATGTCGACCACGCCGTTCCGCGTCAGCTGATAGAGCTCGCCTTCGATCATCCGCAGCGTCACTTCGCAGAGGAGGCGGACGAGGTCCAGCCGGTCGGGCGTGAGCGCCATCGACATCGACTTGATGTAGAGGAAGTCGCCGAGCAGGACCGTGACGTCGTTGCCCCACTTCGCGTGGACGGCCGGGCGGCCGCGCCGCGTGTCGGCCTCGTCGATCATGTCGTCGTGCACGAGCGTCGCGGTGTGGATGAACTCGACGACGCTGGCGTAGAGCACCGCGTCGGGTCCGCGATAGCCGGCCATCCGCGCCGCCATCAGCAGCACGGCCGGGCGCACGCGTTTGCCCCCGCCCGCCTGGATGTAGGTGCCGATCGTCGGAATCAGCGCAACGTGCGACTGGACCTGCTTGACGAACTCGGTTTCGACCTCTGCGAGCTCCTTGCGGATGGGCTCGAACAGGAGGGCGAGGGTCGCGGAGCTGGGGCTCGTGGTCGGCACGGGAAGTCTCACGATCTGACCACAATTTCCGCGAAGCCGTCCATCACCGGCCCATCAGCGCACAGCGCCGAAGAGCCGCTCGAAGTTCGCCGTGGTCTGCTCGGCCAGCTCGGCGACGCTCACGCCGCGCTCGCGCGCGACCACCTCGGCGACGTGCACGACGCGTGCGGGTTCGTTGCGGGAACCGCGATGGGGGATCGGCGACAGGAACGGGCTGTCCGTTTCGATGAGCAGCCGGTCTCCGGGGACGATCTTCGCGACCTCGCGCAGCTCGGGCGCCTTCGGAAAGGTCGCGATGCCCGACAGCGAGATGTGGAAGCCCGCGTCCAGCGCACGCCGGGCCATCGCCCGGTCCCCGGTGAAGCAGTGGAAGACGCCGCCCACCTCTGCCGCCGACTCCCCGGCCAGGATGTCGAACGTGTCGGCCTCGGCCTCCCGCGAGTGGATGACGATGGGCAGCCGCCGCGCCCGCGCCAGGCGGATCTGGTGGCGGAAGACGTCACGCTGCACGTCTCTTGCAGACAGGTCGTAGTGGTAGTCGAGGCCGATCTCGCCCACGGCCCGGCAGCGCGGCTGCCCGTCGATCACGGCCGCGACGGCCGAGGCGGACGCCGCGGGATCCGCTGCGAAGTGGCCGGCCGAGTGCGGGTGGATGCCTGTGGCGCAGACGACCGCCGGCCACGCGGCGGACACCGAGGCCATGCGGGCCACCTCGGCCGCGTCCTCAGACGCCAGGATCACCATGGCGCCGGCCAGCCCCGCGGCCTGAGCCCGCGCGGTCACGTCGGCGAGGTCGCCGGTGAACTCCTCCCCGGCGATGTGGCAGTGCGAATCGATCACGGCCGCTTCGTTCCGCCCGGCGCCTAACGGACGCGCGCGCCTGGCACGTTGTCCACGGTCACCAGGACCGGAAGACCGTCGCCGACGCTGGCGGCCAGCACCATGCCGTTGGACTCGATGCCCATGAGCTTCCGCGGCGCCAGATTCGCCACGATGACGATCGTGCGGCCCACCATCTGTTCGGCGGTGTAGGCCTCGGCGATGCCGGCCAGGATCGTCCGCGTCTCGCTGCCGGCATCCACGCTCAGCTTCAGCAGCTTCTTCGACTTCGGCACGGCCTCGGCGGCAAGCACCTTCGCCACGCGCAGCTCGACCTTCATGAAGTCGTCGATGCCGATCACGGCCACGCCTTCCGGCGCGGGGGCCGCAGGAGCCGCCGCAGATGGCGCTGGTGCCGGAGCCGCGACGGGCGCGGGACTGGCAGAAGAAGACGCAGCCGGCGGCTGAGCCGGCGCGGCCGATTCGGGGTTCGACATTGCTCGAAGATCCTCCACGGTCAGTTCGATACGGGGAAACAGGGCCTCGGTCGCACCGAGGCGGGTACCTGGCTTCAGCGTGCCCGGCGCAAGGCCCGTCCACAGCTCGGGGTCAACGCCAAGCATGGTGCGAATACGGTCGGCCGTCGCCGGCATCACGGGCTCGGTCAGCGCGGCGATCACGCGCAGCGTGTCGGCCGCGTGGTACAGCGTCGTCTCGAGCAGCGCGCGCCTGGCCGGGTCCTTCGCGAGCGTCCACGGCTCACGCTTGACGATGTACTGATTCACGGAGCGCACGAGCTCCCACGTCCGCGTCAACGCCGCGCTGGTCTGGCACCGGTCGAACTCGGCCAGCACGTCGCGAATCACCGCTGCCGACTCGGCCGCGAGCGCCGTGTCCAGCTCGCCTTCCTCACCCGCCGCCGGCACCACGCCGCCACAGTAGCGGTGCACCATGGTCGTCGCCCGGCTGATCAGGTTGCCCAGGTCATTGGCGAGGTCCGCGTTGAAGCGGGTCAGCACCCCGTCATCGGTGAAATTGGCGTCCAGCCCGAGCGGCATCTCGCGCATCACGAAGTAACGCAGGCCGTCCACGCCGAAGACCTTCGTGTAGTCCTGATAGCGCGCCACGTTGCCGACCGACTTCGACATCTTCGCGCCGCCCATCAGCCACCAGCCGTGCGCGATGATGCGCTTCGGCGGCGTCAGACCAGCGGCCATCAGGAACGCGGGCCAGTAGAGGGCGTGCTGCCGGATGATCTCCTTGCCGACCAGGTGCGTGACGCCCGGCCAGAACCGGGCCACGCGCGATTCATCGCCCGTGCCGAGGCCGAGCGCGGTCAGGTAGTTCGTCAACGCGTCGAACCAGACGTACATCACGTGACGCGGGTCACCGGGCACGGGGATGCCCCACTGGAACGACGTCCGGCTGATGCTGAGATCCTGCAGGCCGCCTTCGACGAACGTCCGGATCTCGTTCAGCCGGAAGTGTGGCTGCAGGAAGTCGGGATTCGCTTCGTAGAAGTCCAGCAAGGGCTGCTGATACTTCGAGAGCCGGAAGTAGTAGCTCTCCTCCTTCAGCCGCTCCACCTTGCCGCCACAGGTCGGGCACGTGCCGTTCACGAGCTGCGTTTCCGGCACGAAGATCTCGTCGACCGTGCAGTACCAGCCTTCGTAGTCGCCCTTGTAAATGTCGCCGTTGGCGGCCACGCGCGTCCAGATCGCCTGCGCCGCGGCGAAGTGGCGCGGCTCGGTCGTCCGGATGAAGTCGTCGTTCGAGACGTTCAGGTCGCGGCACATCTCCTGAAATGCCGCGGCGACGTCCTCCGCGAAGGCGGGCGTGGCCATGCCGGCCTTCTGCGCGGCGCGCTCGACCTTCTGACCGTGCTCGTCCGTGCCGGTCAGGAAGAACACGTCGTCACCGAGGAGCCGGCGCGACCGCGCGAGCGCGTCCGCGACCATCGTCGTGTAGGCGTGCCCGATGTGCGGCCGCGCGTTGATGTAGTAGATGGGCGTGGTGATGAACACCGGCTTCATGATTCGAGATATGCCTTCATGGCGAGGGCCTGAACGTCCTTGATTGGCCGTCCGTGGGCCGCCGCCAGCGACTGGAGATCGTCAAACTCCGGGACGGCGTTCAGCACGACGCCATTCCTGGAGGCCACCTTGAACCGCACCGCGCCGAGCGGCGTCTGCACGGTCCGATGTTCGCGCGCGAGGCATTCCCGGGCCATCTCGCGGTAGCGGACGCCGATGGTGGTCGTCTCGCGGAACAGCATGGCCGTCAGCGCCTCGCGGCGGTCGGGCGGCACGACGAGCGTGACCAGCGTGCCCGGACGGTTCTTCTTCATCTGGACGGCCGTGTAGAAGACGTCCAGCGCGCCCGCTGCCAGCAGCTGATCCATCAGCGCACCGAGAATCTGCGGGTTCAGGTCGTCGATCTCACACTCGACGACCACCACCGCATGCACGTGCGCCCCACCCTCGCGCGTCCCGACGACCGCGCGGAGCACATTGGGCGCGTCGCGGAAGTCGCGTGCCCCGGCGCCGTACCCGGTGGCCTTCACCACCATGGCGGGCATCGGTCCGTAGCTCGTCGCGTAGCCGGATACCAGCAGCGCCCCGGTCGGCGTGACCATCTCAGCCACCTGCGGACCCGCGTACACCGGCACGCCTGCGAGCAGCTTCAGCGTCGCGGGTGCCGGCACGGGATACAGGCCGTGCGCGGTCCGGACCGTGCCGCTGCCGACGTTGAGCGGCGAGGCGACCACTTCGGTCACACCGAGGGCGTCGAACGCGTACACGGCGCCGACGATGTCCACGATCGAATCGAGCGCGCCCACCTCGTGCAGGTGCACCGACTCGACCGGAACGCCGTGGATCTCGGCCTCGGCCTGACCCAGACGCGCAAAGAGACCCTTGGCGCGGTCCCGGCTCGCGGGCGTCAGCGCCGAGCCGTCGATCAACCGGTAGATCTCGGCCAGCGTGCGGTGACCGTGGTCACCCGGCGCATCGGTATCTCCGGCAGGACCAACGCCCCCGTGGTGATGCACCTGCCCGTCCGCATGGGTGTGGACCTGGCCGGGCGCAGGTCCGGATGCCGGCACCCGCTCGCCGCGGACCTGGAATCGGGTGGCGGAGATCCCCGTCCTGACCACGCGCTCCGTCCACACGGATTCGGGGTCTACGGCCAGGCTGCCGAGCGCGCTGCGCACGTCGGCGAGGGGCACGCCGGCGTCGATCAAGGCGCCGATCACCATGTCGCCGGAGGCGCCTGAGAAGCAGTCGAGGTAGAGCGTGGACACCGTCCGTAAAGTTTAGGGCGAAATCCGCCCTACCGCGGCAGACGGCCGGCTTCAAGGAAGCTGTAGTACTGCTGGTGCGCGAGCACCAGGTGATCCGCGACCCGGATGCCCATGACCTCTCCGGCCCGCACGAGCCGCTCGGTCAGCGCCAGGTCGTCATGGCTCGGCGTGGGATCGCCGGACGGATGATTGTGGAAGAGCACGATGGCCGAGGCCGACGCGCCGGCGGCCTCGCGGAACACCTCGCGCGGGTGCACCACCGTCGCGTCGAGTGAGCCGACCGACAGCACCGCCGCGCGGATCAGCCGGTGCCGCGTGTCGAGCATCACGATCCCGAACTGCTCCACCCGCGCGGCGCCGAACTGCGGAATGAGCCACGTCGCCATTTGCTGCGGCGTCGACAGCCGCGCCCGCTCGGACGACCGGACCATCAACGTGCGGCGCCCGAGTTCGAGCGCAGCCAGGACCTGCGCGGCACGTGCCGGACCGATACCCGGTTGCCGGGCCAGGTCTGCGGGCGAGAGCCCCGGCAGCCCCTGCACGCCGCCGGCAGCCGCCAGCACGTCACCCGCGAGTGTCAGCACGTCCCGGCCACCGCTCCCGCTGGTCAGCACCAGCGCCAGCAGTTCGTTGTCGCCAAGCGACGCCGCACCGTGACGTGTGAGCTTCTCTCTGGGACGGTCGTAGAGCGCGAGTTCCTTCACCGCATCTCCGGAAGTCCTCGCCACGCGCGCGCAGGGCTGTCTATACTCACAGACATGTACTGTCGCCTCGGTCGATCCCTCCTCGTCCTCGCGGGTTGCCTCGTCATCGCTGCGTGCGGAGAACCCCCGGCCAAGGAGATGGATATGGCCCGCCAGGCGATTCGCGCCGCGCGCGACGCGCACGCGGATGTGTACGCCGCCGACGAGCTGGCCGCCGCCGAGGACGCGCTCAAGAAGAGCACGGAGGCCGTCACCGGGCGTGACTTCAAACTGGCCCTGAACCACGCCCTCGCCGGCCACGACCGGGCACAGGCCGCGATCCGTCTGGCGGGCGAATCCGAGAAGGCGTTGCGCACCACGCTCGACGCCACGCTGCAGGCGACGACGGCGCGGCTGACCGCGGCACGGACCGAAGTCGGCGCGGCCATGAAAATCCGATCCACGAGACGGGCCGCCGCGAAGGCCGGGAGCGCGCTGACCACGATCGAAGGCGGGCTGCAAAAGGCGGGCACGCTGATGGCCAGCGGCGACCTCAAGGCCGCCGAGGCAGCGCTCGAGGGGGTCGACGAGCGGATTGCGGCGGCAATCGCGCCGCTTCGGCCCGTGAAGCGCTCGGCTGCGGCACCCCGGCTCCCCGCCACACGCGCGCGCTAGCCGCGGGAACCGCGCGATCCGTCGCGCGTCCGGTACGCGCGTTCCGCGCGGCCGCGAGCCAACCGGAGAACCCGCCTGGAGGAGTGGCCTGGAGGAGTGGCCTAGAGGAGTGGCCTAGAGGAGTGACTGTCCGGCGAAGACGATCTCGGCGTCGCCGGTGAGGAAGATGCCGTCGTCGCGCCAGTCGACGCGCTGCGTGCCGCCCGGCGCCACCACGTCCACCGACTTCGCCGCACCGCCGAACGCGGCGGCCGCCACGGCCGAGGCCGACGACCCCGTGCCGGACGACGTGGTCGGACCGACGCCCCGCTCCCAGATCACGATCCGGATGCGATCAGGCGCCTCCACGTGCACGAACTCGACGTTCGTGCCCTCGGGAAACACCGGATGCACGGCGAGCGCCCCGCCGACCGCGCGGAAGCGCGCCTCGTCCGGCAGCGGACCCAGGACGATGCACTGCGGATTGCCGACGCCGAGCAGGACCACCGGGACCGCTTCCCCGCCGACGTCGATGACCGACTGGCGCAGGTCCGTGGGCTGGCCCATCGCCGCCCGGAACGAATAGCGGGCGCCGGACACCGCCAGGAGGTCGAGCGTCTTGAGCCCGGCCGTGGTGTCGACCCGAAGCGCGCCGCCTGGACCAAGCCCCTGCTCCCTCGCGACCAGGGCCGCGAGACAGCGGAGGCCATTGCCGGAAAGCTCCGAGCGGCTGCCGTCGGCATTCCAGAGCCGCATCGTCGCGCCGCCCGGACGGACGCCGTAGAGAATCAGTCCGTCCGCACCGAGGCCCGTGTGCCGGGCGCAGAGTGTCCGCGCGAGCGCGGCCGGGTCCGCCGGCGCCTCGGCCTCGGGGACGAACAGGAAGTCGTTGCCGTAGGCGTGCGCCTTGGCGACCGTCCGTGACACTAGTGCACCTTGAACGCGGTGAACACGTAGGTGAAGCCGGCAGCCACGCCGACGCCGGGGTCCACCGGCGTCAGGCCCGCGATGAGGGCCGCGTCCCACCGCAGCGAGCCGTGCGTGTACCGCGCGCCGAAGCGGGCCTGCCCGCGCGTTTCCGTACCGGGAGGCGCCACGCCGCTGGCCGTGCTCACGCGGCCGTTCACTTCGCCCACGACTTCCGCCGACGCCGTCAACGCCCGTGCGAAGGACAGGCCGTAGACCATCACGTCGTTCTGGCTCTCGCCCCTCGCCGGGTCGCTCAGAAACGCCACGCCGATGTTGCCAACGACCCGCACGGACTGCACCGTCTTGGCAATCAGGATGGTGCTCTGGAAGTCCGTCGTGTCGTTGCCGAGGCCGCTTTCGTTCGACGCGTTCGGCAGCCGCGTCGAGAAGCGCATCCCGATCGACGGCCGGCGGGCGCCCTCGGGCACCAGCTTCGTCTTGGCCCCGATGCTCATGTCCTCGAAGTCCGACGTCGTCGAGCCGTCCACACGCAGCATGTGCGTCAACGGGCCCTGATTCCGGCCCGTGATGGCGAGCCGGTTCCGCAGGCCGCCGTCCATCTGGATCTCGGCAATCTTGCCGACGCCGAGGCTGATGCCGATGAGCGGCAGACGCAGCAGGTTGCCCTCGAGGCCGGACACCGGAAAGTCGACGCCGCGGCCGTAGTCGAACCCGCCCTCGATGAGCAGGCGGCCCTCACCGACGGTCTCGGGGTCCTCGGTCGTCAGCGGACGTTGCTGCGCGGCGGCCGGTGCCGCGGCAAGCGCGACGACGGCGACGGCCAGCAGGCCGATCGTCAGACGGCGCAGCGCCGGTTGCTGGAGCGGGTTCACCATGCGGGGCATCTCCGGAAAGCAGTGGGGTCGTGTGCGCATCAGGCCGTCAGCGGCGTGCCGCCAGCAGCGGAATCAGGGCCGGCAGCGGATCGGCGGACGGCTCCGGGAGGTCCGGCGCGATCTCCGCAATCGGGTTCAGCCGGCGGTCCAGCAGGTGCCGCGGCATCACGTTGCCGAGCGCCGTGATCATCGAATGCCGTACGCCGGGATGCTCCTGCTCCAGGTCGAAGATCAGCTTCTTGATGCGCTGCCGCTGGAGGCTGAGGTCGCCGCAGGCCGGGCAGCAGCAGCCGATCACCGGCAGCTCGCACTCTTTCGCGTAGGCCCGGGTTTCCTCTTCCGTGACCTGCACGAAAGGCCGGATGACGACGTGGGCGCCGTTGTCCGAGACCAACCGGGCGGGCATTGCCTTGAGCGCCCCGGCGAAGAACACGTTCAGCAGCAGCGTCTCGACGAAGTCGTCCAGGTGGTGGCCGAGGGCGATCTTCGTCGCGCCCACTTCACCCGCCAGCCGGTAGAGCACGCCGCGCCGCAGCCGCGCGCACAGCGAACAGGGCGTCGCGTTGGCGTCGAGAATGTCGTCCATCACCTCGCCGATGGCGGTGTGCTCGATGCGGTACTCCCAGCCCCGGGCCTTGCAGGTGTCGGCGATGACGCCGTGCTTGTACTCCTTGTAGCCGGAATCGACGTTGACGGCGATGAGCGAAAACCTGATCGGCGCGCGCTGGCGCAGCTCGTCGAGGATCTGCAACAGCGCCCAGCTATCCTTGCCGCCGGACAGGCCGACCATGACGCGGTCGCCGTCCTCGATCATCGCGTAGTCGGTGATCGCCTTGGTGGTCTTCCTGGCGATCCGGGCCTCGAGCGGGCTGCGATATCCCATGACGTCCTTCAGTCTACCGGCTTCCGCCGCCTCCACCAGACCACCAGCACGATGGCCACGATCACGCCGACGGCGCCCAGCGCCACCTCGGGGCCGCGCGTGCGCATCAGGTCCATGGCCGCGTCGCCGTACCGGATCGCCAGCCAGCCGAGCGCGGTGTACCGGATCATGCGCGCGGCGCCGATGCCCAGCACGAACTTGAGCGGGCTGACGCCCGCCACGCCGGCGAGCAGCACGAACACCTTGAACGGGGCCGGCGGCGGCAGCAGCGCCGGAATCATCAACGCAAGGAGACCGAAGCGCTGATAGAGCGCGAGCACCTGGTCGCCGCGCCTGGCACTCAGCCGCTTCGCGAGAAACGCCGACCCTCCCTTGCGCGCCAGCGCGTACAGGATGAAGCACCCGGCCACCGAACCCGCCGTGGCCATGAACGCGTAATACAGCAGGCCGAGCGGATGCTGCCGCACCATCAGCACGACGAGCAGGTCGTTGATCTCGGGCAGCGGCACGAATGATCCGTCGAGGAACGCCGCGCCGAACAGGCCCGGGCCGCCGGCGGCGAGCGCCAGTTCGTAGATGCGGGAGAAGAAGCCGGACACAGTGGGGGATTGGTCTTCGGACGCGGGCCGCGGCGTGCGATATGCTGCCGCGATGCCGTCGATTATAGACGAGCGCCCGCGCCGGCTTCCGTGGGTGCTGGCGGCGCTGAGCGCAGCGGCGAGTCTGGCCGCGTGGTGGTGGTACTCCGGACAGGACCTGATCCTCAGCCACTACGACACCAAGGGCCACCTGGTCGTCGCGCGCCGCGTCTTCGATTCGCTGACGCCCGGCTGGAAACAGATCGGCGCCGTCTGGCTGCCGCTGCCGCACCTGCTCAACATGATTCCCGTGCAGGCCGACGTGCTGTACCGCACGGGTCTTTCGGCGTCGATCCTGTCGATGGCGGGCGTCGCGCTGGCCGTTGCGGCCACGGCCCGGCTGATCCTGACCGTCACGGGATCCGCGGCCGGCGCGTGCGCCGGAGCCGCCCTGCTCGCGCTGAACCCGAACCTGCTCTACCTCGGCGCGACGCCGATGACCGAGCCGCTGCTGCTGGGCCTCGTGTTCTTCGCCGTGGCGGATACGCATGCGTGGATCGCGTCGGGTGGCGAGCGGCTCCCGCTGCGGCTGGGCATCACGCTCGCGGCCGCGGCGTGGACCCGCTACGAGGCCTGGCCGGCCATCGCCGCGCTGACCGGGTTGGCGGGCGTGGCCTGGTGGCGCGGAGGCGCGGCTCCAGTCGCCGTGCTGCGCCGGATGGTGACGCTCGCGGCCTGGCCGGCCGGCGCCGCTCTGCTGTTTCTCGTCAACAGCCGCATCACGGTCGGCGCCTGGTTCGTCAGCTCGGGATTCTTCGTGCCGGACCCGGCCCTGCTCCACCGGCCGTGGTACGACGTGATGTCGGTCGTCTGGGGCGCCACCCAACTCGGCGGGTCCGTCGTCACCAACGCCGGCCTGCTGGCCGCCGCCTGGATTCTCGTGCGGGCGCTCTGGAAGCGGGCGGACGCCGCCGCCCTCGTGACGCTGGCGCCGCTGGCCGCCGCGGCGCTGGCGATCCTGGCCTTCTACCAGGGTCACCCCTTCCGTATCCGCTACATGGTGCCGACCGCGGCCGCGCTGGCGCTGACCACGGGGCTCGGCCTCGGCTGGGCCAGCCGCGCACGCTGGATGCGGCGCGCCGGGTGGGCTGTCCCGCTGGCCGTCGTCGCCGCAGCCGGCCTGCAGACGCCGCCGCTCTCCGCCCGGGCACCCATGGTGACGGAGGCCCAGTGGGACCGCCCGGCCTCGCGTGAACGGCAGCGCGTGACAGCGTGCCTGGCCCCGGCCTATCACGGCGAGCTGGTGCTGGCCAGCATGGGCTCGCTCGCGCATTACATGCAGGAGCTGTCCGCCGAAGGGTTCCAGCTCTCCGACTTCATCAACGAGGGCAACGGCGTGATCTGGGAGCTGGCGCTCGCCCGTGGCCCGGCCGCCGTGGCCGGCTGGATGCTGGTCGAAGAGCAATCGGAGGGTGGCGATGTGCTCGCGCAGCGCATCCTGGCCGAACCCGCCTTCGCGACCGGCATGACCGCCATCTGCGAGGGCGGCGGCGTCACGCTCTACCGCCGCGGCACCGCCCCGGCCCTGGCTCGCCGCTGAGCGCCGCCTGAACTATCGGCGCGAAGCGTAGAACTGCTCGACGACGCGCACCATCTCGTGGTGCAGCACGCCGTTTGACGCGATCAGGCTCCCCGCGCCGACGTCGAAGGGCGACCCATCCATCCGGGTCATCCGCCCGCCGGCTTCGGTGACGATCAACGCACCGGCCGCCACATCCCACGGCTTGAGGTGCTGCTCCCAGAATCCGTCGAACCGGCCGGCCGCGACGTAGCAGAGGTCGATCGCGGCGGAGCCGAGCCGGCGGACCGCGCGCGTCGCTTCGAGAAACGCGGCGAAGATGCCGAGCAGCTCGTCCTTGCGCAGCGTCACGTCATAGGGGAAGCCGGTGACGAGCAGCGCGTCGATCAGGCTGGCCGTCGACGAGACCTGCAGACGCTCGCCGTTCAGCCACGCGCCCTGCCCGCGCTCCGCCGTGAACAGCTCACGCCGGCTGGGGTCGTAGATCGCGCCGACCGTCAGCTCGCCGTCCACTTCCAGTCCGAGCGACGAGCAGTAGATCGGCAGGCCGTGCGCGTAATTCGTCGTGCCGTCCACAGGGTCGAAGATCCAGCGGAAGCGCGACGCCGCCTTCCCCGCTGCAGAACCGCCCAGCTCCTCCGCGAGGATGTCGTGGTCCGGAAAACGCTCCGCGAGCACGGCGCGGCACATCCGCTCACATTCGAGGTCGACCTCGGTGACGAGATCGGTCGTGCCCTTCTTGTCGATGCGAAAACCGGAGGCCTGGCGGGCGAGCTGGATATCGCCGGCGCGCAACACGATGTCGCGGGCCGTGTCGAGGAAGGCGGACACTACGCGGGACGCTTGACCATGACGAGCTCCATGCCACCCTCGGGAGCCCGGCGCAGTTCCAGTTCGTCCATGAAGCTCTTGATGAGGAAGATCCCGCGGCCGCTTGGCTTGAGGAGATTTTCCGGCGCGAGCGGGTCCGGAAGACACTCGGGGTCGAAGCCCGGCCCTTCGTCGCGCACGCGGATCGACAGCCCCGCACCCGCGCCGAGATAGGTGAACTCCACGTGCACGCGTTTACCGGCGTCCGAGCGATTGCCATGGCGAATCGCATTCGTCACCGATTCGCGTACCGCGACGCTGACCCAGTGCAGAGCCTCTTCGTCGAGTCCTGCCTGGCGCCCGAGATGATCGCCGACCACCTGAACGAGATCGAGCATGTCGATGTCGCTCCAGAAGTCGAGCCGCACGGAGTTCCCGTTATGCATCGAGCCGGTCTTTGATTATAGTCGCTGACATGTCCTCGCGCGCCGTTACGGTCCAGCCGGCCGCACGGGTGCGCGGGCGCCTCCAGCTCCCCGGCGATAAGTCCGTTTCCCATCGCTACGCTCTGCTCGGCGCCCTCGCCACCGGCACGACCACCATCGACGGGTATTCCACCGGGGGCGACTGCGCCTCCACGCTGCGCTGCCTTGCCGGTCTCGGCGTGCGCATCCACCAGCAGGCCTCTCCCACCGGGACAGGACTCCGCGTCACGGTCGACGGTCTGGGTCTCGGGGGACTCCAGGCGCCGGCCGGGCCGCTCGATGCCGGCAACTCCGGCTCCACCATGCGGATGCTCTCCGGGATTCTGGCGGCCCATCCATTCACGACCGTCATCGGCGGGGACGAGTCGCTCAGCCGGCGCCCGATGCGCCGTGTCATCGTGCCGTTGGAGCGGATGGGCGCGCGGATCGCCTCGCAGGACGGCCGCCCGCCGCTCGCGATCACCGGCTCGCGCACACTGACGCCGATCGACTACACGACCGAGGTCCCGAGCGCACAGGTCAAGAGCGCCATCCTGCTGGCTGGACTTCACGCGCCGGGCACGACGAGCGTCACCGAGGCGATCGCCACACGCGACCACACGGAGCTCGCGCTCGAGACCTTCGGCGTACGGGTCCAGCGCACCGGCACCACCGTTTCCGTCGCCGGCGGGCAGACCCTCACGGGCCGCCAGCTCACCGTGCCCGGCGACATCTCGTCGGCAGCCTTCTGGATGGTGGCCGCAGCCGCGCTGCCGGACTCCGATGTGACGATCGACGGCGTCGGCCTCAACCCGTCGAGAACGGCCATCATCGGCGTCCTGCGCCGGATGGGTGCCACGATCGACGTCGTGCCGTCGGCGAGCAACGCGGCCGAACCCGTCGGCACCATCCGCGTGCGCCACGGCGGCTTTGCGGCCACCGAGATCGTGCCGGACGAAGTGCCCGGCGTCATCGACGAACTGCCCGTGCTGGCCGCCCTCGCGGCGCTCGGCGGCGAACTGGTCGTCAGCGGCGCGGCGGAGCTGCGCGTCAAGGAAAGCGACCGCATCACGTCGCTGGCCGATGGCCTGCGGCGCCTCGGCGCCTCCATCGACGAACGGCCGGACGGCTTCCACGTGCGCGGCGGGCGCCTGAGCGGCGGCACGGCAGACGCCCTGGGCGACCACCGCCTGGCGATGGCCTTCTCGATCGCGGCGCTCGGCGCCTCCGGTCCCTCGACAATCGAGGACGCCGGCGCCGCCGCCGTGTCCTACCCGGAGTTCTTCTCCATCCTCGACTCGCTGCGGGCGTGAAAGCGACGTCGATCTATCTGGTCGGCTTCATGGGCGCCGGGAAGTCCACGGTCGCCCGCGCGCTCGGCCGCCGGCTGGGCTGGCGGGCCGAGGACATCGACGACCTGATCGAGGCGCGCGAGCGCCGGTCGGTCGCCACGATCTTCGCGCAGAGCGGTGAAGCCTATTTCCGCCAGGTCGAGCGGCAGGTCGTGGCCGACCTGGCCGGCACCCGCGAGGTGGTGGTCGCGACCGGTGGCGGCACGTTCGTGGATGCCGACAACCGCGCGACCATGCTGGCCGCGGGGGCCGTGGCGTGGCTCGATCTGCCGCTGGCGAAAGTCATCGAACGCGTCCCGCAGGACGGCCGGAGGCCGCTCGCGGCCGACCGGGCCCAGCTCGAGCAGCTCTATCTGCGCCGGCAGGCCGCCTACCAGCTCGCGCATGTGCGGATCGACGCCACGCGCCCGCTCCACGAGGTCGTCGAGCGCCTGCTGGAGTGGATCGGCTACTAAACTGAGCCAGGCTCCATCGTGCGCTATCTCGTTCTGAGCGACCTCCACGCCAATCTCGAAGCCACCGAGGCCGTGCTGGCCTCCGCGGCCGGGCTGGGCTCTGATCGCACGCTCGTGCTGGGCGACCTGGTCGGCTACGGCCCGGATCCGAATGCCGTTCTGGACCGGCTGCTGACGCGTGCGGACACGACGATCATCCGCGGCAATCACGACCGCGTCGCGGCCGGCCTGACCTCGGACGCGGACTTCAACCCGCACGCCCGGGCGGCGATCCGCTGGACCGCCGCGCAGTTGACGCCAGCGTCCCGCGCGGCGCTGACGGCACTGACGACGGGGCCGGTGGCCGTCGACGCTGACGTCGAGATCTGCCACGGGGCGCCGTTCGACGAGGACCACTACGTGGCCTCGCCGGCCGACGCCGTCCGGGCCGGCGAAGCCGCCAGCCGGCGCGTATGCCTGTTCGGCCACACGCACGTCGCGTCGGTCTTTGCCTGCGCACCGGGCCGGGCACGCCTCTCAGGCCCGGCGGGGCGGGCACCGTTCGCGCTGGACCTGGGACAGACGGACCGGTGGCTGATCAATCCCGGTGCGGTGGGCCAGCCACGCGACGGCGACTGGCGCGCGGCGTTCGCCATCGTCGACACGACCACCAACACGTGTACGCTGCACCGCGTCGAGTACGACGCCGCGCTGACGCGGAGCAAGATGGGCGCCGCCGGGCTGCCCTCCATTCTGATATCGAGGATCGGTCCAGGTCCGCGCTGACCCGGGCGGTACGGGAGGGACTGGCGGCCCGCGGTGCTAGGCCTGCCGTTCGCGGTCGCGTGCCGCGCGCGCCTCACGGCGCTTTGCGTCGGCGGCGTGGGCGTCCGCGGCTGCACGTGATCCCAGAATCCATCCGATCACGACGCCCAGCAGCAACATGCCGGGGATGTAGATGAAATGCGCGGCCGTCGGCATGTCGCTACTTGCGCGTCTTCAGGTCGGCTTCGAGCCGCTCGACGTCGCGCTGCACGGCGCCGAGGCGGCGCGAAACGGAGACGACGTAGAGCAGCACCGCCACCCACACGAACGCGTAGGCCGGAATCAGCAGGTTCGCCGCGGGAATCTGCTCCTGCTGCGGCAGCTGATCGATCGGCACGAACTCGTCGAGCTGCTCGGGAACAGGAGCGGGCGCCTGGGCCAGCACCGCGGGGGCCTGGCACAGCAGCCCGGCAAGGGCGAGCATCGGGGCGACACGTCGAAGAAGGGTCATCATCGGATCAGTCCAGGGCAAGGTAAAGATTGTCGACGCGCGCGCGCTGCTCTTCCAGCCGCACGCGCAGCCGCAGCAGCAGCGTGAACAGCAGCAGGAACGCCACCACGCAGAACCAGAACGGAATCCCCATCTCGAGCGGCAGCTTCGGCACCACCGTCGTCTTCGGGTGGATCGTCCGCCAGTAGTTGACCGAGATGTAGATGAACGGCACGTTCGCCATGCCGAAGAGCGCCAGGCCCGCCGCGAGCTTGTCCGAGCCCGGGCCGCCGTACTTGCGCACGAGAATGTAGGCCACCGAGACCATCCAGCCCATCAGGCTCGACGTCAGCCGGACGTCCCACTGCCACCACACGCCCCACGCCTTGCGCGCCCAGAGCGGCCCGGTCACGAGCGCCAGCGCACCGAAGAGCACCACGAGCTCCGCGGCGGCCTGCGCCAGATGGTCCTGCCGCAGGTCCCCCTTGAAGAGATACCGCACGCTCGCCACGCCACAGACCACGCCGGCGATGAGGAAGATCCAGGCCGCCGGCATGTGGTAGTAGGAAATCTTCTGCACCATGCCCATCGTCGACTCGAAGGGCGCGTTGGCGATCAGCAGCGGCGAGATCGCGAACATCAGCGCGCAGATCACCGAGGCGGGCGTAAACCACTTGGGCATGTGTGCGTTCCTGCCTAGTCCGTCATCAGGGGTTCGAAGGACCACAGCGCGAGTGTGACGAACACCACGTCGTAGGCCGCCATCAGCGAGAGCCAGAAGCGCGCGAGCGCCACGTCGAACTCCGGCGCCGTCAGCGTCGCGACCGCGCGAACGCCGGCAATGATGACCGGAATCGTAATGGGATACAACAGGATGGGCAGCAGCACATCGCGGCTGCGGGCCCGCACGAGCATCGCGGCGAACAGCGTTCCGACGGCGCAGTAGCCGACGGTACCGGCCAGCAGCACCGCCGCGAGCCAGAACGGATGCGCGAACAGCCCGGCCTGGAACAGGTACGCGATGAGCGGCAGCAGGACGGCCTCCGTCACCAGCAGCAGCGCGATGATCCCCAGGAGCTTGCCGACGTAGATGGCCGGGCGGTCCGCCGGCGCCAGCAGCAGCGCCCGCAGCGTCTCCGCCTGCCGTTCGCGCTCGAACGTGCGGCCGAGGGCCAGCGTGCCGGCGAACGCCACCGCGATCCAGAGGATGCCGGCCGCCGCGCCATCCAGCGCCCTGCCCTCCTGCACGAACGCGACGGCGAAGAAGAGGACGCACGACACGGCGAAGAAGAGCGACGTCGAGACGATCTCGAGGCTCCGCATCTCGACCGTCAGGTCCTTCCGGAGCACGAGGCCGGCCACGCGCAAGAAACGGCTCATGCGCGCGGCTGCTCCATGACCGCGTGATACAGCGTGCGCAGCGCCTGCGGCTGGCTCGTCAGCTCGACCATGCGCCCGTCGCGAATGAAGACCGCCTGATCGAACAGCCCTTCGGCGAGGTCGAGGTCGTGCGTGGCCAGCAGGATGATGCGGCCCTCGGCGCGCAGCTCGCGGAGCCGGGCTGTCAGCGCCGCCACCGACCGCGCGTCCAGACCGGTGAAGGGCTCGTCGAGGAGCACCAGGCGCGGGTCGTGGATGAGCGCGCGTTCCAGGGCGACGCGCTGCCGCATGCCGCGGGAAAAGCTGCCGACCTGGTCATGCGCGCGGTCGGCAAGACGCGCGCGGTCCAGCGCCTGCATCGCGTCGGCCGACGGGTCCGCCGCGCCATAGAGCCCCGCGAAGAACGACAGGTTCTCCTGCGCCGTCAGCTCGGGATAGAGATACAGGTCGTGGCCGAGCATCCCGATGGCCGCGCGCAGAGCCGACGCGGACGCGCCACTGATGCCGGCGCCACCGGCGATCGTCGCGAGCGACCCGTACCGGATCGAGCCGGAGGTCGGCTGCAGCAACGTGGCCAGCATCGCGAGGAGCGTGGACTTCCCCGCCCCGTTGGGACCGAGCAGGCCGAGGATCGAACCGGCTGACGCCTGGAAGGTGACGCCGGAGAGCGCGCGCCGGCGCCCGAAGTGCCGCGTGAGGTCAGCGACGGCCAGGGAGTCGAACGAACTCACGCGCCGCCCGGGACGCCGTCCAGCTCGCCGTAGACGCGTTCGAGGTCGCCGACCAGCTTGTGGCGGCGCGCGGCGTACTTCGACCCGTCGATGCGCCCCGCCCGGTGCTGCTCGTCCAGCCGCACCAGCTCGCCGAGCAGCGATTCGCGGCGCTCCGCGAGCTTGCGCGCATCCACGGACGTTCCGGTCGCGCCACTCCAGGCGAACCAGGCCCCGCCAAGCAGAATCGCGGCCGCCAGCGAGAGCGCGACGTTACGCGGCCACACAGGAGGCACCGGCAGGCCGGTCAGCGTGATCGCCGTCGTGCCGCCGGCGGGGATGCCCGGTCCGCCGCCGAGGATGAACGGCGTACCGTTCTGCGCCCGCGCCTCGTCCTTCTCGACCAGCTGCGGCGAGCTGACCTGCAGGTTCGGCACCTTCTGCACCATCGTCATCACCTGCTCCAGGCGGACCGGCCAGGTCTGGGTGATGGTCCGCGTGGCGCCGGTGGACGGCAGCGCGAACGCAATCTGCAGCGGCGTCGAACCGGCCGCGAACGGTCCGGCGACACGCACGCGCGTGCCGTCGACGGATGCCGTCTTCGTGGAGCCGTCGAGGAGCGTGGCCTGCTCCGCGTCGTCGGGCAGCTCGATGATGAGCGGCCCGCCGATGTCCACCCGCGCACGAGCGTTGTTCACGATCTCGAGGATGTAGAACACGCGCAGTTCGTCGTCGCGGAACTCCATCAGCACGCGCGAGTCGCCGCCGAA
>CAYNUO010000031.1:9841-11100 GCA_964400405.1 uncultured Bifidobacteriaceae bacterium | reverse complement strand
TGCCCGGTGATGTTGTTGCCGACGGTTTCCCTGACCGTGCGCACCGACACGGTGCCATCGGGCAGTTCGGGCGCCGGCAGCGCCCTCCCGTTGATCATCGACGGGTCGGGCATGTTGATCTGAGCCGCTGCGTTCGAGGCGAGGGCGCCGAGCGCCAGCAGGAGGACGACGAGGCGGCGCGTCATGCGCGCTCCGCCAGCGCCGCGCCGCACGACTTGCAGAACTTCGCGTCGGCGTCGTTCCCGTTACCGCACGCCGCGCATGGCGCAACGGCGGCCTGACGCCGCGCCACTTCGCGGTCGATCGTGTCCCTGAAGCTCACCGTGGAATCGAGCTGGCGGATCAGCCCGGCCGCGCGGAGCCGCAGCCGGCCGGTCATCTCGGCGTGGTCCTGCTCGGACACCTTCTTCATGGCCTTGTCGAAATCGAGGTCCTTGATGGCCCGGAGCGTCAGCAGCTTCTCCCGCTCGAGCGTGGCGCGGGCGCGGCCCGCCACGGAGACCGGCGTCGAATCGCCCTCGTCACCGGAGAGCGGCGCGGCAGTCCGCCAGGCGGCGTAACCCGCGTACGCCGCCGCGCCAACCGACAGACTCAGCAGCACCGCGGCCGGACGGTCGACCTTCCAGACGAAGACGGCGAGAAAGACGAGTACGGTGGCCCCGGCCAGGCCGGCCAGCATGAAGAACTGCCACGGCTGGAACGAGTCAGCCTGGAAGGCGTCCGTCTTCAGCGAATCAGTCGAGGTCTCGGAGCTCATCGTCGAGGCGGTCGTTCAGGGAAGCGTCCACGGGTGCGGGAGTGGTTGCGGGTTCGCTGGCCGGGCGGGTCCACTTCCGGGCCACGGCCGTCACCGTCACGAGGCCGATGCCGCCGACCACGTACGGCAGCAGCCACGCCAGGCGGTTGAAGCCCTTGTCCACCGGCGCACCGAGAAACTGCGTGCCGCCATACACCCCGATGAAGTGGTCGATGATCTCCTGCTTCGATTTGCCTGCATCGATTTCGCCGCGCAGCTCCGTCCGCATCGCGTCGGCCTGGCTGCAGGTGCACTTCGTCAGCGGCTCGTGACCACACGTCCCGCACGTGCAGGCCATTTCGTGCCGGAGTTCCTCTTCCAGAGCGTTCTTCGACGGCACGAAGGCACCCGGCACCGAGACGTGGTCGCCCGCGCCGGTCGCCGGCGCCGCCGGCTCCTGGGCAGCGAGCGCCTGGCCGCCGAGCATCAGCGCAAGGAGCACGGCACCGGCCGTTGCCGCGCC
>CAYNUO010000031.1:1195-9741 GCA_964400405.1 uncultured Bifidobacteriaceae bacterium | reverse complement strand
CGCGCGGGATACATCTTCGCGAACGGCTGGCCGTCCTTCGTGACCGTGACGTGCGACGTGGTCATCTGCTTCTGGCCGTCGTCGGTCACCGACAGCTTGTCCATCGTCACGGTGTAGGCGCCAAGCGTCGCGGACTGCCCCGGCTTCAGCAGCACGGTCTCTTCCTGCTGGAAGCCCGCACCGGCAAAGCCGAGGAACATCAACGTGATGCCGACGTGCACCATGTAGCCGCCGTAGCGCCGCTTGTTCCGTGAGACCAGGCCGACGAGCGCCGTGAAGATGTCCGTGCCGGTATTGCCCTGCCGCACGCGCGCGCCGCGCCAGAACTCCTGCGCGATCGTGCCGAACACGAAGCCGGACAGCGCAAAGCACAGGCCGGAGCTCCAGACGCGCACGCCCATCGCCACGACGGCTCCACCCACGATGAGCGCGCTCGCGGTCGGAACGAGGAACTGCATGCGCAGGCTCGGCAGCGTGGTCTTGCGCCAGGCCAGCAGCGGGCCGTAGCCCGTGAGGAACAGCAGCATGAGGCCAAGCGGCACCATCCACTTGTTGAAGAACGGCGGCCCCACCGTCAGCCGTTCGCCGTTGACCGCCTCGGCGATCGTCGGGAACATCGTTGCGAAGAGGATGAAGAACGCCGCGAAGACGAGGATCCAGTTGTTGGCCAGGAACGCCGCCTCACGCGACATCCAGGACTCCAGCTCGTTGCGCGCCTTCAGCAGCGGCAGGCGGTAGATGATCCACGAGAAGCTGAACACCAGGATCGTCACCATGAAGATGCTGAAGAGCCGCATCAGCTCATCGCTCTCGCCGAACGCGTGCACCGACTGGACGACACCCGTGCGGGTCATGAAGGTGCCGAAGATCGTCAGGAAGAACGTCAGCGTCACGAGCGAGACGTTCCAGACGCGCAGCATGCCGCGGCGCTCCTGGACCATCACCGAATGCAGGAACGCCGTGGCCGTGAACCACGGCAGCGAGCCGGCGTTCTCGACCGGGTCCCAGCCCCAGAAGCCGCCCCAGCCGAGTTCCTCGTACGCCCAGATCATGCCGAGCGTCAGGCCGAACGACAGGCAGAACCAGCTCAGCATCGTCCAGCGGCGCACGGCCCGCAGCCACGAGTCGTCGAGGTAGCCGGTGATGGTCGCGGCCATGCCGAACGCATACGGGATCGTCAGCCCGACGAAGCCGAGATACATGGTCGGCGGATGGATCGCCATGTAGAAGTTCTGGAGCAGCGGGTTGAGCCCCGCGCCGTCGGTCGGCGTTTCGGTCAGGTAGGTCGAGAACGGGTTGTTGTGAATGATCGTGAGGAAGAGAAAGAACATCTCGACGCCGGCGATGATCGCCACGACGTACGGGATCAGTTCGCGGTGCCGCTGCCGGTTCCTGAAGATGGCCACGCTGCCGAAGATCGACAGCATGAACACCCAGAACATGATCGAGCCGTCCAGGCCGCCCCAGTAGGACGTGATCTTGTAGAAGAGCGGCTGGACCGAGTCCGAGTAGTGCTGGACGTACTTGATGGAATAGTCGCCGGTGACGAAGGCGTGGATGATGACCACCGACGCGACCGTCATGACGGCCGTCATCAGGTAGAAGGCGCCGATGCCCGACTCGATCAGGCGGTTGGACCGGCGACGCGCGCCCGCCACGGACGCGGCAATCGCGTACGCGCAGATCACGAACGCGAAGAGCAGCAGGAATGAGCCAAGGGATGGCATCGCAGGTGACCTCTTCGCGGAACGCCGGTCCGGCGAACCGGGTTACTTCAGACTGTGGGCTTCGAGCCCACGACGGGCGCCGCGTCGTACTTCGACGGGCACTTCGCCATGACGCCGTCCGGCTTCACATGGAAGCCGTCCGGCCCGAGCGTCCCCTTCAGGACGACCTCCGAGCCGTTCTTGAAGGTGTCCGGCACCACACCCGTGTAGAAGGCCTTCACGGTGCTGCCGTTGCTCTGGACGTCGAAGCGGTATTCCAGGGAATCCGCCTTGCGGCCGATCTCCTGCGCAAACCCGTGGAGCTGGAGCGGCTTCCCGCGCCACGCCTCCGGATTCACCATCACCTCGTCGACGTGCTTGTAGTACTCCGTGCCTTCGCTGAGGGTGGAATAGAGCAAACCCCCGAAGGCGAGCGCCAGCACCAGACCGGTGATCCCGAGACGAACACTCTTTTGGCTCATAAATGGGGCTTTCCGCGTCGAACCGCTACCTCAGAATAGCCCGCCAACTACCGAGGGTCAATGTCACGAAGCAGGCGATAGACCGTGGCCACCGGCAGCCCCACCACGTTCGAGTAGGAACCCTGAATCCGCGCGACAAACCGCGACGCCCGCCCCTGGATCGCGTAGGCGCCGGCCTTGTCCATCGGCTCCCCTGTTGCCACGTACCAGGCGATTTCAGCCTCCGCCAGCGGCGCAAACTCCACCGCGGTCCGCTCCACCACCGTCCTGACCGCACCGCCGGCCGCGAGAGCCAGCCCCGTCAGCACCTCATGGGTCCGGCCGGAGAGGGCCTCGAGCATCCGGCGGGCGTCCGAGGCGTCGACGGGCTTCCCGAAGACCTCGGCGCCCACGACGACGATCGTGTCCGCCGCGACGACGACCCGCTCGGGCGCCCGCGCCGCGACGGCCAGCGCCTTCGCCCGTGCCAGGCGTTCGCAGTACGCGCCGGGCGCTTCATCCGGCCACCGGGTCTCATCGACGTCCGCCGGCGCCACGTCGAAGGCGATCCCGGCGCCCGTCAGCAGTTCCGCGCGCCGGGGCGACGCGGACGCGAGCAGCACCCGCGGCATGTCCATGCCGTAGACTACCGCGGAGCGGCGTCCCTGCCGGGCCCGCTGCGCACCGCCGCCATGATTCCTGTCTCCCAGCTCGTGCCCGCGTCCGTCGAGTTCGTGATCCGCCAGGCGCCGCTCACGCCGGAGAAGGTGGAGTTTGCATGGCGGCACGTGGTCGGGCCGGCGCTGGCCAAGGTGACTACCGTCTCGCTGCACGGCAAGATCCTGCGGGTCACGACGGAGAACGCCGCGTGGCGGCGGGAAATAGAAAAGGCGACGGCCATCATCCGGAACCGCCTCGCGCGGATCCTCGGAGATGGCGTCGTCGCCGGGTTCGACGTCGTCATCCGCTGACGCCAGGCGCCAGCGGATGCGTGGACGCGCTTACTTCGCGAGCGGGTTCGGCCGCACCTGGAACTTCACGACCTTCGAGGTCTCGCCCTTGCCGCCTTCCTGGTGCCACATCACCTGGCCGCCATAGACGGAATAGATGCCGCGGCCCTTCCATCCACCCTTGGGGTCATCGATACGACCATCCATCCCCTTCGGGAGGAAGCCCATCGGATAGGGCACGCGGAAGTTGACGAACTTGCCGCCGGGCAACATCGCGATGAGCGAGTCCGAGTTGCTACCCGTCGTGAACGGCGTGTTCTCGCCGAGGCCCGACGTGTTGAACGGATCCACCCACGACAGATAGTGCGCGTCGGCCCAGCCGTCGGTCCCCTGGAATCGAGGCCCGGACATCCGATAGACCGTCCAGCCCTCGGGGCAATGCGTGCCGGTCGCCGCCTTCGGCCCGTTGAGCACCTTGCACTTGCGCCGATCGAAGCTGGCCATATGGCCGCTGCCCAGACCCATCCAGGCCACGCCGTTCTTGTCCAGCTCCGGGCCGCCGCGCACTGTGTGCGCGCCGTCCTTGTCGGTCACCTCGTAGACCTCGGTCAGGGCCGTCTCCGGGGGATTCGCACCCGGGGCAACGCGGTAGAGACGTCCGGGCGTTCCCGCCTCCGCGAACCAGATGGAGTTGTCGAGCGGGCTGGCCGACACGTCGTACCCGCCGCCGTCGACCAGCTTGTCCTTCGCCGGATCGACAGGGTCATTCACGCCGACGTAGGCGTCCTGCTTGCCGTTGCCGTTGGTGTCGACGATGAACGGCACCCAGCCCTGGGCCTTCTTGATGTCGCCCGTCTCGTCCCACACCTTGATCTTGAAGTAGCCACCGCTGTTCACCCACACCGTGCTGTCCTTATCGAAGGCGATCTCGATATGGTGCGTGCTGAAGCAGGTGTCGATCGGCGTGGACTTCTTGGTCTTCGGGTCGTAGACCGTCAGGTGACGTCCCGAGCGCTTGAGCTTCGAATACTTGGCCGAGGGCAGCTCGTCGCACCACGCCGGGTTCGCCGGCCCACGAACGGCGGCCGTGAACCACACGCGGCCCTTCTCGTCCATCATCGGGTTGTGCGGAACGGTCCGGCTGTTCCAGAAGATCTCCTCACCCCAGTACGGCGACGGCTTCAGGACCGAGCGATTCCACGCCAGCGGCGGCTTGTTGTTGTCATCGATCAGCGGAAGATTCATGCGCGAGGCCGTATTGGTCACCGGATCGAGGATCAGCGTGTCGCCACTGAACTCCATCGTGCCGTACAGCGGGCCGTTCGCATTGAGCGTGGGGTTCCGTTCGTCGGTCGCGATTTCATCGTGCACGAACTCGCCCGGGCCGCCCCAGGCCCACGACGTCATGACGATGTTGCGTTCGATGCCCGACGGCCGCGGCGGCTGCGCCGGCACCTCGCCCTTCTGGATCCGATCGGTCCAGTCGGCAAACATGGCGAGCGCGCGCGGACGGGAGTGCAGCTGCGAGAACTGGCTGGTCATGAACGCGCCGCTCTGCCCGAACTGCACACGCGTGTCCCACGCCTGCTTCGCGTCGCTGAACGGTCCACCGCCACGCGGCATCTCACGCGTGGTCTTCGTGCCCAGCTGGTGGCAGGTCGCGCACCCGTTGGTTGTCAGAATGCCCACGAACTCCTTCTGGTTCTTGGCCGGTGGGGAGACGCGCAACTCGTCGACCGAGATCCCGCGCGCTTCCGCCGAACCCTTGAACTCGGACTCCGCCGGAATCTTGAGCAACGACGCCCAGTAATTGGCCGGGTAGTAGGCCGCCGCCGCCTGGGCGTTTGGCGCGACGACCGCGGTCAGGTTCAGTTTCTTCCCCGGACCGCCCTTGACGCGCGGCGAATCCACCAGGCCGTAGCCGCGCACGAAGATGTCGTAAGTGGCCTTCGGAAGATCGGGTAGCACGTAACGTCCCCGGTCATCGGTCACGACGCTCCGGATGAAGCGTGTGGGCAGATCGTTGGTTTCGGCGATCACCCAGACACCGGCCTCGGGCCCCTTCGCACTGGTGACCACGCCGCCGATATCGTCGGCATCGATCGCCACGCCGGCATCCTGCTGCCCAGCGTAGAGACCTCCCCATACAGACGCCGACGCTACGAACAGCGCGGCGGCGAGTTTTCCTGACGTACGTCGATTCATACGATGCATCCTCCTCGGACGAGCCCCCAGATTGTCCGTGTTGGCCGACGAGGCTCCAATCCCTGTAATCCGGTAGTTTGCCCGCCAGGAACGCCCGGGCGCCAGGCAGCGCCCGGTACAATTCAGGCATGCAGAGTGCCGTCATCGTCTCAGCTGTCCGCACACCGACCGGCAAGTTCCTCGGAGGCCTGAAGTCGTTTACCGCGCCGGAACTCGGCGCCATCGCCGTGCGGGAGGCGGTCCGGCGCGCGGGTATCGAGCCGGATTCCGTCGAGGAGTGCATTCTCGGGAATGTGGTTTCCGCCGGGCTCGGCCAGGCGCCGGCGCGTCAGGCGGCGCTGCGGGGCGGGCTTTCGGAGTCGGTCGGGGCGCTCACCATCAACAAGGTCTGCGGCTCGGGTCTGAAGGCCGTGATGCTCGCCGCGCAGGGCATCGCGACGGGCGACATGGAAATCGCCGTGGCCGGCGGCATGGAGTCGATGAGCAACTGTCCATATCTGCTCGACCGGGCGCGCGAGGGCCTGCGGATGGGCAACGGACAGGTGATCGATTCGATGATCAACGACGGCCTCTGGTGCAGCTTCGAGCAGAAGCACATGGGCCATGCCGGCGAAGTGGTCGCGGCCGAGTTTCAGGTCGGCCGGACCGAGCAGGACGCGTTCGCCGCTGAGAGTCACCGCAAGGCCGCAGAGGCGACGGCGGCCGGACGGTTCGCGGGCGAGCTCTTCCCTGTCCGGATTCCGCAGAAGAAGGGCGACGACATCGTGATCGATCGCGACGAGTCGATCCGCGCCGACACGACGCCGGCCGGGCTGGCCGCGCTGCGGCCGGCGTTCGTCGCGGACGGCACCGTGACCGCGGGTAACGCCCCGCCGGTCAACGACGGCGCCTCCGCGCTCGTGGTCATGTCCGAGGCGCGCGCCGCACGCGAGGGCGTGACGCCGCTGGCGCGGGTGGTCGCGCAGGCCACGAGCGGCCTCGCGCCGAAGTACGTGCTGATGACGCCGGTCGAGGCGGTCCGCCGCGTCGCCGCGAAGGCCGGCTGGAATCTGGCTGACGTCGACCTGTTCGAGATCAATGAGGCCTTCGCCGTGCAGGCCGTGGCCGTCATCCGCGAGCTCGGCATCGACGCCGCGCGCGTGAACGTCAACGGCGGCGCGGTCGCGCTTGGCCATGCGATCGGCTCGAGCGGCTCGCGCGTGCTGACGACGCTGCTCTACGCACTCCAGGCGCGCGGCCTGAGGCGGGGTATCGCCACGCTCTGCCTGGGCGGCGGCAACGGCGTCGCGCTGGCCGTCGAGCGCGCCTGAGAGCCCGCGCGGGGCATCAGTACGCCTACGGCAGCGCGAACGCGATCAGCTCGGCACGGATGTTCCCGCCGATCGCCATCACGATGTACTGCTTGCCGTTGGCCATATAGCTCATCGGCGCGGCGGTCGTTCCGGCGGGCAACTCCGTCTCCCACACGACCTTGCCGGTCGTCTTGTCGAACGCCCGGAACCACTTCCCTCCCATGCGCCCTTCACCGATGAAGAGCAGGGACCTGGTGACCAGCGGCGCGGCGCGCCCGCCGGCGCCCATCGGCGGCAGGTTGAGGTGCTTGATGGCCGGATGGTTGCGCGGGCCGTCACCGTTGACCGCCGTCCACAGAATCTCTCCCTTGTTCAAGTCGATCGCGGTGAGGCGACCGTAGGGCGGCTTGAAGGGACTCGGCAGGCCGCGCGGCCCCTGAAGCTGGTCCAGATCCTTCCGGACGTAGGGAATGTTCGACTTCGGGTTCGTCGATGGCACCAGCTTGATCACCTGGGCCGAGTTGCCGGTGGAGACGTACAGCACGTTCGTATCCGGGTCGTACCCCTGGGCGTACCACGCCGTCGCGTCATTGCCGGGTATCAGGATCGTGCCCTGCTTGCCGTCCGGACCATTGAGCGTGGACGGCGGCGTGAAGAGCGGCCCGTACCGGTACTGATGAATGATGTCGAGCGCTTCCTTCTTCAGTTCAGGCGTCCAGTCAATCACGTCGTCGTCGGTCACACCCTGCTTGTCGAAGGCCGGCGGCTTGGTCGGGAACGGCTGCGTCGGTGCGTACCACTCGCCGGGCGTGTCGCCCTTCGGCACGGGCCGCTCCTCGATCGGCCACACCGGCTTCCCGGTCACGCGGTCGAAGACGAACGCAAAGCCGTGCTTCGTCACCTGCGCCACGGCCTTGATCTTCTTTCCCTCCACGGTGATGTCGGCGAGGACCGGGGCCGTGGCGACGTCGTAGTCCCAGATGCCGTGGTGAATCAGCTGGTAGTGCCACACGCGCTTGCCGGTGCGGACGTCGAGGCACACGATGCTCTCGGCGAACAGGTTGTTGCCCGGCCGGAAGCCGCCCCAGTAGTCGCTCGTCGGGGTGCCGATCGGCAGGTAGACGTAACCCAGCTCGTCGTCACCGGTGAACGGCGCCCAGACGTTGGTGTCGCCCGTGTACGCCCATGAGTTGTTCAACCAGGTGTCGTTACCGAACTCGCCGGGACGCGGCACGGTGTGAAATGTCCAGAGCAGCCTGCCCGTGCGGGCGTCGTAGCCGCGCACGTCGCCCGGGTAGCCCTCTTTGACGGACAGTATGCTCTCGCTGTACCCGTCGCCGACCGGGCCGCCCATGCCCGCCATGACGACGACATCCTTCACGACCAGAGGCATCGAGGCGGTGTAGCTGGTCGCGGGGCGGTCATAGCCTTCGACCAGATCCACCGCACCTTCCTTGCCGAATGTCCGGACGCGCTCGCCGGTCTTCGCGTTCAGGGCGACCAGATAATCACCGGTGATCGAGAAGATGCGCTCGTCCTTGCCACCCTTCCAGTAGGCGATGCCGCGAGTGGAATTGCCGAGCCTGCGGCGGTTGCCCGGCACGGACTCGGGCACGAGGTCGAACCACGCGAGACGACCACTCACGGCGTCCACGGCCGCGACCGCACCCACGCCCGTGCTCATGTAGACGAAGTTGCCGGCCTTGAGCGGCGTGTTCTGGCTCATCGCCGCCGCCGGGCTGGTCGAGCCGAGGCGCTGGCGCATCTCGTCCGGTGTCATGGACGTGCGCCAGGCGACCTGCAGCTTGCCCACATTGGACGCATTGATCTGATCGAGCGGCGAGTACCGGCTGCCGCCCCCGGCCGCGTACGCCAACCAGTCACTGCTCCGCCCCTGGGCGGAGGGATGGACACCGGTCAGCAGGACAGCCG
>CAYNUO010000031.1:0-1095 GCA_964400405.1 uncultured Bifidobacteriaceae bacterium | reverse complement strand
ATCTTCGCTTGACTTTCGCCCGGCACGTTTCTAGGATCACTTCCGGCCGTGACCTGCGCTGTCATTCGCGTCTGCCACCATCACGGCCAGCGCGCCCAACCCCGCGCCCAAGGAGATTCCGATGCCCGTTGACGACCTGAAGGAACGCGCCAAAGCCCTCGACATCGCTGTCGGCCAGATTGAAAAGCAGTTCGGCAAAGGGTCGATCATGCGGCTCGGCCAGACGGGCGCCATTGCCCCGATCGAGGTCATCTCCACGGGCGCCATCAGCATCGACTACGCGCTCGGCGTGGGCGGCGTCCCGCGCGGCCGCGTCGTCGAGGTCTACGGGCCGGAATCGTCCGGCAAGACCACGCTGGCGCTCCAGGTCATCGCGCAGGCACAGAAGAACGGGGGCATGGCCGCGTTCGTGGACGCGGAACACGCGCTGGACGCGGTCTATGCCCAGAAGCTGGGTGTGGACCTGGACAACCTTCTGGTGTCCCAGCCGGACAACGGCGAGCAGGCACTCGAGATCGTGGAGGTGCTGGTGCGCTCGGGCGGCGTGGACGTCGTGGTCGTGGACTCGGTCGCCGCACTCGTGCCGAAGGCGGAAATCGAAGGCGAGATGGGCGATGCCCAGATGGGTCTCCAGGCCCGCCTGATGTCGCAGGCGTTGCGGAAGCTCACGGGCGTCGTCTCCAAGTCCAAGACCTGCCTCATCTTCATCAACCAGCTCCGCGAGAAGATCGGCGTGATGTTCGGCAACCCGGAAACCACCACGGGCGGCCGCGCGCTGAAGTTCTACTCGTCGGTCCGCATCGACATCCGCCGCATCGCGGCCATCAAGGATGGCGACGCCGTCGTGGGCGGCCGGACGCGCGTGAAGATCGTGAAGAACAAGGTCGCCCCCCCGTTCCGCGAGGCCGAGTTCGACGTGATGTATGGCGAGGGCATTTCGAGGGAAGGCGATCTTCTCGACCTCGCCGTGGACAAGCGCATCGTCGAGAAGACGGGCGCCTGGTTCTCCTACGGCGGTGAGCGTCTCGGGCAGGGCCGCGAGAACGTCAAGCAGTTCCTGAAGGAGCACCCGGAAACCACGCGCGCCATCGAGGA
>CAYNUO010000030.1:6674-35523 GCA_964400405.1 uncultured Bifidobacteriaceae bacterium | reverse complement strand
CCCGCGGGCGGCCGAGCACGTTGAGGAGGTTGGCCATCTGGCCACCGGCCTGACCTGAGAGCAGCCGTCGATCCCAGGCCGCCGTCGAGGAGGGGAACGTCCCGAGCGCGGCGGGGATCTCGCGCGTACCCTTCGTGCCGAGTTGATGGCACGACTCGCAGTTGCCGGACTTCACCATCCGCAGCCACTCGGCCTGCGTCTTGAACTGCGACGGCACGGCGTTCCCGCCCGTGCCGGGGAACTCGGTCGCTTCCGGCGGACGCATCAGCGCAAACCAGTAGCCCGCCGGATAGATCTGCGCGGCCACCTTCGGGGATGGAGCCGGCACCGCGGCCAGATTGAGCACCTTCCCGGGCGTCGCCTCGACGCGCGGGGAGTCCACCAGGCCGTAGCCGCGCACCCAGACGCGATACTTCGCCTTCGGAAGGTCAGGAATCAGATAGCGCCCCCGGTCGTCGGTCACGACCGTGCGGGAGAAACGCGTCGGCAGGTCGGCCGTCTCGGCGATCACCCAGACGCCGGCTTCGGGGCCGCGCGGGCCGCTGACGGTCCCACCGATGTCATCGGCGTCAATCGGGACCGCGGCGCCGCCCTGCCGCGCGCCCACCGAGGCCCAGGACAGAACCAGAGCCGCCGCCGCAACCAGGATGCCCGTACGCAGGATTGTGCCGGTACGCCTCATCACCGCCTCCTCGGCGGCCATTCTACGCCCTCGCCCCGGTCGATGCCGGAGACGGGCTGGTAATATCGGCGCCCTTCCTGCCTCTCCACCTCCAGACACTGGAGGTCTGCCATGCGCCAGCGCGCTCTTCTCGCTCTCGTCGCCGTTGCTCTCGCGTCGGGGGCCGTATCCAGCCAGGAGCCCACCAGCGGCAACCTGCGCCCGAACGTCTCGTGGGTGGCCCCGGTCACCACACCGTTTGCCCCGTATGCCAACGTCCCGCTCGAGGCCAGCGCCTCCGACCCCGACGGGACCATCTCGCGCGTCGTCTTCTGGCGCGTGGACGGTGCGAAGTCGCGCGTCATCGCCGACGTCTCCACGCCGCCGTACAGGACGACGTGGACATCCGTCGCGCCAGGCGTGTACAGCGTGTTCGCACTGGCCCTCGACAACAAGAACCTGGGCCGGAACACGTCGGTCTACACGGTCGTGGTCGGCCAGCCACCGTCCATCTCGGCATTCTCGGCGTCGCCTGACGGTGTGGCGGCCCCGGCGAACCTGTTCACTCTGCAGTGGAGCGCGGCGGGCGCTTCCGCGCTCACGATCGACCAGGGTGTCGGCGTGGTCACGGGTCAGACGTCGAGGGTCCTGGCACCGAACGCCCCGCTGAGTTCGGTGAAGGTCTACACGCTGACGGCCACCAACGCCTACGGGACGGCTACAGCCACGACGGATGTGACCATCGGCCCGCCGATGATCAACAGCTTCACCGCCGACACGCCCACGGTGACGTCGCAGGGCGCCACCCTGACGTGGTCGACCACCGCCGCGCGCAACGTGCAGATCTCGACCGTGCCCGGCCCCCTCCCGGCATCCGGCTCAACCACTGTCTACCCGAACGGCACCACGACACAGGGCTCGGTGATCCATCTGCTGACGGCGTCGAACGCAGCTGGCTACACGACGAAACCGCTGAACCTCGGACAGATGGCCGCGCTCGCGCGGATCGATGACTCCCTCTACTACTCGGAGCACGTGCTGTTCATCATTCCGCCGGCCAGCCAGGTGAGCTGGGGCGCCAACAGCTTCAACGAGGTTTACTCCGTCGCAAACCGCGCGAGTTGGGTCGCCACGCTCAAGCAGCACTTTCCGGACGACTACGTCTACATTCCGCTGATTGCGAGAAACGTGTCGCCGTCGCTGGCGCCGAGCGCGCTGACGTTCCGGTATCTCGCCAGCGGCATCGGCGACGTGAACGTGACCGGCGTCGGCGTGCCGAACTTCGCGCGGTATCCCGTCAGCGGCGCATTCACCCCGAGTTCCTTCGGGGTGCTGACGCACGAGGCGGGTCACAACTGGGGCGTGCGTATCGGCGCGGAGGTCGGCACGGGGCACTGGTTGTGGAACTCCACTGCGCACGGCCAGATGGCGGGCGTCTTCTCGGATGACGGCTTTCAGACAGTCAAGCAGATCCACGGCACACCGGCATCGGGGTTCACGTGGCAGTCCCTCAGCAACCTGACGCGGAATCAGACGCAGACCTACAACGACCAGGATCTCTACCTGATGGGCCTCAATGACACGTTCCCTGCGGTGCACGTGCTCCAGGCACCGGTCTTCAACGCCGACCACACCGTGTCATCCGCCTCCGCGTCGACCTACGACCAGGCGTGGGTCGAGCAGCGATGGGGCGCGCGCTCGCCGTCGTACGCCAGCAGCCCGAAGCGGCTGCGCGCGGCGTTCGTTTACATCGCGCGCGACGTGAACGAGGTGCTGACCGTGGCGCCGAACGTCGAGATCGCGGCCCAGCAGTGGAGTGAGGGCGAACAGATCGACACCGTGAAGTTCAACATGCAGGTGCCGTTCCTCGTCGCGACGAAGTACCGTGCCTCGTTCAACGCGCGCCTGGCTGACCTGGACGGCAACGCCGCCCCGACGCTCGAGGTCGACGGTCCGTCACATGTTGTGTCGCACGACGGCTGGGCGAACGTGCCGGTTGTCGCGGTCGACCCCGACGGGCAGAACCCACCGGTCGTGTCGTGCGTGCCGGCGTCGGCGACGTGCACGGCTTCCGGATCGATGGTGACCCTGACTGGCCTGACACCGGGCGCGCACTTCATCACACTCAAGGCGCAGGACCCGGGTGGCAAGAAGGCGTTCGCCCACTTCGTCGTGGACGTCGACTAGATCATCCGCAGGCTGACGGGCGGGCCGCCGGCCCGCTCCGCTGCTAGTGGCCTTCGAGAAAACGCTCGGCGTCGATCGCGGCCTGGCAGCCGGATCCCGCGGCCGTAATGGCCTGGCGGTAGACGTGGTCCTGCACGTCGCCAGCGGCAAAGACGCCAGGCACGTTCGTGCGAGTGCCCTTCCCGGTCACGATGTAACCGGCCGGGTCGAGCTCGATCTGTCCCTGGAACAGGGTCGTGTTCGGCGTGTGGCCGATGGCGATGAAGACGCCGTCGAGCGGCACTTCCGAGCGCTCGCCCGTCTGCACGTTCCGCAGGACGATGCTCGACACTTCGCCCTTGCCGACGTCCTTGATCTCCGCGACCTCTGAATTCCAGGCGAACTCGATCTTCGGATTCGCCAGCGCCTTGTCCTGCATGATCTTCGACGCACGCAGGGAGTCGCGCCGGTGCACCAGCGTGACCTTCGACGCGAACTTCGTCAGATAGATGGCCTCCTCGAGCGCGGAGTCCCCGCCGCCGACCACGGCGATCGGGCGGCCGCGGAAGAAGTAGCCGTCGCACGTCGCACATGTCGACACGCCGTGACCCGACAGCTTCCGGTCCGAGCCGATCTCCAGCCAGCGCGCCGAGGCGCCGGTCGCGATGATGAGCGCCTCGGCGGTCAGCTTCGTGTCGTCCGCCAGCGTCACCGTGAACGGACGCTGGCGGAGATCCACGGCTTTCACCGTGCTCTGGATGATCTCGGTGCCGAAGCGCTCCGCCTGGGCGCGCATGTCGGTCATGAGATCCGGCCCCATGATGCCGTCGCGGAACCCGGGCCAGTTCTCGACCATCGTGGTCAGCATGAGCTGACCACCGGCTTCGAGCCCCTCGATGAGGAGCGGCTTCAGGTTCGCGCGCGCGCTGTAGAGTGCCGCCGTCAGGCCGGCCGGACCGGACCCGATGATGATGACTTTCCGATCCGCCATGTCGCAGGAGCCCCGTTACTGGAGCTGCTGCTCGAGGCGGCCGGCCAGATCTTCCTTGCTGGCGAGACCCACGACGGTATCGGCGAGCTGGCCGTTCTTGAAGATCAGGAGCGTCGGGATGCCGCGAATCTGGAAGCGCGCCGCGACGTTCGGGTTCGCGTCCACGTCGAGTTTGCCGACCGTCGCCCGGCCGTCGAAGTCCGACGCGAGCTGATCAACCGTGGGCGCCAGACGCCGGCACGGACCGCACCACTCCGCCCAGAAATCCACCAGCACGACCCCGGACCTGGTCGCGTCGTCGAAGTTGCCATCCGTGAACGTCTGCACCTTTTCAGAAGCCATCTGCGCGGTTCTCCTTAGTAGACCCAGTTCCTGATCCTAATCGATCAGACGGGTCTGCCCGGACCGGCGTTCCCTGCCGCACCCGCTACAATGCGCCACGTGCCCGACCCCACCCGACCGGCGCCCGCGCGCCGGGAAACGCCGGACGTCCTTGAATTGAAAGCCCTTAAGGCACAGCAGCCCGACCTGGCCGAGGCGGTAGACCTGCAGCTGGCGTTGCTCGAGATCCAGCGGCGCGTGCATCTGCGCATTCCGCTTCCGTCAGTGGATGTCTCGGAGGCACGCGTCGCGCGCCACGTCACCGCCCGGCGGCCGCTCATCGCGTTCCCGGACATTCCCATCGAACCCGGGGAGTTGCGGCTGGTACTGCGCCAGACCGGAGAGGTGCTGAGCCACTTCGGCCTGATCGAGTCCGAGGCGCATGCGCGGCTGCAGGCCCTGGCCCGGGATGGCGACGTCGCCGCTGAGGCCGAGGCGTGGTTTCTCCGCTCGTCCGGCGGCGTGCAGGGCGCAGGGCGCGGCTCTGACAGCGATGCCGACCAGGCGATGAGCCTCGCGCTGAAGCCGTTCCTGTCACGCTGCGCGGACGCCGTGCAGCCGGCCGCGGCCCTCGCGGCCTGGACGCTGCGCTCCTGCGCGGTCTGCGGCGGCGAAGCCGAGTTCGGCGTGATCGAATCGGCCGAAGTCCGCCGGCTGATCTGCGGCCAGTGCGGTCTACGCTGGGGGTTCGCGCCGGACCACTGCCCGTTCTGCCCTCACACAGGCGGGGCGCAGCTGACCACGTTCACCACGCCGGACCGGCGGTACCAGGTCACGGCGTGCGAGGTCTGCCGGCGATATCTGAAGTCCTACCGGACCCAGCACGGCCAGCGGCCGGTCATGCCGGTCGTGGACACCCTGGCCACGCTGCCGCTCGATGCGGCAGCTATCCAGCGGGGATACGGGGGATAGGAAAGCGCCCGCTTACTGCGGGAGCGACGAGATGGGCGGCGGGTCCGGCAGGAAGATCGACGTGCCGGCCTTCGCGGAGAGCCAGTTGGCCAGGTGGCGCGTGTCCCAGAACCGTGAGGCGCTGGACCGCGCGCCGAGCACCACGACAGCGATGGGCGAGCCCTGGGGCAGCTTCAGCAGTGTGGCGAGGCAGTAGCCGGCGCTGCGCGTGAAGCCCGTCTTCCCCGCCTGCACGTCCACGTCACCCGCCCGCACGAGCTGATTGGTGCTGCGCACCTCGACCGTCCGCTTACCGACATGGAAGCTGTAGGTCGGCTTCTGCATGATGCTGGCGATGCGCTCGTCCGCCGACACATGCGTGATCAGCTTGGCGAGATCCAGTGCGGACGAGACGTTCGCCGCCAGCAGGCCGGCAGGGTCCGCATAGGACGTGCTGGTCAGCCCGAGCTCGAGCGCCTTCGTGTTCATGCGGTCGATGAAGCCCTGTGCGCCGAAGGTCGACACCCGCGCCAGCACACGGGCGGCGGCGTTGTCCGAGGCAATCAGGAGCAGATTGAGGAGGTCGCGCACCTGCAGCCGGTAGCCGGCCCGGATGTGCGTCGTCGACGCCGCGCGGACATCTGCCCGCTCGACGACCACTTCGCGATCCATGTCCGGGTTGTCCTCAAGGAAGACCGCGGCCGTCATGACCTTCGTGATGCTGGCCATGGACCGAAGGCCCTCGGCGTTCTCGGAGTAGAGCGTCTGGCCGGTTTCGGGGTTGTAGACGATCGCTGCGGCAGCCCGGACGTCCGGGATGACGTCACCCGACTCGTCCAGCTTGAACTGGGGCTGCTGCGCGGCCTTGAGCTCGCGGGCCTTCCGGGCGCTGGCGGATCCTCCCCGGCGGCGGACGACGGATCTGGCCGCTGCCCGGGCATTGCGGGCCGAAGTGACGGCCGCCCTGGACCTGGACTTCGAGGAGTTGCGGGTGGGTTCGGCGGCTTCGACAGACAGGGCACACGTCGCCAACACCAGCGGCGCCAGCGCACACCCGACCAGTCTCCGGACTCGACTCCCCCAGTGGATCACCGGCAACTCCTTTACTACGTGATCGTTACGGAACCCGGGTAGTGTAGCAGCAATTCTGGATCGCGCAAGCCCCCGACAAGGTACTGTATCGGCCGGAACCGCGCCGACCTGACCCGCATGCCATCACCCGCCGCTATCGAGTTTGCTGAGCTCCGTCGGACAATCGCCGTCCGGGGCACCGTCCGCCTGGTCCTCGGCCCGGCGGCCATCGGCCTCTGGGCCGTCGTCGCGATGAGCGCGCGCTACGGCGACCCGCGCGTGCAGATACTGCTGCCCCTGCTGGTCCTGACAGCCGGGTTCGAGGGCGTCCGGGCTCTGCACATCGGTGTGGAGCGCATCGGCCGGTATCTCCAGGTCTTCCACGAAGGCGACCGGCGGGACCTGCCGCGCTGGGAAACAGCAGCGATGGCACCGGCGCAGGCGCACTCAGGGCTGGCGCTCTCGCCACTCTTCAGCCCGCTCTTCGCCCTCGCCGGCCTGGCCAATGCCGCACTGAGCTGGGACCCGCTCGCACCGGCGCTCGTCGCCGCATGGGCGGGACTGCACGCCGCGCTCCTCATCCGCATCGCCGTCGCCACGCGCGCCTGCCGGCGGCAGCGGGCCGCGGACCTCGCGCACTACCAGACCCTGCGCACGACGTTGCTCGACTAGCCACGCCGCCACAATCAAGCTCGCGCGCCTTCAACCGATTGAAGGACGCACGGACGCTTGGAGCCGAGCGCCGTGTCGGGCTTGCACGGTCGCTGGCAGATTCGTCTCTGTCGAGAGGAGGCGGAACTGCTTGTCCACCCAAGATCGGGCCGAAACACTCGCGGCACATTTGTTGCTTTGCACCGTTCACGGAGGGAAGGCGATGAGTCTGGTTCGACTCCTGGGATTTGCGACGCTCGACTGCGGTTGCGTGGTCGGCCGATACCGCGAGCTGGCGGTCAATCGGGAGGTAGCCTACGTCGAAGAGAAGGGCGCCGCCTGCCGCCTGCACGGCCATCGCCGGAACCACACGGTTGCTCCCGAGAAGGCCAACGTCCTCACGGCCGTCTTCGGCGACGCTCGCGCCTCCTAGGCGGGGCACGTCCCACCCGCGTCCTCCCGACGCGCACCTCGCGCGGTACAATCGCGTCGGTGCGCGCGCGTTTCCCCCGTCCCCGGGTCTCTCTGACCCACCCCTCCGGTTCAAAGCTCCGCTTCTATCTCGGTGATTGCGTCGAAACCCTGAGCCAGTTCCCGGCCGGGTCCATCGACGCCATGGTGACGTCTCCACCGTACAACCTCGGGATCCAGTACCGGAGCTACGACGACACCATCCCGCGGGACCACTATCTCGCCTGGACGTCCGGCTGGATCGCGGCGGCCGCGCGATCGCTTTCGGAGGAGGGGTCGCTCTTCCTGAACGTGGGCGCCAAGCCGACCGACCCGTGGACCGCTCTGGACGTCGCGCAGGCCGTCCGCCCGCACCTCCAGCTGCAGAACACCATCCACTGGATCAAGTCCATCGCCATCGAGAAGGAACTGGCCGGCGCCCGGGCCGGGCTCAAGGACGACCTGGCCGTCGGGCACTACAAGCCCATCAACAGCCCGCGGTTCCTCCACGACTGCCACGAGTTCGTGTTCCACTTCACCCCGCACGGACGCACGCCGATCGACCGGCGCGCCGTCGGCGTCCGCTATCAGGACGCGTCGAACATCAGCCGCTGGCAGGGTGCGGCCGACGGCCTCCGCTGCCGCGGGAACACGTGGTTCATCCCCTACGAGACCATCCAGAGCCGCGAGAAGGACCGGCCCCACCCGGCGACGTTCCCGCCGCGGCTGCCGGCCATGTGTCTGAAGCTGCACGGCCAGGCGCGGATCACGACAGTCGCCGACCCCTTCATGGGGCTCGGCAGCACCGCTCTTGCCTGTCTGGACCTGGGGCTGGACTTCGTGGGCATGGAGATGGACCGGGGCTATCTCGATGAGGCCGTCGACCGGATGCGCGAGGCCGGCGCGAAGGTCGACGCGTCGCGGGCGCCGCGGCCGTCCCGGAGCAGCCGCGCGTCCCGGTAGCGCACGATGGACCTCCGCCAGCTCGAGATCCTCAAGGCGATCGCGGAGACCGGCTCGTTCACGGCCGCGGGCCAGAAGCTCCGCGTCTCGCAGTCGGCGATCAGCCGCCAGATCCTCCTGCTCGAGGAGGAACTCGGCGAGCAGGTCTTCCACCGGGTCGGCCGCCGCGTGCGCATCGCCCCGGCCGGCGAAGCGCTGGTACAGCTCAGCCTGCGCATCTTCCAGGACGTCCAGGACACGCTGGCGGATCTCTCGGAGCGGCAGGAGTCGCCCCGCGGCGTGCTGCGCCTGGTCGGCGGCATGACGGTCTGCCTCTACGTCTTTCCCGCGCTGCTTGCGGAGCTCCGGCGGCAGCACCCGCGCCTGGATCTGAAGGTCACGAGCGGCAGCAGCGAGAAGTGCATCGCGGAACTGCGGAGCGGTGCCGCGGACCTCGGCATGCTGACGTTGCCCATCGACGCCCCGGACCTCGTGGCAGTGCCCGTGCTGCAGGAGGAGCTGCTGCTCATCACCGAACCGGGTCACCCGCTGGCGCGGCTGCGCCGGATCGCGCCGGTGGATCTGACGCGGCAGCCCTTCGTCCTCTTCGAAAGCGGCTCCAACACGCGGCGCGTGCTGGACGAGTTCTTTCTCAAGGAGCACGTCGCCCCGCGCATCGTGATGGAGACGGAGAACGTCGAGATCATCAAGGCGATGGTGCGCGCCGGCATGGGCGTCGGCATCGCGCCCTATCAGGCCGTCGCCGAGGACGTGGCGAGCGGGCAACTGTTCTGCAGCCGGATCGAGGGCTATCCCCTGTTCCGGGAGTCGGGGTGGATCTACCCGAAGATGAGCAGGCTGCCACGCACGGTGGCGGAGGTCCTGCGCTGTCTTGAGGTCATCAGGCCCGCGCTGCGCACGGCACCGGCACGTCTGCCCGTGGCACGCGCTGCGGCGGGCAAACCGGACACGCGGCCGGACTAGCGCCGGCCGGCATCGGGAGGGCTACTTCTTCGGAGCGGCCGACTTCGTGTCGTTGTCCGGCAGGGCGAGGGAGTAGGACGTCCGCGACCATGCGGTCGCGCCCTTCGCGCCAGGCACCTTCACTTCGATCTTGCGCGTGCGCCGGAGCGGGTCGGGGTTCGACGAGTAGTAGCCGAGCACGTAGTAGTCGCTGGTTTCAGCGTCGATGCGCTTGAGCGCTTTGTCAAAGTCGTTCTGATTCACGACGGCCAGTCCGCCGGTCATCTCGGCCAGCGTCCGCAGGCTGTTCTGCGTCTTCCGGACGTAGGTGTCCCAGTCGGCGGGCTCGACCTCTTCGTCGAGATCCTGCCCGGCAACGAGGCCGCGCGGGTCGATCGTGTAGAAGCTCGCGTTGGCCCGGTTGGCGGCGCGCGCCAGTTCCGAGAGCTCGATGGCCAGATCGGTATCCGCGAACTGGGCGCCGGTGAAGCCGTCGCGCTGCGTCTGACCGCTGAACGGATTCAGCCGCGTCTGGTTGCCGCTGCCGTCGTCCTGCGCGGAGCCGAAGCGCTCCTGCTCCTGCTTCATGCGCGATGTTTCGAACGGATTGAAGTCGTAGCCGCTGCTCACGTAGATGACGGCCTTCCGGCGGTTGTGCACCTTCTCCATGTTCTTCATCAGCTCGTAGGCCGTGGAGAAGGCCACATGGGCCCGGTACCGCAGTTCCATCGGGCCATTCGACCCTCGGCTCTGCGTGAGAATGTCGCTCGGCTTGAGGCCGTCGCCGGTGATGCGGCTGATCGCCTCCTCCAGCACCTTCTTGTCGTAGGTGAGCTGGATGGAGAGCGAAGACGGCCCGGTCGTCACGATGCCGAACATGTCGCCGTCGTGCACCAGATTCTTCGTGAACTTCTTGAACAGCTCGCGCGTTCGCGCGGTGTCACGGAAGGTCAGATGCAGGTCGTCCACGAAGAAGACGAAGATGCGGCCGGCGGCGTCGCTGGTCGGCCGCGACGCGGGGAGGATGATCCCCTCCTGCGCCGGCGGCGGCGGAGGCGCCTGCACGTTGAACGCGCGCCCGCCGTGGATCAGAACGAGCGAGGCAATTTCCTGCTTCTTGCCGTCCTCGAGGATCTCGAAATCACCGGACTTGAGGTCCGCGACGAACTGCCCCCTGCCATCGCGGACGATGACGTCAGTCGTGACAAGGTTGACGGCCGCGCGGAACGTCGTCTGCCCCTGCGGTGTCACCACGCCTTCGGGCTTCTTCGCGGGCTGCTGCGCCAGGACCGCCGCGCCACAGAGGACAGTGCCGCAGAGAGCGGCGACCGCGGCAACGGCGCTCCATTTGGGGGTCAGGCTCATGGGGCGAAGTATAGCAGCCCGTCGTGCAGCCTCCGCGTGGCACCGAGACGGGCGAGGCGCCCCGGGAGCAAGGCGCGACGACTGCGAATATCGGGAATATTCAAGGGAGGAGCAACGCTGCTCACGGGGATGCATCGCCCGTCGAATGCCGTGGAGGCTGCACGACGGGCTGCTGGGCAGGGGCTATACTGCCGCCCAGGATGAACGCCCTCGTATGCGTCTAGCGCTGGCCGCCGATCACGCCGGCTTCCCCACCAAGCAGGAACTGGTCAATTACCTCAGGAATCGCGGGCATGAGGTGCTCGATCTGGGCACGCATTCCACCGACGCCGTGGACTACCCGGACTGCGCCGTCGCCGCGGCGGACGCGGTGAAGGACGGCCGCGCTGAGCGCGCCGTGATCGTGTGCGGCAGCGGCGCGGGCGTCTCCATTGCGGCCAACAAGATTCCGGGGATCCGGGCTGCGGTCTGTCACGACACGTACACGGCGCACCAGGCCGTGGAACACGACGACCTGAACGTGCTGTGCATCGGAGGACGCGTGGTGGGCCTGAACGTGGCGCAGGAACTGGTCGATGCCTTCACCGGCGCCCGCTTCTCGGGCGAGCCGCGCCATCAGCGCAGGCTGGACAAGGTCCTCGCGATCGAAGCGAAATACCTGCGCGCCTAGGCTGGCGCGTCTGCCGCCGGGCGCCCGCCGCCGGGCTTTCGCCGACGCCGCCGTCGGTGCGTGAACACCTTGCTCAGGCGCGTCCACGCCTCGGCCGCGTCCCGCAGACCCGCCTCCCGGGCCGCTTCACCCTCCCAGGCGGACGGGTCGAGCCGCACCGCGAGCGCGTCGAGAGCCTGCCGCCGGACTTCATCGTGAAAGCGCTGGGGGATCAGCTCCCGGACCTTGGGACACCACTCGGCCAGCCAGGCGACTTGTTCATCGGGCGTCGCACCGCCGATCGCTGCCGGCAACGCCGCCGGACGGGCGCCGGAAGCCGGAGCCGCCGGAGATTCCTCGGTGACCTCGTCGGCCTCCCCTGACGGGGCCGCGTCCGGCACATCCTCGGCCGGCCGCTTCTTTCGCCGGGGCCGGAAGGGTTCGGCGATTTCGACGACCTGCTGGTGCGCGGTCAGCTCGCGCCAGTCGAACGGGATGTCCGGATAGAGCCGCGCGAGCATGGCGCGGGTCTCAGGATCGAGCACCCGCGCTCCGACGACGCTGCCCGACGGCGACCGGAACATATACAGAATCCGCGAGCGGGAGCGCGTCCCGTCGCGAAACAGGTGCATGAGATAGGTCGTTTCGTGCCCGCGCTTGTCGCGGAGCACCCGGAGAAACGGCACGGCGGCCTATCGCTTGCGCGCCGCCGGCTTCTTCGCCGGCTTGGCGGCCGGTCTGGAAGACGCGGCCTTCTTCGGAGCCGCCTTCTTCGCAGCGGGTCTGACCCCGGCTTTTGCAGGCGCCGCCTTCGCGACCACCTTCTTTGCCGGAGCGGCCTTCTTCGCCGGGGCAACCTTCGCGGTGGCCTTCTTTACCGCCGGCCTGGCTGCCCCACCGGCCTTCGGCGCGGCCGCGGCTGCCGGGGCCGCCTTCTTCTGGGCGGCCTTGACCGACGCGGCCTTCGCGGCGGCCGCCTTCGGTTCGGGCGGGTGCGAGACGGCGGACTTCTCGATCAGCGCGAACCGGATCTCGTCGCCCACGGCGTGGTACGTCCAGATCTCGGCCACCGGGACCGAAAACTCGGCACACAGCCGCCGTGTGGCATCGATCGAGGCGGCCGGCACGTAGAGGTGCATTTCGGCGCGGAGTCGTCCGAGGCGCACCCATTGGGCCATGGCTTCGAGATGGTTGACCGACTCGACGGTCTCGACCTCGACGACACCCTGGAGCTTCCGCGCCTTGTCCTGGGAGAGGAGCACCAGGTCCGGATAGAGCACCGCATCACCCACGCCCGCCGGGGCCGTCTGGGTTGCGCCGGGGTTGATGCCAACCTCGAATTTTCGCTTGTACTTCGCTTGCAGCAGGCGGATGACCCGGTCGTGCTCAAGTTGCTCGCGCACGGGTCGCACCAGGATTGGGCTCAACTCAGCCTCCGGGGGGGCCACGTCCAGCGGCCCAGCCGCTGGAAAACCGGCTGACTATAGCATGGCGCTCCTTGACCTGATTCCGCCGCCACCCTAACAATGGACCGGTGCGTTCCGATATCGCCGCTGGGGCCCTGCGCGTCCTGATCGTTGACGACGACCCCAGCGTGACGGATACCTTCGCCCGGATGCTCCGGCTGGATGGCTTCGAAGTCTGGGCGGCCCTGTCAGCGGACCAGGGGCTGACCCTGGCCCAGGCGCACCGGCCGCACGCCATCCTGCTGGACCTCCGGATGCCGCTCGCCAGCGGTCTGCAGTTCCTCAGGGCGGTCCGGGCCATTCCCGGGCTCAGCCACACACCGGTCGCGATCGTGACCGGCGACTACTACGTGGATGACGCCCACACGCAGGAGATCGCCGCGCTCGGCGCGGAACTGCGCTACAAACCCCTCTGGCTGGACGAGCTCGTCAGTTTGGCGCGCGGCCTCGTCGGTCCCCTCGCCAGCATCTGACGCCTCGGCCCACTCCGTGACCAATACCCGCTTTCTGAATGCCTGCCGGCGCCAGCCGGTGGACGCAACGCCCGTCTGGTTCATGCGCCAGGCCGGCCGCTACATGGCCGAGTACCGCGCCCTCCGGGAGAAGCACTCGCTCCTCGAGCTGTGCCGGATCCCCGAGCTGGCGACGGAAGTGACGATGCAGCCGGTGCGCCGCATCGAGGTGGACGCCGCCATCCTCTTCTCCGACCTGCTGCTGCCCCTCGAGTTCATGGGGCTCCCCTTCGACTTCATCAAGGGCGAGGGGCCGCAGATCGAGACGCCGATCCGCTCCACCGCCGACATCGATCGGCTTCGCGCGTTCGAGCCTCGCGAGTCGCTCGCGCACGTGCTGCAGGCCATCCGCCTGATCCAGCGCGAGCTCGACGGGCGCATTCCGCTCATCGGCTTCGCTGGCGCGCCGTTCACACTCGCGTCCTACGCTATCGAGGGCGGGCACTCCAACAACTTCGCCCACACGAAGTCGCTGATGTACGGCCACCCCGCCGCGTGGCACAAGCTCTGCGGCCTCTTCGCCTCGATCGTCGGCGACTACCTCGTCGCACAGGTGGAGGCGGGCGTCGACGTGGTGCAGGTCTTCGACTCCTGGGTGGGCGCACTGAGCCCCGCGGACTACCGCGAGTTCGTGTTGCCCCACACGCAGGCAATCTTTGCCAGGGTCAACGGGCGCGTGCCGACGATCCACTTCGGCACGGGCACGTCGACGTTCTTCCCCGAGATGCGCGAGGCGGGTGGCGACGTGATCGGCGCGGACTGGCGGATCCCGCTGGACGAGGCCTGGAACCGGATCGGCCACGACCGCGGCATCCAGGGCAACCTGGATCCCACGCTTCTGCTCGGACCGACCGACCGCCTCCTCGCGGCCACCGACGACGTGCTGCGTCGTGCGGCGGGACGCCCGGGCCACATCTTCAATCTCGGCCACGGCATCCTGCCGATGACGCCGCTCGAGCAGGTGCAGCGCGTCGCCGAGCACGTGCACGCGCGCTCCCGCACGGCCGTCACGGCCTAGCCAACCCGTGGCGGAACTCCTCGACGTCGCGGTCGTCGGCGGTGGCATCGCCGGACTCTCCGCGGCGTACGAGATCGCGAAGCAGGGCCGCTCGGTCCGCGTGCTCGAGAGCACCGGGCGGACGGGCGGTGTGATTCTGACGGAGCGCTTCGACGGCTGGACCGTCGACGCCGGCCCTGACTCCCTGCTGACGCAGAAACCGGCCGCGGTCGGTCTGGCCCGTGAGCTCGGACTCGGCGATCGCCTGCATCCCACGAAGACACCGCGGACCTCGTTCGTCCTGCGAGGGGGACGCCTCTACCCACTGGTCGAAGGATCGTTCCTCGGTTTCCCGTTGAGTGCGTCGGCGCTAGCCCGTTCGTCCCTGTTCTCATGGACCGGCAAGATCCGGATGGCCCTCGAACCGCTGGTGCCCAGGCGCACAGATGCGTCCGAGGAATCGATCGGCGCGTTCGTGCGGCGCCGGTTCGGCGCCGAAGCGGCGGACTACCTGGCCGACCCGCTGCTGGCAGGCATCCACGCCGGCGACGCCGACCGCCTCTCCGCGCGCGCGCTCTTTCCCCGCCTGGTCGCGGCGGAGGCGAAGACGGGCAGCGTCCTCCGCGCGTTCCGGCAACTCCGCGCCGCTCCTTCCCCGGACGGGGCGTTCATGTCCCTCCCGGGTGGAACGGGTGAGCTGGCCGCGGCTGTCGCCGCCGCGCTTCCCGCAGACACGATCCGGCTGAGCACCGGCGTCCAGGCGCTTCGCCACGACGGCACGTTCGTGCTCGAGACCACGTCCGGCGAGACGCTGCGGGCGCGGACGGTCATCCTCGCCGTGCCCGCCTACGTCGCGGCGCGCCTGCTCACGGACGTCGCGCCCGCGGTGGCCGCGCTGGCCGCCCAGGTCCGCTACGCCTCCACCGCCACCGTGGCCCTCGGCTACCGGCGGGACCAGGTGGCGCATCCACTGAACGGCACCGGGTTCGTCGTGCCGAAGGTGGAGGGCTCGCCGCTGCTGGCCGGCACATGGGTCAGCGCGAAGTGGCCGCATCGGGCGCCGGAGGGACACGTGCTGATGCGCGCCTTCTTCGGCGGCGGCCGGGACCCGCGGCGGCTGGACCAGCCGGATACAGAGCTCCGGACGCTCGCGCACGCGCACCTCGCCGCCCTGACGGGCATCACCGGCGACCCGCTCTTCTCGCGCGTCTACCGGTGGACCGACCGGAGTCCCCAGTACGAGGTGGGCCACCTCGATCGGGTGGCGGCCATCGACCGGGCACTGACAGACATCGATGGGCTCTTCGTCGCCGGGAGCGGCTTCCGAGCGATCGGCATTCCCGACTGCATCGCCGACGGCCGCGAGATGGGCCGCCGGGCTGCGAGTCTCACGCACTAGGATCGACGCATGACACGCATCCTCGCCACCGCATTCCTGTTCGCCGCCGGACTCGCCGTCACGACGTCAGCCCAGGCACCGGCGAACGGCACCCTCACGCCCGAGATGAGCCGCATCCTGACGTCCATCCGCGCGGCCGACAAGGGGCAGCTCGCCGTGTCCGAGGAGGATGGCCGCTTCCTGCGCGTGCTGATTGCGGCGCAGGGCGCCAAGCGCATCCTCGAGATCGGCGGGGCCAGCGGCTACAGCGGCATCTGGCTCGGACTCGGCGCCAGGGAAACCGGCGGGCACGTCTACTCGATCGAGTACGACCCGATCCGCGCCGCCGAGGGCAAGGCTAACATCCAGAAGGCCGGCCTCTCACAGACCGTCACCGTGATCCACGGCGACGCGTTCGCGGAGATTCCGAAGCTCGGTGGCACGTTCGACTTCGTGTTCCTGGACGCGTGGAAGCCGGACTACAAGCGCTTCTTCGAGATGGTCTTCCCGCGCATGACACCGGGCGGCGTCTTCACGGCGCACAACGTCATCAACAAGAAGGACGACATGAAGCCGTTCCTCGACACGGTGCAGAACCACAAGGGCGTCTTCACGACGATCGTGGCGCCCTCGGGGGAAGGCATCTCGATCTCCTACAAGCGGCGCTAGCCCGAACACGAAGGCCCCATGGCCACGATCCACCTCATCGGTGTGCCCCTCGACCTCGGCAGCGGACGGCGGGGCGTGGACATGGGCCCGTCAGCCGTCCGGATCGCGGGCCTCGGTGAGCAGCTCACGGCCCTCGGTCACGCCGTCGTGGACCGCGGCAACGTCGCGGTCCCGATCCCCGAGCACCTGACGCCGGACGACCCGAAGAAGAAGTTCATCGGGCCCATCGCCGAGGCCTGCCGCAACCTGCACGACCTGGCGTTCGATGCGTTGCGCGGCGGCGGGCTGCCACTCGTCGTCGGCGGCGACCACAGCCTGGCGGCGGGCTCCGTATCCGCCACGGCCCGCTGGATGCGGGAGTCGCAGAGCCGGCCGCTTGGCGTCATCTGGGTGGACGCCCATGGCGACATGAACACGCCGCAGTCCACCACGTCGGGCAACGTGCACGGGATGCCGCTCGCCGCCCTGCTGGGATCCGAGCCTCACGAACTGGCCATCACTGGCGGGACCGTGCCGGCCGTCCGACCCGAGCACACGGTACTCATCGGCATCCGCAACCTGGACGAGCGCGAGAAGGACCGGATTCGCGCAGCGGGCGTCCACGTGCTGACCATGAAGGACATCGACCGCGAGGGCATGGCGGCCGTGGCCGCGCGCGCGATCGAACTGGCCGGCGCAGGCACCGGCGGCCTTCACGTCTCGTTCGACCTCGACGTCTGCGACCCGTCGCTCGCGCCGGGCGTCGGCACACCGGTCAAGGGCGGGCTGAACTACCGCGAGGCACACCTCATCATGGAGATAGTGGCGGACTCCGGGCGGCTTCGCGCGCTGGACCTTGTCGAGATCAATCCGACGCTGGACATCCGGAATACGACGGCGGAGCTGGCGACAGAGCTGGCCCTCTCCGCGCTCGGCAAGCGGATCCTCTGAGCACGCCTATCGCAAGTGCATCGGCCGGGCCGGGAGTTCGCAATTCGTGGGCTCCCTGGGCGCATTGATTCCTGGCTTGACCCAAAGCAAGTCGCCCACGAATTGCGAATCTCCCGGGCCGTCCTTGCTGGTTGCGAGACTCTCAAACACCTGTCAACGCGCGGACGGCGCCTGTGGTGCCTTGATCGCGAGGAAAGCTGCGATGACGAGCATGCCCGCCAGAGCCGCGAGTGCGATGGCGAAGTTGCCGGTGGCGTCACGCAGATAGCCGACGCCGTAGGGCCCGACGAAGCCGCCGAGGTTTCCAACCGAGTTGATCCACGCGATGCCGGCGGCAGCGCCACCGCGGAGCCACGCGGTCGGAAGCGCCCAGAACGGGCCGAGCGAGCCCCAGATCCCGAGGGCCGCCAGGCAGACGCCGACGAACGCCAGCACCGGTGACGACACCAGCGCGCTCAGCATGAGGCCCGCGGCGGCCACCAGTGCCGGCACGGCCACGTGCCAGCGGCGTTCGTTCGTCGCATCCGAATGCCGGCCGACGAGCACCATGCCGATGGCCGCGACGATGTACGGCAGCGATGAAAGCAGCCCGACGACGAGATCGCTCTGGCCGGACAGGCGCTTGAGGATCTGCGGCAGCCAGAAGCTGACGCTGTAGAGCGCGACGACGATGGCGAAGTACAGCAGCGAGAAGCGCCAGACCGGCCCGTTCGTCAGCACGGACCACGCGCTCGCGTGCCCGCCGCCGGCCCGCTCGGCCTCGCGCCGCTCCGAAAGCCAGATGCGATCGGCCGGTGCGAGCCATCGCGCATCGCGGGGTCCGTTCGGCAGGTACAGCAGCACCACGCCGCCCAGGATGACGGCGGGAATTCCCTCCAGCAGGAACAGCCACTGCCACCCGGACAGGCCGGAGGCGCCGTCCAGCGTCAGCAGCGCGCCGGAGAGCGGGCCACCGATCACGCCGGCCAGGGCGTTGGCCGTCATGAAGAGCGCCACGGTCTTCGCCCGCTCCCGCTCGGGGAACCAGTACGTCAGGTACAGGATCATTCCGGGAAAGAAGCCTGCCTCGGCCACACCGAGCAGGAAGCGCAGGATGTAGAAGCTGGTGACGCCGCCGGTGAGCATCATCCCGGTGGAGATCACGCCCCACGTCACCATGATGCGGGCGATCCACGGCCGGGCGCCGAAGCGCTCCAGCAGCAGATTGCTCGGCACTTCGAACAGAAAGTAGCCGAGGAAGAAGATGCCGGCGCCGAGACCGTAGACCGAGGCGCTCAGCCCGAGGTCGCGGTTCATCTGCAGCGACGCGAACCCGACATTGACGCGGTCAATGTAGGAGACGATGTAGAGCACGAACATGAACGGGAGCAGGCGCCAGCGGACGATGCTGAGCAGGCTCTGCTCCCGGGTGTCGTCGGCCTGGCGGTCTCCCTCTGCCGTCACCGGGCCACCGCGCCGACGGCGGCGAGCCGTTCCACCTCGTCCATCACCCGCTCCATCTTCCGGATGGTGAGGTCGAGCGGATCGTCCGTCGTCATGTCGACGCCCGCGTCCCGCAGCAGGTCGATCGGGTACTTCGAGCCGCCCGCACTGATGAAGCGCAGGTACCGCGCCCGCGCCTCCGCGTCACCCGCGCGCACCTTCGCAGCCAGCGCGGTCGACGCCGTGAAGGACGTGGCGTACTGGAACACGTAGAAGTCGCGGTAGAAGTGCGGGATGTAGCTCCACTCGTGCGCCATCACGTCGGCCACGTGGCAGACGCCCTGGTCGTGGCCGTAGTACCGCCGCGTGATGCCGATGTAGAGCGCCGAGATACTCTCGCCGGTCAACGGCTCGCCACGCTCGCCCATCGCGTGAAGCGCGCGCTCGAACTCGGCAAACTGCGTCTGCCGGAAGACGGTGCCCTTGATGCCTTCGAGATAGCTCCCCAGCACGGCCAGCCGCGCTGTCGGGTCCGTCAGCCGCTCGAGCATGTAATCAACGAGCAGTTCCTCGTTGAAGGTGGACGCCACCTCCGCTACGAAGGTCTGATAGCCGGCGGTCGGATACGGCTGTGTCCGGTTCGAGTAGTAGCTGTGCATCGCATGGCCGATCTCGTGGCTCAGCGTGCTGACGTCGTGGAACTTGCCGAGGTAGTTCAGCAGGACGTAGGGGTGCACGTCATACGCCGCGCCCTCGGAATAGGCGCCGGACCGCTTGCCGTCGTTCGGGTACCAGTCAATCCAGCGGTTTCGGCAGCCGTCCGCCACGACGTTCACGTATTCCGGCCCCAGCGGCTCGAGCGAGGCCAGCAGGTGCGTCACGGCCTCGTCCGGCGTGTAGTTCAGGTCGACCGCCGGCACCAGCGGCGCGTAGAGGTCGTGGTACTGCAGCTGGTCCACGTCGAGGAGCCTGCGCCGCAGCTCGAGATACCGGTGGAAGGACGGCAGATGGCGGTTCACGCCCTCGACCAGCCGGTCGTACACCGCGAGCGGAATGTTCGGGCCGTCGAGTGCCGCGGCGATGGTCGTCGGATAGCGCCGCGCCGTCGCGAAGAAACGGGAGCGATGGATGCTGCCGTTCATGGACATGCCCAGCGTGCCGCTGAAGGCCCCGAGCGCCGCGAAGAACCGCTCCATCGCGAGCTGCCGGTCCGCGCGAACGGGGCTCGTCCGCAGTTCGCCGTAGCCGGACGGATCGAGGCGCACGCTGCGGCCGTCGGCGGTCGTGACGGTCGGATACGGGAAATCCGCGTTGGTCAGGATGCCGTAGATGTCCGCGGGCGCTGACGCCATCATCGTGGCGTCCGCGAGCAGCTTCTCCTCGGCACCGCTCAGCGTGTGGGCGCGGCGGCGGGCGATGTCCTGGATGTAGACGCGGAACGGCGCGAGACGGGGCTCCGCGGCCAGGGCCGCCTCGATGGCCGTCGGCTCCGCCGCCAGCAGCTCAGGCTCGATGAAGGCCGCGGCGGCCCCGATGCTCGTGTAGAGCTGCATCATCTGCTGCTGCATGCCCTGGTGCACAGCGACGCGCGTGTCCTGATCCGCGAGGCAGCTCGCGTAGACGTAGAGACGGCTGACCGCCCGGTCGAGGTCGAAGCGGAGCTCCAGCGCATCGGCGAGGGTCGCGGGCGCACTGAGCAGCCGCCCCGTGAACGCCGCGAGACCGCTGACGCGGCCGGCCAGGGTCTTTCCGGCGTCGCGCCAGGCCTCCACCGAGGGAAACAGGTCGTCGATATTCCAGGTGCGGGAAGGGTCTGCGGCGGAGCGGTCGCGTGCCGGGGGTGCCGCGGGCTGGGTAGTCATCGTGTGCCTCGCCGGCAGCGTGGCGTCTCACCGGGATGAACGGTTGTTCCCCGGGCGCCGGCAGTCGGCGATTGTACTGCAGGGAGATCGGCGGCCCCGCCCGGTATGATCGCGTGTCATGCCCGGCCGCTCCCCGGTTCCCGTCGACTGGCCGTCCCTCCCGGACGAACAGCTGCTCGACCTGCGGCTCTGCGACCTGCCCATCACGATCGAAGGCAGCGCCCTGGCCGGACGCATCGACCAGGTCCGGGCGGAGCTGACGGAACGTGACCTGCGCGTCGCCGTCCACTTCTACCTGTCCGACGAATGGTTCACGCCGGACGGCATCGCGGCGGTCGCGATTCCGTTCTATCTGGCGCACCCGCGTCTCGAGAAGCTCGAAGAAGCGCAGATGCTGGAAGTGGAGGGCGGCGAGTACGAGTGGTGCATGCGCATCCTCCGGCACGAGATCGGACATGCCGTGGACAACGCCTACCGGCTGCGCCTGCGCCGCCAGCGCCGGGCAATCTTCGGGTCACCCGCCATCGAGTATCCGGAGACCTACTCGCCGCGTCCCTACAGCAAGAGCTTCGTGCAGCACCTCGATCGCTGGTACGCGCAGAGCCACCCGGACGAGGACTTCGCGGAGACCTTCGCGGTCTGGCTGACGCCGAACAACCAGTGGCAGGCGCGCTACGCCGGCTGGCCCGCGGCAAAGAAACTCGAATATCTCGACTCGCTGATGACCGCTCTCAAGGGCAAGACGCCGCCGGTGCAGAACACGACGGAGCTCGATCCGCTGCGGCGGATCCGGACGACGCTCCGTCAGCATTACCGGCGCAAGCGGCGGCACTACGGCGTGGAACCGGCGGGCATGCACGACCGCGAGCTCCGTCGTCTCTTCTCCGACGCGCCCGAGGCCTCAGGTAACATCACCGCGGCGCAGTTCATCGCGCGGATGCGCCGGCCGGTACGCCGGGCCGTCGCGCAGTGGACCGGCATCTACCAATACACCATCGACCAGGTCATCGAGGAAATGATCGCACGCTGCCAGCATCTCAAGCTGCGCCTTGCCCTTCCCGAGGATCAGGCCCGTCAGGAATTCACCGTTTTGCTCACCGTCCAGGTCATGAACCACATGCATAGCGGCGGCCACAGGCTGGTGCTGTGAAGAAGACCCGCATCCTCGCGCTCGTCCACGATCACCTGGTGCCGCCGGCCGACACGACAGGCATGGACGTCGTCAACGCCGAATGGAAGATGGAGCATGACGTCATCGTCTCGCTCCAGGAACGTGGCCACGACGTCGAAGTACTCGGCGTCGGCGACGACCTCGCCGGCATCCGGCGCACCATCGAGAGCTTCAAGCCGCAGATCGTCTTCAATCTGATGGAGGCCTTCGCGGACATCACGACGTTCGACCAGAACGTGGTGAGCTATCTCGAACTGCTGCGCATTCCGTACTCAGGCTGCAACCCGCGCGGGCTGATGCTCGCGCGCGACAAGGCCCTCTCCAAGAAGCTGCTGGCGTACCACCGCATCCCGGTGCCGGACTTCTTCGTCGTGCCGAGGGGCCGTACGGCGAGGCTCCCGAAGCGCCTCGGCTTCCCGCTGATCGTGAAGTCGCTGTTCTACGAAGCGTCAGTCGGCATCTCGCAGGCCTCGGTCGTCGAATCCGAAGAACAGCTTCACAGGCGGGTGCAGTTCATTCACGAGCGGGTCGGCACGGCGGCCATCGTCGAGCAGTTCGTCGACGGCCGTGAGCTGTATGTCGGCGTGCTGGGCAACGAGCGGCTGCGCGCGTTTCCCGTGTGGGAGATGTCGTTCGCCCGCATGCCGGACAACCGCTGGAAGATCGCGACCGAGCGCGTGAAATGGAGCGACCAGTATCAGAAGAAACACGGCGTCACGACCGACGCCGCGGCGCTCTCCGAGGCCGACATCGCGCGGATCTCCCACATCGCCACACGGGTGTACCGCGCCCTCGATCTGTCGGGCTATGCACGTATCGACCTCCGCCTCGACGCCAACGGCGGGGTCTACGTCCTCGAGGCGAACCCGAATCCGAACCTGGCGTACGGCGAGGACTTCGCGGAATCGGCCGAGAAGAGCGGCCTGTCCTACGAGGAACTGCTGGAGCGAATCGTGGCGCTGGGGCTGCGATGGGTGCCGGAGCGGACCGGCTGACGCGGAGGGATGGAGCGGACGGCGCCCACGCAGGGCACCGTCCACCCGTGTCGGTTACTGCGGGAACGCGGCCGGGGCCGTATCGTGATACCCCTCGCCGTCGAGCGCGTGCATGAACGCGACCAGCGCGTCGATCTCGCCGTCGTTCAGCCCCAGCGGCTTCATCTTCGGATCGAGGTGCGGATTCTTCTCACCGCCCCGGTTGTAGAGCACCATCACGTCGCGCAGCGTCGCCACCGAGCCGTCGTGCATGTAGGGCGCGTGCTTCGTGACGTCGCGGAGCGTCGGCGTCTTGAACGCGCCCGCGTCGGCGACGTTCTTCGAGATGGCCGCCCGGCCTTCGTCCTTGAAGGTCTTCGTCTTCGTGTCGTAGCCGACACCGAGGTTGTGGAAGAGGCTGTCGGTGAAGTTGTTCCCGAGGTGGCACTGGTTGCACGCGGCCTTCCCGAAGAACAGCTCGTGCCCCTGCTTCGCCTGCGTGCTGACCGCGGTCTCGTCCTTGCTCCTGCGCCAGCGGTCATACGGCGAGTTGCCGCTCATCCGCGTGCGCTCGTAGGCGGCAATCGCCTGCGCGATCCGCTCGCCCGTCACCTCCTCGGTGCCGAACGACTCCTTGAAGTAGGGTCCGTATCCCTTGATGTTGGTGATGGTCATCACCATCGCCTCGTGCGTGTTGCCCATCTCGATCGGATTCGCCACCGGACCCAGCGCCTGTTCCTCGAGTGACGCGGCCCGGCCGTCCCAGAAGAAGTTCGGATAGAGCGTCACGGCCGCGTTCAGGAATGTCGGCGCCTTGCGGCCTCCTTCCTGGCCGTTGATACCGGTCGAGTGCGGCGTGGGTTCGGAGAACGCGTGCTCCGGCCGATGGCAGGATGCACAGGCGACCGTGCCGTCCTTCGACATGCGCTTGTCATAAAAGAGCCAGCGGCCAAGCCGCACGCGCTCGGGGGTCGGCGCCGGCGTGACGGCCGACAGCCGGATGTCCGTGCCGAGGGGCGCCATCGGCAGGGGTTGCAGGGGGTTCTCGGCTTCCCACGCCGGGGTTGCCGCCACTTGCCTGGGTTGTTCCGCCCCGCCGCACCCGGCCGCAACCACGGCCAGTCCAAGCAGAAGGGCGCACGATACCTGTCGCATCAGTCCTCCGGAGTCTGTAACCAGAACATTCTATCCGGCCTCGGCCGAGGTCCGGTGACGGCGCCAGACCTTGACGAGCGTCGCCGCTCTTGGCTCGAAGTCAGCAAGCGTATGCCCGTCCAGCACGCCCACGAATGCGGCTGTCGCACGCTTCAAGACGCCCTTCAGGCCGCAGACGCCGTCGATCGGGCAGGTGTTGGTCTCGCGATCGAAGCACTCCACCAGGTCCATGTGCGGCTCGGTCGCCCGCACCAGTGCGCCGATGTTGATTTCCGATGGCGGCCGCGCGAGCCGCACGCCGCCGGTCCGGCCACGCACGCTCATGACGAGGCCGCGCTCGGTGAGCCGCCTGACGACCTTGACCAGATGATGGTGGGAAACGCCGTACGACCGGCTGATCTCCTGCAGCGGGACGACCCGATCCCGATTGGCGGTCAGATAGAGCAGCACGCGCAGCGAGTAGTCCGAAAACTGTGTCAGTTGCATCCGCCACCCTCCGTTTGACAGCGGTTGTCTTTAAAGTCATATTTACAATACATGTTTTCTCGACCGTGCTCCGGAGAAGTTCCCGCGCCACGGGTTTTTCCCCGCGCCGGGGCGCACGGTGCCGAGTGCGTGACCGGTGAACGCGGCGAGACCCCGGGCACGGCGATTGCTCACGAGGCCCTCATGAACACCGCCCTCCACATTCGATCCGAGCGTCCGTCTGCCGCCGTGCAGCCACGTCGCACCGCGCACCGCGTGAGACGCGCTCCGGCGCTGGTGGCGCTGCTGGCTGTCATGCTGTCCGGAGCCGCGGCCCTGGCGCAGATGCCGTCGAACCAGCCGGCTGGGTGGGACGCCGCACTCCGGCCCCGGGAAGCCGTCGACATCAATCCCGCGCCCGACGTGGTCGAGATCAACCTGGAAGCCGTCGTGGCGAAGGTCGACCTCGGCAACGGACAGAGCGTGGAGGCCTGGACATACAACGGTGGCCTCCCGGGCCCGCTCATCCGCACCAAGGTCGGCGACCGGCTGATCGTGCACTTCACCAACAAGCTCCCGGCACCGACAACCGTGCACTGGCACGGGCTGCGCGTCCCGATCGAGATGGACGGCGTCCCTGGCATCTCGCAGCCGCCGGTCCTCAAGGGTGAGGCCTTCACCTACACGTTCACCGTTTCCGATGCCGGCCTCTTCTGGTATCACCCGCACGTGGCCTCGGCCGAGCAGGTCGGCTTCGGGCTGTACGGCCCCTTGCTGGTCGAAGATCCCCAGGAGAAGGTCCGCCTCGGATTCTCCGAGGAACTGGTGATCGTGCTGAGCGACATCGGCGTGGACGAGCAGGGCAAGCTCGACGACCCGAACAGTGGCGGTACCACCGGCATGGCGTTCGGCCGCGAAGGCAACGTGGTGCTCATCAACGGCAAGGTCGGCAAGGGTGTGCTCACCGTCAGGAGCGGCGCGCCGCAGCGCTGGCGCATCGTCAACACGGCCAAGAGCCGCTACTTCGCGCTCGACCTCGACGGTCAGACCTTCACGAAGATCGGCTCCGACGGCGGCCTCACGGCCGCACCGACCACCGAGACGAACCTCGTGGTCGGGTGCGGCGAGCGGCTGGATCTGATCGTGTCGCCCAAGGGCGCGCCCGGTTCCGAGCTGCCGTTTCGCTCCTACGTGTACAACCGCGGCTACGGCAGCATCGAGTTCCGGCCGGCCGAAGAGCCGCTGTTCACGCTGAAGTTCGCCGACCTCCCTGCCTACGCCGGCCCCGCTCCGTCGCCGATCTCCCGTACGGTCGCACCGCTGTCGGCCGCCGGCGCGACGAAGACGACGATGGACTTCACGATCGTGCAGCTCCAAAACGGTGCCTTTGAGTACGGCATCAACAAGAAGCCGCACTGGGCGACGAAGCCGTTCACCGCGGCACTCGGCGAGACGCAGATGTGGACCCTCGTCAACAAGACGCCGTGGTCGCACCCGTTCCACCTGCACGGCTACTTCTTCCAGGTCGTGACCGAAACCGGCGCACCCGTGCATCCCGTCGAATGGAAGGACACGATCAACGTGCCGTTCGAGAAGACCGTGCATGTGCTCGTGCGCTTCGACGACCGGCCGGGCGAGTGGATGATCCACTGCCATATCCTCGATCACGCCGAAGGCGGCCTGATGGGCACAGTCCGGGTGGGACTGCCGGACGGCCCGGCCACACCGGCACACCAGCATCCGCCCGGGAAGTAGCGTCCGGAGACGCTGCCCTCCCGTCGGCGGCGCGGCTGGTCGCGGTCGTATACTGGCCGCATGCTCACGTCGCGCACCCGATTCCTCGCCGTCTGCGCCAGCCTGGCCGGCATCGGCGCGTCGGCGCTCGTCGCCCAGCGCCCGCCTGCGAATCCGGTGTCCACGCGTCATCCGGCGATCGAGTACGCGACGCGCCCGGTCGCCGATCCGGTCGCGCTGCTCAACCAACGGATCCTGAGCGGCGAATCACCGCTGACATTCGAGCCCGGCCAGGGCTATCTGAGGTCCGTCCTCCGTGCCCTGCGGATCCCGGCCGAGTCGCAGATGCTCGTGTACTCGGAAACCAGCCTGCAATCCGAGCACATCACGCAGAAGACGCCGCGCGCCCTCTACTTCAGTGACACGGCCTCGGTCGGCTGGGTTCAGGGCGCAGAGACGCTCGAGCTCGCCGCCTGGGACCCGCAGCAGGGGATGCAGTTCTACCAGGTCGATCAGAAGCCGGCCGAGCGCCCGCACTTCAGCCGCATCCAGCGGTGTCTCGAGTGCCACGAAGGGAACCTGACAAGCGGCGTTGCCGGCATGCTGACGATGAGCATGCTGCCGCTGTCGGACAACCCGAACGAGTACGCCCAGGGATGGGCCGTCGACCAGCGGACACCCTATGAGGACCGCTGGGGCGGCTGGTTCGTCACCGGCACGGCTGTCCCCTCGCGCCATCTCGGCAACGTGCCGGTCTATCACGTCAAGAAGAGCGGTGTCCGCGCCGCGGTGGCGCCGAAGCTTGCCTCGGCGAGCGGAACCGCCGACACGGCCCCGTATCTGTCCGGGTACAGCGACGTCGTCGCGCTGCTCGTGTTCAACCACCAGACCTCCATGACGAATCTGATCGTGCGTCTCAACTGGGAGACCCGCGTGCAGGACTGGAATCGGCTGCATCCACCTGCACCCGTCCGGCAGGCGTCGCAGCAGGACGACCGGGACCCGGTCGCGGAGACGGCGGCCGAACTGGTCGACCACCTGCTCTTCATCGACGAGGTGCCGCTGCCGTCGAAGGTGCAGGGGAGTTCCGGCTTTGCGGAGGCCTTTGCGGCGCTCGGACCCAAGGATACGAAGGGCCGCTCACTGCGTGAGTTCGACCTCACCAGGCGGTTGATGAAGTACCCGTGCAGCTATCTCATCTACGCGCCGGCGTTCGACGCCCTGCCGGCGCGCGCGAAGACGCTGGTGTATGAGCGGCTCTGGACGGTGCTCTCGGGAAAGGACGCCGACCCGGCGTACCGCCGGTTGACGACGGCCGACCGTCAGGCCGTCATCGAGATCCTGCGCGACACGAAGCCGGGTCTGCCGGACGCCTTCCGGCAGGGCTGAGTCCGGCGCGGCCGGCCCTGACCCGGCTACTGCGGCTTCGCCGCGAGCGACCGGATGTAGTTGACGACGTTCCACGTCTCCTGGACGTCGATGCGGTCGCCCCACGCTTCCATCCGCGGGCTGGTGCCCTTCTGGATGGCAGTGAAGATCTCGCCGTCGGTCGACCCGTACACCCACGTTCCGTCGATCAGACTCGGGCCGATGCTCCCGCCGCCGTCACGGGCGTGACAGCCCCGGCAGAACTTCTGATACGTCTTCTCGCCAGCGGCGGTTGATTCCGCAGTGGCCTCGACCGGGTTCTTCAGTTTCGCCGCCTCGGGGTTGCCCTGCGCCCCGGCCAGTGCCGCCATGACAATGGAGACCATCAGCGCACTCGCGACCTGCCCCGCAAACCTCATCGGCGTGTCCTCGCATGCAGCACCGCGACGGCGTGCATGTACCCACCCACACGGCTGAACTCCTCGCGGGCGGCCGTTTCGATATACGACCGGGCCCGAACCCGGTCCCCCTGTGCATCGTAGAACAGCGCAACGTACAGCGCGCCGTAGAAGCGGCCGGACACGCTGCCCTTCCCGGCTTCCAGCACATCCTCCGGCGTCATCGCACCGCGCAGCATCTCGTAGACCTCGCGCATCGGGCTGCGTCGATCGGGCCCAACCGGCAGAAGCGCGCGGCCGGCGGCCGCGAACGAGGTCTCATGGGCGGCACAGAGAAAGTGCCACGCCGCGTTCTCGACATCATCAGGATTCACGTGCCGGTGCGCGTCGAACTGGAGCCGGCAATCCTTGTAGCGCCCCGCGTAGAAGAGCGCGATGCCGCGCTGCCACAGGTACGGCGCCTGCGCGGGCCGCGCGGCGATGACCGCGTCGAACCCCTTGACGGCCTCATCGACACGGCCGGCCAGCAGCGCGGCATCCGCACGGGCCATCAACTCGTCCGGAGACGGCTGCGCGGCGCTGGGCCGAATGGCCAGCGCGGTCAAGAGGATCAGGGCGGTCACTATCAGGCGTGGAACCGGCATGGCGGCAGCGTAATTCTCGCTGAATCGGTGTGCTATCCTACGGCGCCAATTCCAGTGAAGTCAAAGACTTAGACGACGTTCACTTCGCTCACAAGGAGTCCTCGTTTCATGCGAAAGATTGCATTCATCGCGTGCGCGGCGCTGTTGCTGACGGCGGTCGCCGCGCAGGCTCAGACCCCGCAAGGCGACCCCCAGAAGGGCCGCGCCATGTTCGCCGGTCAGGGCGGTAGCGGTTTCTGCATGCTGTGCCACGGCATGGCGGCGCAGGGTGGCTTCGGTCCCGGCCTTGCGGGCGGCCGCGGTCTGACATTCGAACAGTTCAAGCGTTCCGTCCAGCAGCCCTGGGGCGTCATGCCGCGCTTCCCGAACATCAACGATGAAGGCCTGGCGCATCTCTACGCGTTTCTGAAGAGCCTGCCTCCGGCTCCCGAGCCGGCGAACTGGAGCGTCGCGCCCGCGCCGGCCACGTCGCCCAAGGGCCAGCAGCTGCTGATCCAGTTCGGCTGCGGCCAGTGCCACGGTC
>CAYNUO010000030.1:0-6574 GCA_964400405.1 uncultured Bifidobacteriaceae bacterium | reverse complement strand
TCGCCCAAGGGCCAGCAGCTGCTGATCCAGTTCGGCTGCGGCCAGTGCCACGGTCCGGAGAACGCGCATCCGCGCCGCGACCTGGGCGGCAAGGCGAAGGACGTGAACTTCGAAGAGTTCAAGAAGATCATCTACGAGAAGGCCCCGACGCAGATGGGCCTCTACAATCCCGAGCGGCTGAACGAGTCGATCGCACGGGACATCTACACCTACATGGAGAGCGCCGGCTTCCGCGCGCTGCTCTTCGCCTCCATGGCGGCCCCCACGGTCGCCGACGGCAAGCTGACCTACACCGTGACGCTGGACAACCGCGGCAAGAAGGGTGTTGGTCTGGCGGCCGAGGACGTGCTCGTCTCGTTGATCGTGCCGAAGGGCTTCACGGTCATCAGCGCCGCCGGCGGCGCCTATCAGGGAGTGAAGCCGGCGGAAACGGTGACGAATCCGGGACAGCTCGCACCGTTCCGCGCGATGAATCCGAAGCCGAACCCCACCCGCGCCACGGTGGACATGGCGCAGTGGAAGGTGAAGAGCGTACCGGCCGGCGAGAAGGTGGACCTGACGATTACCGTCTCAGGCACCGGCACGCCGAACTTCTCGGGGTCGAACGTGACCTGGGCGAAGCCGGCCATCAAGCGGCCCGCAAACGTGACGCACACGGACGACCGCACCGCCGCGAAAGGCGACGTCATCTGGGCTCCGAGCATGGAGTTCTTCCTGCCGCCGCCCCCGAAGCCGGCGTCGTAGCCTCCGGGCACGTCGGGCGTTTCCAGCGGGCCGGTTCATCTTCGGGTGGACCGGCCCTTCGTCTCTCCGGCCCACGCAGTATCCTTGGAGCGTGGCATGGGCTGAGATCCGCCGCAACGCCGGAGACTTCTTCCACGGCGCGGCGTTCGGGAAATACGAACGCGAGGTCCGCAAGCAGGAGCTCGAGCTGCACGACCTCTTCATGCTGCTCTGCTACCTGGAGCTGATGGGCATCCCGAATCCCGCCACGCTCTACCTGCTGGACATGTATCCCCTGCTGCTCGACGAGTTCCACCACTGGCACCGCCGCATGGGCATGCCGCACTCCCCGCTCGACTCGATGGGCTGCTGCTGACGGACACGATGCCGCTGTCTCTCGACCACCACATCCTCTTTTTCGGGGGCAAGGGCGGCGTCGGCAAGACGACGTGTGCCGCAGCCGTCGCGCTCGCCGCCAGCCGCACCGGCCGGCGCGTGCTGCTCGTATCTACGGACCCGGCACACTCGACCTCTGATGCGCTGGGGATCGTGATCCCGTCGACCGAGACCGTCATCGCCCCGTCGCTGACCGCGATGGAAATCGACCCGGTCGCGGAGGCCCGGCAATACATCGCGGACGTCAAAGTCCGCGCCACGGCACTCTTCGGCGCCGGCGCGACCAGGGCGCTCGCGCAGATCGACCTCGCGGGCGCGATGCCCGGCATCGAGGACGCGGCGCTCTTCGACCGGCTCTCGCGGCTGGTGGCCGACCGCGCCGATCACTACGACCTCGTCGTCTTCGACACGGCGCCGACCGGCCATACCCTCCCGCTCCTGCGCATGCCGGACGCGATGGGCACGTGGCTGCACGCCCTCGCCGCATCGCGGCGCACGATGCTGCCGAAGGATCGCCTTGCGGACGACCCGATCATCGCCACGCTGGAAGAGCGCATCGCGCGACTCCGGACCTTCCACGACCGCCTGACCGCCGCCACGACCGCGTTTGTCTTCGTGCTGATCCCCGAAAAGCTGCCCATAGAGGAAACCGCACGCGCGCTCGAGCAGTTGGGCACGGCACGCATCAACGTGGCCGGCCTCATCGTGAACCAGGTGATCCCGGACTCGGCGGCCGGTGCGTTCATCGAGGCCCGCCGGGTCCAGGAGCGGCAGCATCTCGACCGCATCGACGCGCTCTTTGCGCGGTTCCCGCGGATCCGGGTTCCCCGCCGCGCGGCCGACGTCCACGGCCTCGACGACCTGGCCGCGATCGCCGTCTCCGTCGTCGGCTAGCTGCCGCTCCGCGCGGACATTTCTGGCTTATCCAGGGTCCGAGCGGACGATAATGTGCACATGGCCGTTTCCGAACGCGCCGGCGATGTCACCACCAGCGAAGTGCGCCGGCTCTCGACCCTGCTCGACGTCAGCCGCGCGCTGTCGTCGACGCTCGACCTGAAGGCGGCGCTGCACAGCGTGCTCGAGATTCTCGGCAAGCACCACGGCGCGGTGCGCGGCATGATCGCGCTTATCGACGAGGACACCCGCGATCTGCACGTCGAGGCCACCGACGGACTCATCAAGGCTGGCACTCGTGCGCGCTACGCCGTCGGCGAGGGCATCACGGGCCGCGTCGTCCAGACGGGCCGCCCCATCGTCGTGCAGCGCGTGAGCCGGGAGCCGCTCTTCCTGAACCGTGCGGCGGACCGTCCGGAACTCGCCCGGCAGGAACTCAGCTACATCTGCGTACCGATCACGTTGACGCGCAAGGCCATCGGCGCCCTCGGCGTGGATCTCCGCTACAAGGCCGACCGCGACTACGACCGCTACGTCAAGTTCCTCGGCGTGGTGGCCGCCATGGTCTCGCAGGCCATCAAGGTCCAGCGACTGGTCGAAGCGGAACGGCAGCGGCTGCTGGACGAGAACGACCACCTGCGGCAGGAGCTCAAGGAGCGCTACGACTTCTCGAACATCCTCGGTACCAGCGGGCCGATGCGGCAGGTCTGTGAGCAGATCGCGCAGGTCGCCAGGACGAACACAACCGTTCTGGTCCGTGGCGAGTCCGGAACCGGCAAGGAGCTGATCGCGCACGCGCTGCACTACAACTCGCTGCGCGCCAACAAGCCGTTCATCAAGGTCAGCTGCGCCGCGCTTCCCGAGACGCTGATCGAGGCGGAGCTCTTCGGACACGAAAAGGGCGCGTTTACCGGCGCCCGGGAGCGCCGCAAGGGCCGCTTCGAGGCCGCCGAAGGCGGGACGCTCTTCCTCGACGAGATCGGCGATATCAACCTGTCAACGCAGGTGAAGCTGCTGCGGGTGCTGCAGGAGAAGGAGTTCGAACGGCTGGGCGGCACCGAGACGATCCGCACCAATGTCCGGCTCGTTGCCGCCACGCATCGGGACATGGAGCAGATGATCGCGGCCGGCACGTTCCGGGAGGATCTGTACTACCGGCTCAACGTGTTTTCGATCTTCGTGCCGCCGCTGCGGGACCGGAAGTCGGACCTTCTGCTGCTGGCCGACCACTTCCTGGAGAAGTTCTCGAAGGAACAGGGCAAGAGCATCCGCCGGATCTCGACGCCGGCGATCGACATGCTGACCAGCTACCACTGGCCCGGCAACGTCCGTGAGATGGAAAACGCGATCGAACGCGCGGTGCTCGTCTGCGACGGCCAGGTGCTGCACGCGCACCACCTTCCGCCGTCACTGCAGACGGCGGAGGCCTCCGGGACGACGATTCGGTTGTCGTTGAAGGATGCGCTCGCGGCGTACGAGCGGGATCTGCTGCAGGACGCTCTGAAAACGACGAAAGGCAACCGCGCCAAGGCGGCGCGGCTGCTCAGCACGACCAGACGGATCCTGAACTACCAGGTCGATCGGCACGGGATCGACTGGCGCCGGTTCCGTCACTAGCGACGGCCCGGTCTAGGCGTCGCGCTCGCCCGTGCGGATGTGGTAGTTCTGCTCCACCGGCAGGACGAACACGCGGCCGTCGCCGATCTCTCCGGTGCGCGCGGCCGTGATGACCGCCTGGACGACGGAGTCCAGCAGGTTCTCGGCCACGACGACCTCAATCTGCATCTTGGGAAGGAGACTGACGTTGTACTCCTTGCCGCGGTACACCGCGGTATGGCCCTTCTGGCGTCCGTGACCCCGGACTTCGGTGACGGTCATCCCCGACACGTGCAGCTTGTCGAGCGCGTCCTTGATGTCGTCGACCTTGTTCGGGCGCACGATCGCCTTAATGAGTTTCATAACCTTCCTCCAGCATGCGTTCCAGGTCCACTTTGAGCGCCATCTGGGCGGCGTCGGTCAACTTGGACCCCGCCCTGGTGAGGTGGAAGACGTCGATGGCCTTCTTGCCTTCCGTAGAGAGCAGCACCAGGTCCACGTCGCACCCGTGCTGTGAGAGCACGCGGCTGATCCGGTGCGCGAGTCCGAGCGCGTCCTCCGTCACGATCTCAAGCACCGTATACCGCTGCGAGTGCTCGTTGTCGAGGGCCACGACCGGCGCAACGCGGCGCGGTCCGATCTTCCGGAGCACGCTCTTCGCTTTCCGCCGCAGCAGGGCCGTGACGTCCTGGCGCCCGGCCACGACCTCCCGCAGCGTCTCCTCCACCTGCGCGGTCGCGTCCGGATTGAAACGGAAGAAGCCCTCGTGATCCGTGAACTGGAACACGTCCACGACCAGCCCTGCCGGGCTCGTCATCGCGCTCACGCGCAGGATGTCCATGCCGTAGTACGACAGCACGCCGCAGATATTCGAGAAGAGGCTCGGCTTGTCGAGCGTCACAACGGTCAGTTCCCACGCATCCCGCTTGGGCTCGAGGAACAGATGGACCTCGTCCGCGTGGATGTCCCGCGCCAACCGCACGTGCCGGTAGATGCGCTCCGCGTCGAACATCACGAGATACCGTCGCGGGAAGCCCGCGAGCATCTTCGTAAGCTCGGCGGCATCGATGTCGTCCGGCCGGCTGGACTGGAGCGCCTCGGCTGCATCGCGACCCTCGAGCACGTCGTCGCCGTAGCCGAGCGTGATCTGGTTGTACGTGTCCATGTAGAGGCGCCAGAGCAGCTCCTCTTTCCACGGGGTCAGCGTGCCGGCGCTGACCGCTTCGACGTCGACGACCGTCATCAGGCAGAGCAGCTTCAGGCGCTCCTCGGTGCCGACCATTGTCGCGAACTGGCGGACGACTGCCGGGTCGTCCGTGTCACGGCGGAAGGCGACTTTCGACATCTGCAGGTGCTGGCCGATCAGGAACAGGACGTTCTGCCGGTCCTCGGCCGCTATGCCCATGCGGTCGAGCATCGGAAGCGCCATCCGGACGCTCTCTTCGTCGTGCTTGTCGTCCTTCCACTTCCCGACGTCGTGGTACAGCAGCGCGAGCGTGAGCATTTCCGGCGCGCGTAGCTCCGACAGCAGCGACCCCATCCGCTCCCGCCCCCGAGGCGGGTGGACGAGACGCTCGAGTCCACGAATCGTCAGCAACGTGTGCTCGTCGACGGTGTACTTGTGGAAGAAATCACGGATCACCAGCCCGGCTATGGCCTTGAACTCCGGAAAGAGCGCCGTCAGCAGTCCGCAGTCGTGCATCTCCGAGAGCCGGGCGTAGAGTCCCGGGGCCGGACGCAGCAGCGTCAGCAGCCGGCGCCGATCCTCTTCCGTCGGCATGAAGTCCGACGGCGCGTAGCGTACGGCGTTCCGCTCGAAGACGTCCAGGGCCTCCCACGAGACCTTCGCGTTGTGCTCGGCGGCCCTGGCGAACACGTGCAGCCACGACGCGGGCTCGCGGCCGGCGCGGTCCACATCCACGAACCGGACACCGTCGGCGGCCAGCTCGAGGTTCAGCCCCAGGGCGACGCTGGTGGTATCGCGTTCGGCGGACCCGGTCTGCGCACGCGCCCGGTCGAGCGCTCTCACCACGGCACGCGCATGACGGAAATACGCGCCCATCAGCGCTTCGACGCGCTGCTGCCGTTGGGCACCCGGGTAGCGGAGACGGTCCGCGACGGTCTCCTGCAGCTCGTGCGTGAGCACATTCAGATTGCGTCCCTGCTCGCGGTGCAGAATGGCGCGGATCCGCAGCAGGACGTCTTCAGCTTGATCGAGCCGGTCGAGCTCGGTGTCGTCGGCGCCGGACTGTGCACCGCCAAGGCCGTGCAGCATCCGCGCGGCCTCGATGTCGCGAAGGCCTCCGGGCGCCTCCTTGATGTCGGGCTCGAGCTGGTACGGCGTTCGGTTGAACCGGGCGTGACGTTCGTCACCCAGTTGCAGGAGCGCCTCGAGCACCGTCTCGGTGAACGGCTCGGCCCCGGCCTCGAGGCGCGCGCGCATCTCCTTGAACACCGCCTGATCGCCCGCCACGAAGCGCGCCGTCTGCAGAGCCAGCAGATACTCGGGATTGTCGGGTTCGATCGACTCGAAATCGACGAGGCTGCGCACGTGATGCCCGACCGCCAGCTTGAGATCCCAGAGCGGCATCAGCACCGCGTTGACGACCCGTTCCTCGGCATCACCCACCGGCCCCGCGAAGACCAGCAGCAGGTCGACATCGGAGTGCAGACACTGGGCCCGGCGTCCGTAGCCGCCAACCGCCACCAGTGCCACACCGGCCGGAGTCGCCGCGAGCGCCTTGGCCGCGATCGTGCGCAGAATCCCGTCGAGAGCATCCGCCAGCCGCTGATGCGCACGCCGCCCACCCGCGCCGCGATCGGCGTTGGAGGCAAACTCATCGTGAGCCTGGCGAAGGGCTGTCCGGATGTCCTGATTGGGAGAAAGGCGCGTCATGGGACTCGGCATGGTGGCGTACGCAGAGGGCGCGTCGAGACCTAGGCTACCCCACACGCCTGCCAGCAT
>CAYNUO010000029.1:27647-35949 GCA_964400405.1 uncultured Bifidobacteriaceae bacterium | reverse complement strand
TGGAGCGGGAGACGGGGATCGAACCCGCGACCAACAGCTTGGAAGGCTGTGACTCTACCACTGAGTTACTCCCGCCTACGCGCCCTGCTCGCCCTGCCGCCGCTCTACCTCACCGCCCGATCCGCCCTCCGAAAAACCCTGTCGTTCCCAACAAACCTAAGTACCCGAAGCCGAGCAGCCCGAAGAACCTCGAAGTCCACCGCCAGCTGCGCGCAGCGCAAAAGAACGCTGTGAGGGGAGGCCCCTCCCCATCAACTTCCGCTGCCAACCTCGCTCACCCTTGCTCACGAGTGAGCGAGGGCACAGCGGAAGTTGGTGGGGAGGGGAGGGTTCGAACCTCCGTAGCCCGATGGGCGGCAGATTTACAGTCTGCTGCGATTGACCACTCCGCCACCTCCCCGAATTGCCGCGACACACGAATCGACGCCGCTTCGGAGACGCGTCCGCCGGACCCGTCTGCAACGAAGCAACCGTCAATTGTGTGCTGAAAACCGAGTGTTCGTCCTTGCGTACCCCGAAGAAAGACGGCCCAGAAAGTGGAGCTGGCGGAGGGATTTGAACCCCCGACCAGCTGATTACAAATCAGCTGCTCTACCGGACTGAGCTACGCCAGCCAGACAAAGAGCGTATCGTAGCACGTCGCGTGCCAGTGGTGTCAACGCCAGCAGGCCGAATCACTTGCCGTCGTTTGGGGGGGTGCGGGTCATGGCCCCGGCGCCATCCGGCTGGCTCCGCTGCCGGACCGCCTCGAACAGCACGATCCCGGCCGCAACCGAGACATTCAGGCTCTCGATCTGCCCGTGGAGGGGGATTCTGACCAGGCGGTCGCACCGCTCCCGCACCAGCCGCCTCAGGCCCTGCCCCTCCGCGCCGAGGACGATGGCCGTCGGGAGGGTGAAATCCACCTCCGTATAGGGCACTTCCCCTTCGCCGGCCAGGCCGACCACCCAGACATTGGCGTCCTTGAGGTCCTCGATCGCCCGGGCGATGTTCACCACCTCGGCCACCTGGATATGGTTCAGGGCCCCGGCCGAAGCCTTGACCGCCACACCGTCCAGGGCCGCGGACCGGCGCTCCTGGACCACCAGCCCCCCGGCCCCGGCCGCGTCCACGGAACGCGCAATCGCGCCGAGGTTGTGGGGGTCTTCGACGCCGTCGAGCACGACGATCAGCGGGGCTCCGGGTCCGGCGAGGAGGTCCTGCAGCGAAGCGGCCTCCCGCTCCTGAACCTCGGCCGCGACCCCCTGGTGGACGCCCTTCCGCGAGAGCCGGTCCAGCTCCTCGGGCGTCACATGCCGCACGGGCACGTTGCGCTGGCGCGCCGCCGCGAGCAGCCGGCCCAGCCGGTCGTCCGCCCGGTGGGCGACGCGCAGCTCCCGCACCCGCCCGCCCTTGAGCGCCTCGAGTACGGGGTTGATGCCGAAGACAATCATGCCGGTCCCAACGCCGTGGCCATGGCCCTCGCGCGCGCGGCCGCCGACGGCACGCGCGTGAACGTCGAGTCCCCGGGCAGCGCGGCCGCCAGCTCGATGAGCGGCACGGCGTGATCCAGCTCCATCCCTGATGGCTCCCCGGTCAACGCGAGGCGAATGGAGTGAAACAGCTCCTTCCCCTTCGCGCCGGTCTTCTGCCGGACGCGGGTGGCCGCCGCGCGAAACAGCTCCTTGTCGGCGAGCGGCCCGCAGGCCTCGAGTTCGTCGGCAAACGCCAGCACGACGCCCCGCGCCACCGGCGACGCCAGCTCCTCGGCTACACCGGGCACCGCCAGCGCGTCGGCGGCATTGAAGTCGAACAGGAACCGGACGCGTTCCGGGACGTCGGCCAGGCGGTCGACGGAAGTCACGACCGCCGCCATCAGCGATTCCAGGAACTGGTGGTCCGCCGCGACACCAGGCCCCCCCCACCCGGCCGCATCGATGAAGGGCACGGCCAGCGAGGCGAGACGCTCCGGCGACGCGAGCTTGAGGTAGTGGCGGTTGACCCAGGCCAGCTTCTCCGGGTCGAAGACGCCGGCGCTGTGTGCCACGTGCTCGATCCTGAAGCGGCGCGCGAGTTCGTCCGCCGGCAGCAGCTCCTCGTTCTCACCTGGCGACCACCCCAGCAGCGCGAGGTAGTTCACCAGCGCCTCCGGCAGGATCCCTCCCTCGCGGAACTCACGGACCGACGTCGCACCGTGCCGCTTCGACAGCTTGGTGTGGTCCGGCCCGAGCACCATCGACACGTGGGCGAACTGCGGCGGCGCGTAGCCGAACGCCTCATACAGCAGCAGCTGCCGCGGTGTGTTCGAGATGTGATCCTCGCCACGCACGACCAGCGTGATGCCCATGAGCGCGTCGTCCACGACGACAGCGAAGTTGTACGCCGGCACGCCGTCCGAGCGGACGACGACCGGGTCACCGATGACCTCCGTCTCGAACCGCACCATGCCCCGGACCAGATCGTCGAAGGCGACCTCGCGGTGCGGGGGCACGCGAAGGCGGATCGACGCCGGCTCCCCCGCGGCGATACGCGCCCGCGCGTCGGCGAGCGTGATGCCACGGCAGGTGCCCGCGTACATCGGCGGACGGCCCGCGGCCATCGCCGCTTCGCGCTCCGCTTCGAGACGTTCAGGCGAGCAGAAGCAGTAGTAGCCGTGACCTTCAGTGAGGAGACGGTCCGCGTGCTCCCGGTAGATCCCAAGGCGCTCGGACTGCCGATACGGGCCGCACGCCCCTCCGGCCTCCACGCCCTCGTCCCAGTCCAGTCCCAGCCAGCGGAGGTCGTCGAGGACGCTGCGGTCCGACTCCGCCGTCGACCGGTCGAAGTCCGTGTCTTCGATCCGGAGCAGGAACGTGCCGTGCTGCCCGCGCGCGAGCAACCAGTTGAACAGCGCCGTGCGCGCGTTGCCGACGTGGAGCTGCCCGGTCGGGCTCGGCGCGAAACGGACCCGCAGACCGGTGCTCATCCGAACACCATCGCCACGGCGTGCACGGCGATCGCCTCGCCCGCACCGACCGCGTCCACCTTCTCGTTCGTCTTGCCCTTGAGGCTGACGCGCGCGAGGTCAATGCCGAGCACACGCGCCAGATTCGCGCGCATGGCATCCGCGTGAGGGGCCAGCTTCGGCCGCTCGGCAATCACCGTCACGTCGACGTTGCCGATCGTGAAGCCGGCCGCGGCCACGCGTTCGACGATCTGTGCCAGCAGCTGCATGCTGTCGGCATCCTTCCAGGCGGCATCGGTATCGGGGAAGTGCCGTCCGATGTCGCCCAGTGCAGTGGCGCCGAGCAACGCGTCCGTGACGGCGTGGCACACCGCGTCCGCGTCGGAGTGACCGCTGAGCCCCTTCTCATGCGGGATCGTGAGACCGGCGAGCACCAGCGGACGGCCGGCCACGAGCCTGTGGAGGTCGTAGCCCGTACCGATTCGCGGTCGTCCATCGCGCCCAAGCAGTGCCTCAGCCATCCGGAGATCCTCAGCGGTGGTGATCTTGATGTTGCGGGGGTCGCCCTCGACCAGCGTGACCGGCTGCCCCGACTGCTCCACGAGCATGGCTTCGTCGGTGGCCACGAGCGCGCCGGCGTTCGTGAGCGCCCGACGCAGGACCTCCACGCTGAAGACCTGCGGTGTCTGCGCGCCGAAGAGCCCGGCCCGCGGCACGGTCTCGACGATCGCCCCGTCCGCCCCACCCCGCTTCACGGTGTCGTGGATCGGGAGGGCCGCGACGGCCGCACCCGTGCGTCGCGCCGCGTCGACGGTCCGGGCGATCAGCTCGGCCGTTACCAGCGGCCGGGCGGCGTCGTGAATCGCCACCACGTCCGACCCAGCCTGCACGTGGGCAAAGGCCGCCGCCACGGACGCCCGTCGCGTCTCACCACCCTCGACGAGCCGCACCTTCGGCCGGCGCAGGTACGCCGGCGGATCCGCGAGGACCGCCGCCGGAAGCGCCACGATGACATCGTGCACCAGCGGCGAGCCGGCAAACGCCTCGACGGCCCGGTCGAGAATCGGTCGGCCGCCGAGCAGCAGTAACTGCTTCGGCTGGTCCGCGCCGAACCTGGAACCGTGCCCTCCGGCCGCGATGATGGCTGTAACGTGCACTGAGTGATTGTCGTTGGATCGCGCGCGCCGAATGCCGCGCGTCACGCGATTGTATCGAATGGGAGCACAGCCGGACGCCGCCTGCGGCTGCCCCCTCGGACATCACGCACCGCCCGGGGAGCACGTCACGCAGTCGACCATGGTATTTTCGCCTCCGTCATGGCGCCTTCCGTTGGCTCCGCGGGGACTCTGGCGGCGCTGTGCTGCGCGCTCTCCGTCGCGTCAGCCTGCGCGCCCGCAATCCGCTCCGCCGCTTCAGAGATCGACGCCGACAGCACGATGGCCGTGGCTGACGACGAAACGGCGTACATGTGCCCGATGCACCCGGACGTGACCTCGGAGGTACCGGGCCTCTGCCCCAGGTGCAGCATGGCGCTCGTGCTCGGGAAGCCGTTCGATATGCGGGACTACCAGGTGGAGTTCAGGACCGAGCCACCGCTCGTGAGAGCCGGCGAGCCCGCCCGGCTCATCTTCAACGTCCTGCACCCCGACACCGGTGCGACCGTCACGAACTTCGAACGTGTGCACGACAAGCCGTACCACCTCTTCGTCATCAGCACGGACATGGAGTTCTTCGAACACCTGCACCCGGAACAGGGCGAAGACGGGTCGTGGTGGATCGACGTCACCCTTCCGAAGGTGGGTGAGTACAAGGTCCTGTCCGACTTTGCACCGCAAGGCGCGTCGTCCCAGTTCATCGCAAGGCCGCTCGTCACGGCCGGCTACGAAGGCGACCTGGTCACCGACGCTGCGCAGCTGGCGCCTGACCCGTCCGCGTCGAAGACGGTCGGCGATCTGACCGCGACCGTTCGGTATGACCCCGCGCCGATGATGGCCGCCGTGCACGGACACGTGACCTTCACGCTGACGAAGGCCGGCACGGACGTGCCGGTCGACGATCTGCAGGCGTACCTTGGCGCCTTCGGGCACATGCTGGTCATGAGCGAGGACATGATTCACTCCGTCCACTCGCACCCGATCGAGAGTCTCCCCGCGACCGCGGATCGGGAGACGGCTCGCGGTGGCCCGACCGTGATGTTCGAAGCATTGATGCCGCGGCCGGGTCGCTACCGGGCCTGGACCCAGTTCCGGCACCAGGATCGGATCTACACGTTCCCCTTCACGTTCGAGGTCGCCGGAGTCGGCGTTAGCCGGTAGGCGAACTACAACCGGGCGCAGCGTCCCGGCTGACGATGACCGTGAATCCCGGCACCGCGGCCCCAGCGCCGGAGGCCGTGAAGTGCGCGGTTGCCACGAGCGCCGTGCCTCTTCCGAGCGCAACCGGCGTCTTCAGGATGTACGGGGTCGGCCACTCCCGCAACGCGTCCTTCACGAACAACAGGATCTGCGTGGCGCCGTCAGGCGTGCGAGCCCGCACTTCGAACGTATGAACGCCGGCCCCGATCTCCGGCTTCAGCGCGAGAACTCGCGTGTCGTCCGTCAGCACGGACGTTGCGCGCAGGCGGCCATCCCCGGCGCTGCTGGCGTGCAACCGCAGGTCGGACACGCATCTCGCAGGCACATCCATGAAGTGCAGTCCGATCTCCGTCCGGTTCTCCACACGCTCGCGCGCGCTCCGGACGTGCGACTCGACGACGATCCTGGCCCCGGCGGGCAGGCGCAGCGCGGTCCGTTCCGGCAGCCACACGGTCCCATGCCAGGGCGTCCAGCTTCCCAACCACTGGCCGGTCCCCTCGACCGTCAGAAAGATGGCCCGGACGACGCGGCGATCGGCCGGCCTGATCTCGATCCCCCTGACCCACTTCGACGTTGCGAGCCGGGTCTCGAGCACGGCCGTCCTGACGTGGTCCCCGAGGCCCGGCTCGATGGCGCCTGCACGCACCTCGCCCATCCATGCCGGCGTCCCCAGGTCCCATCCCGCCTGGGCCAGCCGGAGGCGATCCTTCTCGGCGGTCTTGAGCTGATCGATGTTCGCGATGATCCTCTGTGCCGAATCCTTCGGTCCGTTGCCCTCGATCCATGCCACGAGGAGCTGAAGCTCCCGCGTGCTGAGACTGGCATCGTTCGCAAACACACCGTAGCCGGGAGCCGCGCGCCAGGGCGGCATGTGGCGGCTCAGGATTTCTTCCTCAATGGCGCGCGCCCACGAGCGCGCTTCCTCATAGGTTGTGAGCGGGAACCCGATCGTCTTCCCGGCGTGACAGGCGAGACACTTCCGCCTGACGATCCTCGAAATCTCACGGTCGAAGGTGACCGTCGTCTTCGCGGTCTCGTGTGAAAGGACCGCGGGGCTCTGAAGGCAGCATGCGACGACCGCCGCCGCGACACCCGCCGGCAGGGCCCCGAACTTCACTTCACCGTGACCGTGACATCCTCATGGTCGGTGAGCCCGCCATCGTGCGCCAGCCCCCGAAGCACGTACGTACCCGGCTCCGCGAACGTGGCGCGGACAACCCAGCGATTGCCTGCCGGAATCGGGGGTGTGGCCCACCCGGGCGCCCACGGCGATCCGCCACGGGTGTCCTCCTGCACCTTGAACTGGGGTGGATCGAACGTCACGGCCCCGGCGCCGCGGTAGACGAACCAGGCGAAGCGCAGGCCCATCGCGCTCGCCTGGGCGATTCCGCCTGGCACCCGCGGATTGATCGGCGACAGATTCCGCTGCTTCGGGTAGGCGTCGTCCGTCGCGACCGCGGTCAAGGTCACCGGCTCCCCCACTCGCGTCGAAAGCGTGCGAGGCGACTCGAGCTTCAGCTCCGGTGCCTTGTTGTTGTTGAACAGCTCGTTGTCGCCCGTGCCGCGACCGAAGTTCATCGTGATCACCTGATCGTCGATGAAGTAGTCCGGCTTCAGCGTGGCGTAGGCGCGTTCGGTCTTGCCCTTCGTCGTCAGCGTCCAGACCAGTTCCTTCTCGCCGAAGTCTTTCGGCACCTTCACGCGAAACAGAAACCGGTTGCGCCGCGGAAGGAAGTGGCTCGGCTGCCCCTGGTCGGGTCCGCCTGGTTCGATGCTGTTCTCCGGACCGATCGGGACATCCAGCTCCTCGTCCCAGTTCCGGTTCAGATAGCCGAATACCAGGTTGAACGACCCGTCGGCGTTGCGTTCCCAACCTTCATAGGCCGGCGCGACGGTCTGGCCGCGCGAGATGGTGGCCGGCTGGCCTGAGACGTGGTACCCCGCGAGCATCGCCAGCAGCCCCGCGATGCCGAACACCCTGAGCCGAGCCATGGTCACTCCACCCTTACTGGATCCCGCTGGCGCGCTGCCCCGCGAGCGTCGCCGTGCCGATACCGCACGTGATGCAGCCGATCGGCTCGGCCTTCCCATCACGGATCTCCTGCTCGCGTTTGGCGACCTCTGCCTTGAACTGCTCGTCGGTCAGCACTGACATATGCGAGAGGCTGATGAACATGTTGTCCACCGAACGGTTGCCGCCGCCCGTCCAGTTGCGATGGTCGATGAGGCGCGGATTGGCCGGCGTGGTATCGAACCAGCCGACGGCTCGCAGGATCGTCCCCTTCGGCAGCAGGGGCGCTGAAGCCGGATCGTACTGATAGTTCCGAACCCAGCTGTGGTTGTAACCCGCGCAGTTCAGCGTCTGAATGGTCGACCCGTAGATGGCCTCGAGACACATGCGGGTCGCCGTGGCGTGCATGTGCGGCTCGAAGTTCATGATGCGGCCGTTCTCGGGCAGCGTGTAGTACGCCTCCACGCGCTGGTTCGGCGTATTGCCCGGCAGGTCGATCTCCGTGGTCCCGAAGAAGATGGCGCGGAAATCCTTCTTCGGCTTGTATCCCTTCGGGTGGAAGCGCAGGCCCACTTCGAGGCGTCCCTTCGTCTTCCGGCCGTTGGCGTGCAGGTGATTGTTGTTGAAGGAGATCGATGAGCCCGCCTTGAGCATGCGGCCGGCCTCGGGATCGAAGATGTCGCCGTTACGACCCACCTCGTGGGCCGGCAGGCTCGAGCTCGGATCCGGCTCGACACCGGGAGGCGGGATCACGGTGACCGACGCATGATGGAACACGTTCAGTCCGCCGACCGTCGTGCGGGTGCTCTTGCCCGGAGGAATGTCGTTCACCTCACGGATCTCGGAGGAGGCGATATAACGATCCTCGGTGAGCCCGGTCGGCGTGACACCGAGCTGCCCCCACCAGTCAGGCTGGGTCGCTTCCACCGTGACGTCCGGCGACGGCACGATCAGGTCCGGCTTGCCGAGCGCCCACTCACGCGAATCCCCGAACGTCTTCGGCGGCGGCATGTC
>CAYNUO010000029.1:16274-27547 GCA_964400405.1 uncultured Bifidobacteriaceae bacterium | reverse complement strand
ACGGTCGAGTGGATTCCGCTCATCAGATCTCTCCTCGGAAAACGCGTGACGTCCGGCCGCGGATGACACGCCTCGCCGCGGCGCACGACCATGATGGCACGCCCTGCAAGGTCAACTTGCACAGGATGCCGGACCGCCAGCCAGAAGCTAGCGCGGCGGCGCGGGGGCCGCCTGGGCAACCGGAATGGTCTGACGCGTCTTGAAGCGCCATCCCTTGGCAGTCTTGACGATGGTGTCGTCATACTGCCCACCCTGCACCAGATTGAACTCCTTGCTGCTCGCGTCCACCAGGAAGTAGTAGGCCTGCCCTTTGACGGAATCTGCGCCCGGCGTCAGCACCAGGCTCGTCGTGATGTGACGGCGCGGCCCACCTCCGGCACGCCGGGACAGCTCCGCGATGGCCTGTCTTCCTACCGTGGTCTTGTTGAGCACGCCATCCTCGGTGAACGTGTCGGCAACCCCCTGTCCAGCGCCGATGCCAAGGTCCATGGCGTGGTTGTAGCGAGCGTAGAGTTCCTGAATCTCGATGTAATCCTGCGTCGTCAGCGCAGCCATCTGCGCCGACGCCGGCACCGCGATGGCGAGCACCAGCAGGACCGTTGATACCACCGCTACCGCACGCGCGTTCATCACTCGTCCTCGCATTCCTTCTTCGACCGGTCGAACGGCACGCAGGCCGGCCATGACGACCGGCCCGCGCACCCTCGCGTTCCGTGTCTAGTAGTCGACCTGCACGCCGAACTTGAACAGCCGCGCGCCCATGAACTGCTGCGGTTGCAGCCAGGTCGGACCGAACCGGGTGTTCAGCAGCGTGACGGCGCTCGCGTTGAGGATGTTGTAGATGTCGAAGTTCCCCTGCACGCGAGCCTGTCCGAAGCGGAAGATCCGCGTCAGACGAACGTCGAGCTGGTTGAGCGCCTTCTCAAACTCGGTGTTCGGTTCGAGCAGGTTCACCAGCGTCGTCCCGGCGGCTCCGGCGGCGAGATTCCGTCCGAGTGAGGGCGCAATCATCGCGTTCGTCGCGACGAAACTCGCCTGAATCGGAATCCCGGCAAGATGCTGGTAGTTGCCGCTGGCCTGGAGCCCCCACGGCAGCGGATAGATGGTGGAGAACTTCACCTGGTTCTGCGCCTTGAACGGCAGCGTCACCCTGCAGAACCTGGCCTGCTCCGGCGAGTCGATCACGGTGCAGTTGTCCTGCACCGTGCGGCCCGTGCTGAATCCACCGCGCAGAACCCCACCGCGTCCGAACCTGGCGTTGATGGAGATGTCCACGCCATTGAAGATCTCCGACCGCTTGCCGTAGGCCTTCTGCCGCGCGAGCAACGTCTCGACCTGCCCGAACTTGGCCGGCTTGACATCGTAGAGGCCGCAGATCTGCTGGCCGCTCGCCTTGCCAAGCCGCGGATCGGTCGGAGCCGTGATGCAGTACGGATCGTAGTCCGCCGGGGTCACGCGCAGGTTGTCGGTCGCGACAAAGTTGCCGAGCGACGTCCGGAAGTAGTCCACGTTGAGCGCCATGCCCGGCCGCAGTTCGTGCTGGAACTGGGCAGACGACTGCCACGTGTAACCACGGACACCGAAGCCCTCGAGCACGTCCGGCGCGTACCGCCGGGTCAGCACGGACGTGCCGAACAGCTGGTTGCTCATCGCGCCGCACTCGCCGTTGGCACTGGTCGCTTTCAAGTCACAGTCCGGGACGAAGTTGCCGTTGGCATCCGCCCACGTCCGGTTCGTGGAGTTCTGAATGCGGGAACTCGGGTGATTCGCCACGGCCACATCCGTGCCCTGAAGTTCGACACCGCGGCTCAAGGACCCCTTGATACCCGTCTTGCCGTTGCCGAACAGGTCGTACGCCGCACCGAGCCTCGGTGAGAGGTCCTTCCAGTTGGGGACGTTGTCCACCCGCGCGTAGGTCTGGGCCGGACCGAACAGACCGGCCGGGTCGGACCCCTCAGGCGTGTAGGAGCGGAAGTAGTCGAAACGGAGGCCCGCATTCACGGTCAGTCTCTTCAGCGACCACTGGTCCTGGGCGTAGATGCCGAGGTTCGGACTTGTCCTCGCGGCGTTGGACAACGGCAGCAGGTACTGCGTCAGCGCAATCGGAGCACCGAAACGAAGCTGGTACTTGATCGGCGGCGGCGAGGTCTCGGAGTTCGCCGTGATGCTCTGCTTGTATGCGGCGACGTCCGCGCCGATCTTGAACGCGTGCGAACCGGTGACGTAGGACATCGTGCCGCGCTGGTGATGGATGATCTCGAACATCTGGACGAAGTCGCCCACGCTCAACACCGCGTTGAACCGCGAGTTGTAGTTCAGGTTCGTCGAGAGCTCGATGAGCGGGATGTCCTTGAGCGTCACCCCTTCGATCGGCTCGCCACGGTGGTTGACGTGCATGTACCCCTCGGTGGCGCTGAACAGCAGCCGGTTGGTCGCCGGGTACGTCCAGGTCACCTGCGTCAGCGTCGCCGGCGAGAAGATGATGTTGGAGGTCGACTCGGGTGCGTTCCCCGACTGCCCGAGGTGGCACAGGCACGTGCGCTGCACGTTGTTGAAGAACGTGAACTTGTGCTTCGCCGACGCCTGCCAGGTGAGGCGCGTGCTGATCGGGTCCCGGACGGTCGAGCCGGCCCATCCCGGCCGGCTGAAATCGGGTGTGTAGACGAACGAACCCTGCGTCTTGTTGTAGTAGGTGCCAGGGGCCGCGGTCTCGGCCTTCATCCAGTAATGGCCCGTGCGGAACCAGAGCTTGTCCTTGACGATTGGGCCGCCCAGGCCCGTGGCCGTGTCGTAGACGCTCCGCACCTTGGGTGATGTGCGAATGCCGCGGGTGACAAGATCGTCCGAGAGATTGTCGCCCTGGAGGTTGTCGCTGGTGTAGTTCGTGGCGTGGTAGAACTTGAAGCTGTTGCCGCCGTCCTTCGGGACGATGTTGATCTGAAGGCCGAGGCTCTCGGTTTCCGCCGAGTTCGCGCCGGTCGTGATGCTCGTCTCCTCGACCGCCGCGGGATTCGAGAACACCTTCCGACCGGATCCGCCACCGAGGTTGAAGGACCGCAGTGCCGTCCCGTCATGCACGTACTGCGTGTCGGCTCCGCGGAGGCCGTGGATGGAGATTGGCGTCCAGTTGATCCCCTGATTGCCGCCCACATCCTGCATGCCGCTTCCGGGCGGCCTGGTGCCCAGCGTGAGCGCGATCAGGCCCGGCACGTCCTTGCCGGCGGGAAGGGCGTCCTGCAACTCACGCGTCAGGACGATCTGCTTGCTCGAGTTCTGGATGTCGACCACCGGGCTCGCGCCGCTGACGGTGACGCTCTCCTCGAACGTCCCGACCTTGAGCTCCGCATTCGCGTTGGCCGTGAAGTTCGAGGTCAGCTGGATGCCTTCGCGATTCACCGTGCCGAAGCCCGGCAGCGAGAATCTCAGCGTATACAACCCGGGGCGCAGATCGATGATCTTGTAGTTGCCCTGTTCGTCGGTCACGACCGTTCGGACCTTCTCGATCAGGGCGGGACTCGACGCCTCCACCGTGACGCCAGGCAGCACCGCGCCGCTGATGTCCCTCACGATGCCTCCGATGGCACCAGTTGTCTGTGACTGGGCGAGCGCCCAGGAAGGCACGAACAGAGCCACGAGCACCGCCAGGCCAGCACACCTCGATAGCTTCATCGCAATCTCCCCTCCGGTTGTTAACAAGCGCGACAGCCACGATCAGATGCCGTCACGCGCGGCCTACACTCGACGCCCTTGACGGGCCGGCGGAGTGTAGTGTGGCGACAGTAGAGGGAAGAATCCCCCAATGGAGGTAGCCGGCAGGAAATCCCTCTTTGGTGGTACGAACTGACCCGGCCGGCTGATGTAGGCTCCACGCGCGGACGCTGGTCCGCAGTCGGAGTTCCCACGGAGACGCCCCAAATGACGCGGTCGCTTGCGCTCGGCTTGCTTCTGTCCTGCATCGTCCTGTTGCCCCCCGTGTCAGCACAGCAGCCGGAGGCGCCGAAGTTCGACGCCTGCCCCGCCACACCGCTCGGCAGCGCACTCGCCGGCGCCACGTGGAACGGCTGGGGTGCCGATGCCGCCAACACACGATTCCAGCCGGTGGCCGTGGGCGGACTGACCGCGGCTGACGTCCCCAACCTCGCCCTGAAGTGGGCGGTCGGATTTCCGAACGGGCAGTACGTGGCCAGCCAGCCGACGGTCGTGGGCGGACGGATCTACGTCGGGCTCGGCGCGCCTGGTGGCGTCATGGCCCTCGACGCCGCCACGGCGTGTGCGTACTGGACGTTCCGCGCCCAGGATCTCGTGCGCACGGCTGTCACCATCGGCGAAGTGAACATGCCGGACGGCCCCCGGCATGCCGCGTTCTTCGGCGATCTCCAGGCGAACGTGTACGCCGTCGACGCGGAGACCGGCATCCATCTCTGGTCGCGCCGTGTCGACATGCACCGCAGTGCGCGCATCGTCGGCGCCCCGACGCTGCACGAGGGGCGCCTCTACGTTCCCGTCTCCTCGCTGGAGGAGGCGCTCGCCGGCCGTGCCCAGTACGAGTGCTGCACGTTCCGTGGCAGCGTAACCGCGTTCGACGCAGCGACCGGTCAGGAGATCTGGAAGAGCTACGTCATCGACGAGAAGCCGGTCCGGACGAAGAAGAACTCCGCTGGCGCACAGATGTGGGGGCCCGCCGGCGGTGCGGTATGGAGCTCGCCGACCGTCGACGCGAAGCGCGGCGTCCTCTACGTCGCCACCGGCGACGCCTATACCTCACCTGCAGCACCGACGACCGACGCCGTGATGGCACTCGACATCAAGACCGGACGGAAGGTCTGGGTGAAGCAGCTCCTCGCGAAGGATGCCTGGGTGACCGGGTGCGACAATCCGGATCCGGCGAAGCGGATGCCCAACTGCCCGGACGAACTCGGGACCGACTTCGACTTCGGCCAGTCGGCCATCCTGAAGCAGCTCCCGAACGGCAGGTCCGTCCTCGCCATCGGTCAGAAGTCCGGTGTGGGCTGGGCGCTGGATCCCGACAAGCAGGGCGCGATCCTCTGGAAGAACGACATCGGTGTCGGCAGCATCCGCGGAGGCATCCAGTTCGGCTCAGCCGCCGACGATCAGCAGGTGTACTTCGCTGTCTCCGACGTCGTTCACGGCCCCGAACGCGCAGGCGGCCTCGCCGCCGTCAATCTCGCGACCGGCACGCGCAGCTGGTACGTCCGCCCGCCGAAGATGACGTGCGAGAAGCCGGACGACCAGCGTTGCATCCAGGGCCAGTCTGCCGCCGTGACGGCCATTCCAGGTGCTGTCTTCTCCGGGGCGACCAACGGGATCATGCGCGCGTACTCCGCCGCGGATGGCAAGGTGCTCTGGGAGTACGACACCGTGCGCGAGTTCCAGACGGTCAACAAGCTGCCGGCCAAGGGTGGCTACATCGATGGCGCGGGCCCGACCGTCGTGGGCGGCGTGGTCTACTTCATCTCCGGCTACTCGAGCCTGCGCGGCGGTGCCCCGGGAAACGTGCTGCTCGCCTTCAGTCCGAAGAAGTAAGACAGGTCCGCGTCCTCCGCGCGGCTGTGTCAGCTCGTCCGCTTCGCGACGCCGACCAGCGCGGGCTACTTGGCGACGGTGAACGGAAAGACGACTTCCGTCTTCTCCCAGCGCAGCGTGATCGACCCGCCGGCCGGGGTGTCGACGATGGCCAGCGTCAGTTGTTCAACTGGAGCCGCGAGGCTCCCGGGCTTGACCGTGATGCTCGTCAGGTCCTTCCCGGGCTCCCGCTCCAGTCCGGACATGCCGGTCTCGGCGTTGATGATCAGCGTCCAGGCGTCTTTGTCCGGTTTCGCGAACAGCGAATACTTCCCGGCCTTCAGACGGTAGGTCCCGAACAACAGATCCGCGCTCGTCGACAGTTCGGTCGCCTCGTCGGCACCCAGACGCCACACGTAGCCGAACGGCACCAGTTCACCCATGACCGCTCGCCCGCGCATGGACGGCCGGCCGTACGAGATCGTCAGGGCGGCTCCATCGACCGAACCCGTTGTGGTCTCGTGCGGGCTCCGCCGGGCCTGGGCCTGCTGCGCCGGCGCAACCGGCGAGAGTGCAGCGCCACCGCCCGCAGTACTCACGACCGGCCCGGACGCCAGTCCGCCGATCACCACAGCGCAGCCACACATCAATCGACGCATCAAGGCTCCTCCAGAGTGGGCACTATATCCGGCTGTCGCCGCCTGCGACAGCGGACTCGCCGGTCGTCTGCCAGGCGGCCGCGGCGCCAGTGAACCGTTCCATGCGGGCGGCGGTCTCCGCCAGCACGGCGTCCAGCCGCGATGCCAGCGTCCCGTACGGCGCGTAGACGACGAGCAGTGCGTTCCGCGTGGCCGTGGTCACCATCGTACGGGCCGAGTCCGACGTGGGGTTGCCGAACGGCCCCCGCATGTCGGCCAGCGTCATCCGGCCGGCGACGTGGACCGTGTCCTTCCGGATGCCGTCGTAGGACTCGCCGGCCATGCCGATGCGCAGGTCCACGGCGTCACCTTCGATGTGAGCCCGGTCGTACAACCCGTACGGCAGCTGAAACTCCAGCGAGCACCAGTTGCAGACATCGACCATCGTGTTGATCCGTGGCAGCGCGTCGCCCTTCCGCACGCGCCGCAGCAATGCTTCCGAGGAGGGCCGGTTGCGCGTCGGGTCCAGCCCGACCCGCTTGTACATCGTGCGGACCGGGGTCACGTCGGCGGGTGCCGTGGTGCGCATTGCCACCTCGGCCGCGGCGAGCGGCGCATCGAGACGGCCGTCCCGCTCGACGACCGTCGCGTCGCGCAGCCAGAGCGCTCCGGGCACGACGACCTCCCGCAGAGCGGGCGCGACGCGGATGATCATGCCGGGCTGACGTCGGACTCGGCCGTCGCCTGGAGCACCTCGCGCACACGCGCGCCGAACTCCCGGGGGTCGGTGCCCTCCATCCCGCGGGTGTCGATCGGGTCATGCACGACCAGCCGCACGCGACCGGGGTACGTGGCCAGACGGCCCTTCAGCATCACGTGGCGGCTGCCCACCACCGAGAGCGGCACGACTGGCAGTCCGGCCTCGAGCGCCAGATAGAAGCTCCCACCCTTGAAGCGGCCCACGTGGCCGTCGGGGCTGCGCGTGCCTTCGGGGAAGACGATCAGCGACAGGCCCTGTGACGTGAGCCGCTGCGCCCAGCCGAAGATGGCCTTGCGGTCCGGTCGCGCGCGGTTGACGAGCATGTGTCCGGTCCGGCGCAGATGCCAGCCGAGGAACGGAAACTGCCCGAGCGACGCCTTCGCGATGATGCGGAGCTGAAACGGCAGCGACCAGAACAGGATCGGAATGTCGTAGATGCTCTGATGATTCGAGACGAAGACATACGTGGCGCCCGGCTTCAGACGCTCGAGGCCGGAGACGTCCACGTGCACGCCCGTCGTAGTGAGAATCAGGCGCGACCACGTGCGCGCACACCAGTGGGCGAAGTAGCCCCGGCGCTCGAAGAGGCTCGAGGTCAGCGAGAGCGTGCCGAGAATGATCGTGTAGAGGCCGATGGCGGGAATCAGGAAGAAGACCGTCCGCCACCAGTGAAACGGCGGCATGCGCTAGGGAGCGGTCGCCGTGTCCGGGACCCCGCGCACGTGCCGGCCCGACTCGGCGCCTCCCTGCAGCGGCGCCGCGGCGCCTGACTCCACCAGCCGGGCGAAGATCATCTTGCCGGCTGCCGTCTGCAGGACGCTCGTCACGGAGACATCGACGGTCCGGCCGACCAGGCGCCGCGCGTGGTCGATGACGACCATCGTACCGTCGTCCAGATACGCCACGCCCTGACCCGCTTCCTTGCCTTCCTTGAGTACGTGCACGCGCAGGATCTCGCCTGCGAGCACGACCGGCTTGATGGCGTTCGCGAGGTCGTTGACGTTCAGGACGCGGATGCCGCGCAGCTGCGCGACCTTGTTGAGGTTGAAGTCGTTGGTCACGAGCTGCCCCTCGAGCGCGCGGGCGAGCTCGATCAGCTTCAGGTCGACCTCGCGGACATCCGGGAACTCCATGTCCGAGATCTGGACGTCCACGCCGGGCGCCTTCTGCATGCGCTGCAGGACGTCGAGCCCGCGCCGGCCACGATTGCGGCGCATCGCGTCGGTCGAGTCCGCAACGGCCTGCAGCTCCTTCAGCACGAACTGCGGCACCACCAGCGTGCCGTCGAGAAAGCCGGTATCGCAGACGTCGGCGATCCGGCCATCGATGATCGCGCTCGTATCCAGAATGCGGTAGCGGCGGATGGACATGCCGCCTCGGAACAGCGCGACGAGCCGCGCCGGCTCCAGCCACTCGCTCCGCCGGCTCCCGATCACGAGCCCGATGTACGGCAGGGTCAGCAGGATGACGCTGTGCAGGAACACGACGCGGGGGCTGCCCAGGTCGGCCCAGTAGAGCGCCGTCCCAATCGTCTTGGCCAGACCGAGCCCGACAGCCCCGCCGATCAGCGCGCCGAGCAGATGGGTGATCGACGTATCACGGAGGCGATGCTCGGCCAGCACGATCGCGGCGCCGATTGACACGCCGAGCACGAGATTCGCCACCGTGTGCGCCAGGGGCTGGAGCTGATGGGCCGAATAGCCGACGACCGAAACGAACAGCAGACGGGCGATGGGCAGCCAGTGCATGACGACTCTTCGAACCTTAGAACCCGGTCACGCGAAAATCAAGCAATCAGCGCGTCAAGCGCTTCACCGAGCGTGCGGACGCCGACGCGTTCACACCCGTCCGCGCCGTCGGCGTCGCCGGGATGCACGTTCGCCACGGGCAGCACCACGCGGGTGAACCCCATCTGCGCGGCCTCGCGGATGCGGAGGCCCGCCTGCGGGACCCCCCGTATCTCGCCGCTCAGGCCGACCTCGCCGAAGACCACCGTCCCCGGCGCGAGGCTCCGATTCCGGACGCTCGACGTCACCGCGGCCAGCACGCTCAGGTCGGCCGCCGTCTCGTCCACCGACATCCCGCCGGCCACGTTGACATACACGTCATCACCCGCAAGGTTGAGCCCGGCGCGCTTCTCCAGCACCGCGAGCAGCAGCGCCAGCCGATTCTGCTCGATGCCGATGGCCATGCGCCGTGCGTTGCCGTAGGTGCTGGTGCTGACCAGGGCCTGCACCTCGAGCAGGATCGGGCGCGAGCCCTCCACCGTGCACAGCACGGCGGACCCCGGCGTGCCCACGGCCCGCTCCGAGAGAAACAGCGCGGACGGATTGGGCACGGCGCGCAGCCCGTTTCCGGTCATCTCGAAGACGCCCAGCTCGCTGACCGCCCCGAAGCGGTTCTTCACGGCGCGAACGACGCGGTGCGAATGGTGCCGGTCGCCCTCGAAGTACAGCACGGTGTCGACGACGTGCTCGAGCACCTTGGGTCCTGCGAGGTTGCCGTCCTTCGTCACGTGGCCGACGAGCATCATCGGAATGTTCTGGGCTTTGGCCGCAAACAGGAGCTGCGTGGCAGCCTCGCGCACCTGGCCGATGCTGCCGGGCGCGGACTGGAACTTGAGCGAGAAGACGGTCTGGATCGAGTCGATCACGACCAGCGCCGGCTTCACCCGCGCGATCTCCTCGAGGATGCGCTCGATGCAGGTCTCCGCGAGCAGAAACAGCGCGCCGCCCTGCACGCCGAGCCGATCGCCGCGCCCCTTGATCTGATGCTCGGACTCTTCACCCGAGGCGTAGAGCACGCGGCCGGCCGTCTGGCCCAGGTGCGCCGCCGCCTGCAGCAGCAGCGTGGATTTGCCGATCCCCGGCTCGCCGCCAATCAGGATCAACGACCCCGGCACGATGCCGCCGCCCAGCACGCGGTCGAATTCGTCGATCCCGGTCGAGATCCGCGCCGCCGTGGCCAGCTCCACCTCGTCGTACGGCTTGGCGGACCCTGCCGCGCCCATCTGCGCATAGCGGTGACCCGCGGAGGCCACTCCCACCGCCGGGTCGACCGGCCGCTCCTCGACGAACGAGTTCCAGGCGCCGCAATCGGCGCAGCGACCCGCCCATTTCGGAGACTGGGCGCCACACTCCTGGCAGACGAACACGGGCTTGGCGGCTTTCATGACTGCCGCATTGTCTCAGGGAACGCCACCATCCGTCCCGCTGGCATAGTCTGTAGTGGAGATCCGGACGAGCCGCACGCCGACCCATGCCCGACATCCACTATTCCGACGCGCACCGGGACGACGCCGCCGCGGTTGATGCCTTTCACGGCTTCGGCAATCCCGCGCTGTTCGTGCACGAGTACTGGACGCATCGTGCGGACCGCTCCGTGCTCGCCGTCGGCAAGGACGGCGACCGCATCATGGCGACCGAGGGCCTCATCCCCTACGAGCTGTCGGTGCGCGGCGTGCCGATGCTGACGGGACGCAGCGAGCGGACCCTGGTCGCCCCGGACTACCGGGGCCTCAACGTCTGGCACGACCTGATGGCGTACTGCGCCGGGCGCGGCCGCGCACAGGGGATGGGCTTCGTGTGGGGGTCGACCGGCGCGAAGAAGGCGTTCGAACGGGCGGGGTTCACGTTTCACAGCGGCCATCGCCTGCACCTCTACGCCGCGGGTTCCGCGAGCCGGATTGCCGCGTACATCGCGGACATGGGCGCGCGTGGCGGCTTTCGTCCGGCGCGGATGCGCGAGCGCCTGTCCGGTGGCAACAAGCAGCTGCTCGAGCCGTACGCCCTGCTCGCCGCCGCGGCACCGTCACTGCTCGCGCGAGCGGTCACCGCGCTCCCGAGAGCCCTGCGCGCGCGCCACTACGACATCACCGGGGAGCCGCGGGCGTACGCGGACCTCGACGCCCTCTATCAGCGCCTCGGCGTGCGCGACGGCATCTACCTTCGACAGGACGGCGCGTTCGTGAAATGGGCAGTCGTGGACGCCCACCTGGGCTGCAGGCGCTACTACGCCTACCGGGACGGCCGGCTCGCCGGCTACCTCTACGCCACCGTGCGCGATCCGTGGGTCGTGACCATCATCGACTTCGCATTCGAGGATGACCGGGTGCAGGCGGCGCTGCTGGACCGGCTGCGCGCCGACCCGGACGCCGGCCGGCGTGCGTTCTTCAAGATCTCACTGAACGTGAAGCACGCGGTCCAGAAGCGCTATGTGCTGCCGCTGGCCGCCCAGGGCTTCCTGCCCCTGTACCGCGGCGGCAGCCAGGTCGTGATGCCGCTGCTCTGCAACGACCAGAGCCTCGTGGGCGACATGTCGCAGTGGTACCTGACGGACCTCTGGTTCGAGCT
>CAYNUO010000029.1:11976-16174 GCA_964400405.1 uncultured Bifidobacteriaceae bacterium | reverse complement strand
GCCGCTTCCGCGAGCGCGAAGACGCCGACGACCGGCGCGCCAGGGGTGAAGCGGCCCTCGCGGTGCGCAACGACCGCCATCGCGGCCGCGATCAGCAGCAGGACGGCCGCCAGTGTCGCGCGAAGCCTCATCGCGCGGCCCCGGCGACCTTGAGGAACTCGGGCTCCCGGCTGAGCGCCTGGAAGAGGGCGTCGTTGAAGCGCACCGCGCTCTCGAAGCCCATGTGCGAACCGTTGTAGCTGAACAGCGGCGTGGGCCACACCTCCACGAACGGTATGCCGGACGCGGCCGCGAGTCTTCGCGTGAGCAGCACGTTGTTCAGTTCGGGATATGGCACCCAGGTCAGGATGACCGCCGTGCCACGCGCCCGCATCTCTGCGACGAAGGAACGCAGCACCGCCAGCTGAGGCTCGAACATCTTGTCGCTCAGCGCACGCTCCTCCGGCGTGGCGTCCTCGGGCATGCGCGTCGTCAACGCGACGGGTCCTGGCAGGCTGTACGCGAAGTGGAGCCCTCCGTGTTCGACGGATCGGTAGATCACGTGGTTGTTGCGTTCATAGAGGTAACGCCGCCACGGGGGAATCCACCGATGCAGCCGCAACCCGGTTTCCCAGGCGGCGACGCTCTCGAAATAGAACTTCCAGCTGTCCCAGTACCCGCGGTCCCTGGCCACCGCGCCGAGCCGTCCCCAGGTGTCCTCGAAGATCGCGTCACTGTTGATCACGACGAGCTTCGGCCGCAGGTCGTACCGGCGAACAAGCTCGAGCGCGAACCTGTCAGATCCGCCGAGAAACGCCAGCGTATATCCGCGAAGTCCGTACCGGTCCAGATGGCGCTGGTAGCCCTCCGGGCGGAACGCATAGAGCGCACGTGAATTGCCGAGAAAGAGCACGTCAGCCCGGCGCATGAAAGCGCTCGTGCCCGCGAAGTCGTACAGGTAGGCGTCGTAGTCCAGGACGTTGACCAGCTGGGTGACCATCCGCCCCGGCCCGACCGACGGCATCTGCGCCTGAAATGGCGTGCCCATCCGCCATCCGGGAAGCCGCCGGTCAATGGCCAGACCCGCGGCGGCCAGCGCGAGGAACGTGGCAACCGACACGCCGAGAAGCGCGAGCGCCGCAGCCGTCCTAGAACTGGAAGTAGATGAAGTCATTGGACTGTCCGTAGAACCCCAGCGCCAGGTAAATCATGGCTGCGGCGAGGACGGCGCGCTCGATGGCGCCCGGACGCGGAACGCGGAACAGCTCCCACGCGGCCTGCCGTGCATGCATGGCCATCACGACGAGCGTCGCGCCGAGGGCGAACTGCAGCTGGGGCGGGTTGGCGACGCCGGCGGCCCGGAAGTCGAACGTGAACATGTTGCCGAGGAAGGCGCCCGCCTCGCCGATCGAGCTGCTGCGAAAGACCACCCAGGCCAGCAGCACGACGAGCTGCACCCACGCGAACCACAGCAGCCGAATCGTCACGACGACCGGCCGTGGCCACGCGCGGTCCACCAGCCGCTCCACGCCGACGAACCGCTCCACGGCCAGCGCGACGCCGTGCATGAGACCCCAGACGATGAAGGTCCAGGCTGCACCGTGCCAGAGCCCGCCGAGGAGCATGACGATCAGCAGGTTGGCGTACGTCCGCACGCGGCCGCGGCGATTGCCGCCGAGCGGGATGTAGAGATAATCCCGAAGCCAGCGCGACAGCGAGATGTGCCACCGCTGCCAGAATTCACTGAACGTGGCCGCGATGTAGGGACTGTTGAAGTTGATGGGCAGCCGGTAGCCGAGCCAGTACGCAATGCCTCTGGCGATGTCCGTATAGCCGCAGAAGTCGCCGAAGATCTGGGCGGAAAACAGCCAGGCACACGCCCAGGCGAGCGTGCTGCTCGCGCCAGGCGCGGAGGCGAGCGGCCAGATATCCGTGAGCAGCGTGCCGATGTTGTCGGCCACCACCAGCTTCAGCATGAAGCCCCTGGCGATCAGGTACGCCCCTTCGAAGAACACGGGCCACCTGAGCGCGCGGGGGCGATCGAACTGGTAGAGAAACTCGCGGGCTCGAACGATCGGCCCTGCTACGAGTTCAGGGAAGAACGTGACGAAGAGCAGAAACCGTGAGTACCGTCGTGCCGGTTTCAGCATGCCGCGATACACGTCGATGGTGTAGCTCATCGAGTGAAACGTATAGAAGGAGATGCCTATCGGCAGGGCCAGGGAGACGGCAGGAACCGCGGGTGCGAATCCGGCGAAGCCCGCGATCTCCCGAAACGTCTCGGCGGCAAACGCCGCGTACTTGAACGTGCCGAGCATCGCAAGGTTCAGCGTCAGCGAAGCGACCAGCCATCGCCTGGCGCGCGCGGCCGCGCCAGAGGCCTGCAACTGCTGGATCCGCAGCGCGGCCCAGTAGTCGATGCTGACGGTCACCAGCAGCACCAGGAGGTACTCGGGCCGGTGCCACGCATAAAAGATGAGGCTGGCTGCCAGGAGCACCCACAGGAATGGTGCGGCGTTGCTGCGGCGCCAGTACACGAGCCGCACGGCGCCGACGACGAGCATCAGGCCGAGGAACGCGAAGGAGGCGAACGTCACGCCGGGTTCCGCGCCGTCACGCGTACTGCCGCTCGATGCGCGACCCCAGCCTGCAGACGATCTCCCACGGAATCGTCCCGATCGCGGCGGCCATCTCGCGGGCGGTGATCTGCTGCCAGCTCTCGTCGCCCTGCCGGCCGATCAGCACCACCTCATCGCCAGGGCTGACGTCGAGACCGGTAACGTCGACCGTCAGCATGTCCATCGAGACGGCGCCGACGATTGGAGCCCGACGACCGCGAATCAGCACGTGCCCGCGCCCCGACAGGCGCGTATCCAGGCCGTCAGCGTAGCCGGCCGGCACCACGGCCACCGTCGCGGGGTCGCTCGCGACGAACCGGCTGCCATAACCCACCCCGTCTCCGGGCCGCAGCCCCTTCACCGCAACCACGCGGCTGGTCAGCGACATCGCCGGGACGAGCGGAATCGTCGAGGCCAGCGGCGGCGGCACGATGCCGTACAGCAGGAGACCGGGCCGTACGGCGTCGTACCAGACGCGCGAGTCGCGCAGGGTCGCCGCGCTGTTCGCGGCATGCCGCATCGGCATCCTGCCGGTCAGTTCGTGCACGATGCCGGCCGCCCGGTCGAAGCGCTCACGCTGCTCGTTGAACAGCGGGGTCTCCGCATCCTCGGCTGACGCGAAGTGTGTGTAGATGGCCTGAAGGCGGAGCTGCGGCGCGGCCAGCACCGGCGGGAGCATCCACCGCAGGTTCTCGTCGCGAAAGCCGAGGCGGTGCATCCCGGTGTCGATCTTCAGGTGGTAGTCGACCCCCACGCCACGCTTCGCCGCGGCGTCCTGCACGGCGCGGGCCGCGCCCGGCGTCGTGATGGTCGGCGTGAGGCCGAACTCGAAGATCCCGTCGAGATCGCTGATGCTCAGTGCGCCGAACACCAGGATCGGAACCCTGACGCCCGCGCGGCGAAGCGCGATCGCCTCCTCGATGTCGGCACAGGCCAGCGAGTCCGCACCGGCCGCTTCGATGGCCAGTGCGACACGGTCCGCGCCGTGTCCGTAGGCGTTGGCCTTGACCACCGCGATGAGCGACGGCGCGGGTGCGCCGCCACGCGGCTCGCGGGCCAGGTAGTCGCGGATGGCAGCGACGTTGGCGCTGACCGCGCCGAGGTCCACGCGGGCGACGGTGCTGCGAATCATGGCAGGGTCTGGTCGGTACGCGGCGCGCCCGGGCCTCAGCCCTCGGACCGGCCGGCGCCGCCCGCGAGGTTAGCGAAGCGCGTCTGCTCCTTCAGGAACGCGAGCTTCACCACGCCGGTCGGGCCATTGCGCTGCTTGGCAAGAATCAGCTCGGCGATTCCGGCGTTCTCGTGATCCGGGTCGCGGTTGTACGCATCCTCCCGGAAGATCAGGATCACGACGTCCGCATCCTGCTCGAGCGCGCCCGAGTTGTGGCTGACGATGCCGTCGGCCAGCCAGCAGGCGTTGCCGGGAACCGTGAGGTCGTAGACGTCCTCTTCACCGGCCGGTTCGACGGACACGATCCGGTCCCAGAAGATGTCGTCGCTGGCCGCGGCCTTGATCTCCTCGGACTCGAGCAGTTCGCCGTACTCCAGCACCACAGAGCGCGACGGTGCGAACGCGAAGTGCGCCGCACCACCGTAGGAGG
>CAYNUO010000029.1:0-11876 GCA_964400405.1 uncultured Bifidobacteriaceae bacterium | reverse complement strand
AGCACCACAGAGCGCGACGGTGCGAACGCGAAGTGCGCCGCACCACCGTAGGAGGCTCTGACTTCCTGGAAGACTTCCGGAGGAAGGGTATCGACGTTGGTGTTCGACTCCACGTCCGCCAACGCGGCCGTGAGCGCTTCGGCAGGAGCGACCCGTGGTCCATGCGCGCCGACCAGTTCGAGGAACCGCCGCTGATCCCGGGCGCCGGACACTCGGACATGGAAACCAGGCCGGTAGCCGGTCTTTCGCGCGACACCAATGCGGGCCACGATGCCGAGCCGGAGAAGCAGAGCCGCCACATCAGCCGCGAGTCCTTCACTCGTCGTCGCGAAGTACACGCCGTGACTGCCGCGGCCGGACCGGACGCTGATCGATCCGTCGGTCGCCCATAGGTGCCGCAGCAGCAGGGCCACCTGCGCGTCGGGAAGGCGGAACGCCGCCTCGGGAACGCGCTTCTGGAAGGACCGCTGCCCGAAGATCCCGAGACCCCGAAGCCACGCGTTGACGCCAGCCGGGTGCCAACGGTTTCCGTTGCCACTGATCACAAGCTGGTGCCAGGTACCGGTGGGACCCTCGTGGTGTGTGACTGTGCAGCCGAACTCCTCGCGCGCGGCGCGCGCGACGATCTCGCTGTTGGCGTCTGACGCCGTGGTGTAACGAAGGGGCTGGTGCGTGAGGTAACTGCCGTCGCCAATCAGGTGGCCGAGCAGGGCCACGCGCAGGTCCGGCCAGCGGTCGACGTCGAGCGGCTCAGGGACACGTCGCGCCACGGCCAGACGGTCATCCGGCCCGAGGTCTCGGACGTGTTTCCAGCCGGCCCCCGTGAGAAGGCGATGTTCGGCCGTCGCGCGAACACGGCGCCCGGTCGCGAGACGCACGTCGAAGACCTCGCGCCGGCCCACCGGCCAGACTCGGTCCGACGCGGCCAGCGCCAGGCGCCGGTCCGGCCCCATCGACCAGACCACAGGCTCCTGGCCGACCAGGTCGCGAATCGCGCGACGACGGCCGTCGCCAAGCGTCACCAGCGTGTCGCCGGTGACGCACTCACGCAGGTCCGAGAGCTGCGGGCGGTGATCCGCACGCGCCTCAGGGGCGCGGCTCAACTGCGAGAGCACGACGATCGGGACGTTCAGCTCTTTCGCCAGGCCCTTGAGCGACCGCGAGATCGACGCCAGTTCCAGCGTGCGGTTCTCGAATCGCCCGCGGCCCGTCATGAGCTGGATATAGTCGATGACCAGCAGGTTGAGCCCGTGCTCGGACTGCAGCCGGCGCGACTTGGCGCGCATCTCCAGCACGCCGACACCCGGCGTATCGTCGATGAACAGCTGCATCGCGCTCAGCGTCTCGAGCGCGTGCGAGATGCGCGGGTAGTCCTTCTGTCCGATCGCGCCGCTCATCAGGCGATGGCTGTCGATCTGGGCCTCCGCCGTCAGCATGCGGAGGAACAGCGACTCCTTCGACATTTCGAGGCTGAAGAACCCGACGGCCATGTTGGGCTGCGTGGCCACGTGCTGTGCGATGTTGAGCACGAGACTCGTCTTGCCCATCGACGGGCGGGCCGCGACGATGATCAGGTCGCCGGGCTGAAAGCCGCGCGTCATCTCGTCCAGGTCGACGAAGCCGGTCGGCGTGCCGGTGACGAGCCGCTTCTGCTCGAACAGCAGCTCGAACTTCGGGTAGCTCTCCACGACGAGCTTGTGCATCGGCACGAAGCCGCTGCGCAGCCGGTCGTCGGCGACCGCGAAGATCGACGTCTCCGCCTCGTCCAGGATCAGGTCCGCTTCCTGCTCGCCCTGATAGGCATTCGTCAGGATGCCGTTGGCGGCGTAGATCAGGTTCCGGAGCGTCGCCTTTTCCTTGACGATGCGCGCGTAGTACTCGACGTTGGTCGCACGGGGCACGCCGTCGGCGAGCGATGCGACGTAGGCCGCGCCACCGACGGCATCCAGATGCCCGCCGCGCTGCAGTTCCTCCTTCAGCGTGACGAAATCGATCGCGTCGTGCCGCTCGTTGAGCGCCACCATGCCGTCGAAGATCCGCCGGTGCGCATCACGGAAGAAGTCCTTCGCGTCGATGACCTGGGCGGCCAGATTGAACGCGTTGTTGTCGACGAGGATGGCGCCGAGGACGGACCGCTCGGCGTCGAGGCTGTGCGGGAGGGTCCGCTCGGACGGGGCAGTGGTATCGGCCATGGGAGCAGGACGCGACGGGAAGGAGGGAGTCTAGCAGAAGGTCCGCCCGGCACGTTGCCCGAGCGTACCTTCTACTCCAAGCCGCCCGGCGGAGCCGGGCAAAGCCAACACAGCAGAACTAACGGCGTTCTATGCCGTTAGTTCTCTTTCGTAACCTGGACCTTCAGCGTCACCGTGACGTCCCGGTGGAGCTTCAGGTTCACGGCGTGCTCGGCGATGGTCTTGAGCGCCTCCGGCAGGATGAGCTTCCGGCGATCCACCTCGAAGCCCTTCGCCTTGAGCGCATCCACGATGTCGCCCGAGGTCACCGAGCCGTAGAGATGCCCGGTGTCGCCGACACGGCGCGGGAAGATGAGTTCGACACCCGCCAGCCGGGCCGCGACGGCGTCTGCCACCGACCGCTCCTCGGCCTCGCGCGTCTCGACAATCTTCCGCTCGCGTTCGACGTGCTTCTTGTTGCCCTCGGTGGCCAGCAGCGCCAGCTTCCGGGGGAGCAGGTAGTTCCGGGCATAGCCATCGGCGACCTTGACGATCTCGCCGCGGTTACCCAGCTTTTCGACGTGTGTGCGCAGAATGACTTCCATTGCCGCCTCGCCTAGTCAGCCGTGTACGGAATCAGCGCGATCGTCCGCGCCCGCATGATCGCGGTCCGCAGCTTGCGCTGGTGCGTCGCACAGGTTCCCGAAATGCGGCGCGGGAGAATCTTCGCGCGCTCCGGCACGAACGGAAGCAGCAGCTTCGCGTCCTTGTAGTTGATGTCGTCGATCTTGTCGACGCAGAACTTGCAGACCTTGCGGCGCCGGAACATCGGACGGCGCTTCTCTCCGTCCTTCCCCTTCGCGTCGCTCTGCCGGCCGCGCCCGCGGCCGCCGCCACCACCAGTACGTCCGTTCATCGTTCCACCCCCACGCCGCCAAAGCGGTCGTCGCGATCGTCACGGTCATCGTCGCCGTCGCCGTCGCCGCGCTGGCCCTCGCCGGGCTGCCGATCAGCCGGCAGGCCGCGCGCCACACGGCGCCGCCGCGAGGTCGCGGTGCGGGCCGCCTGCGTCCGGGCCACGATGCCTTCCTGTTCGTCGATCCGGACCACCAGGTGGCGGATGACGAGGTCCGTCACCTTCAGACGACGGTCAATCTCCTTCATCAACTCGCCGTTCCCGTTGATGGTCTCGATGACGTAGACGCCTTCCTTGTGACGGCCGATCTCGTAGGCCAGGCGACGCCGGCCCCAGTTGTCGGTCTTCTCGATCGCGCCGATGCCCATGCGCTGGACGATCGCCTCGATCTGCGTGTGCAGGTCGGTGACCTGCGCTTCGGTCGCGTCTGGCGACACGATGTAGACGAGCTCGTACTTCCTCATGCGTCTCCTTCTGGACGAATGGCTCTTCGACTCGGCGCTTGCGCGCCTCGCTCAGAGCAAGGAGTAACTTCCTATTCCGGCTCCGTGGCGTCCGGGTTGTACCGATTCATCACCGCGCCGATGCCCTCCACGGCGAACATCTCGGCGGCATCCGCCGCCCGGGTGATGAGTTCTTCGAGGCCGGCGCGTTCGTCAGCCTCGAATCCCGCGAGCACGTGGTCCGACAGGTTGCGCCTGACGTCTCCGCGCCCGACCCCCAGCCGAAGCCGGGGAAATTCTTCCGTGCCGAGCTGAGCGACGATCGACTTCAGCCCGTTGTGCCCGCCGGCCGACCCCCGGGCCCGTGCCCGGAGCTTGCCGAACGGGAGCGCCACTTCGTCGACCACCACCAGCACGTCGCCGGGTTCGATCCCGTAGTAACGCGCCAGGGCGGCGATCGCCTCGCCGCTCCGGTTCATATACGTCAGCGGCTTGGCCAGCAGCACGGGTGGCGGCCCGAAGGCCTTCACGACCAGCGCGTCCGGCACCTGGGACGGAGCGGCACCAAACGTGAGCGCCCGCCGCCGCGCCAGCTCGTCGGCCACCATGAACCCCACGTTGTGCCGTGTGTCGCGATACTCGCGACCGGGGTTCCCGAGGCCGGCGATCAGCACCACCGCTACTTCTTCTTCGTGTCCTTCGCCTCTTCGCCTTCCTTGTCCGTCTTGCCCTTCTTGATCACTTCGGGCTCGGCGGCTCCAGGTGCGGCGGCGTCGGCGGCCGGGGCTTCCTCGGCACGGAGCGCCACGACGTGCACGAGCATCGTCTCGGGCTCGGTGACAGCCTTCCACTTGGCGTCGGCGGCCAGGTCACGCACGCGCACGGCCTGATTGAGCATCAGCTGGCTGATATCCACGGTGACGTGCTCCGGGATTTCCGTCGGCAGACACTCCACCGAGATCTGGCGGGTGACGAAGTCGACGATGCCGCCCTGGAGCTTCACGCCCGGGGCCTCACCGACGAGCTGCACCGGCACGGTGACCGTGATGGCGCGGTCCATCGCCAGCGCGTAGAAGTCAGCGTGCAGCAGGCTGTGCGTGACGGGGTCGAGCTGATACTCGCGCACCATCACGCGCTTCTCGCCGTCGGCCATCTTCAGGCTGATGAGCGTATTGGCGCCCGAATCCGAGTGCAGGATCCGCGACAGGATCTTCGGATCCACCGCGACGGCCGTGCCCGTCGGCGCCGTACCGGTCGCCTGACCACCATAGACCACGGCGGGAATCTTGCCAGCCGCCCTCAGACGATTGGCTTCGTTCTTCCCGCGACCTTCACGCACGACCGCTTCAAGCGTAGCTTCCATGACCTCACCTATCTCGCGAACTCAGACAAACAACGACGATACCGACGTCTCTTCGTGAATGCTCCGGATGGCCTGCCCGAGAAGGCGCGCCACCGAGAGCACGTGGATCTTCCTGCACTGCAGCGCGTCGCCGCGCAGCGGGACCGTATCGGTCACCACCAGCTGGTCGAGCGGCGAGTTGTTGATGCGCTCGATCGCCGGCCCCGACAGCACGCCGTGCACCGCACAGGCGATGACCTTCTCCGCACCAGCGGCCTTCAGCGCGCCCGCCGCCTTCTGGATCGTGCCGGCCGTGTCGATGATGTCGTCCTGGATGATGCAGGTCCGGCCCGCGACATCGCCGATGACGTTCATGACCTCGGCGGTGCCGTCTTCGCTGCGCCGCTTGTCGATGATCGCCAGCTCGCCGCCCAGGCGCTTCGCGTAGGCACGGGCGCGCTCGGCGCCGCCGGCGTCCGGCGAAACGATTGTCAGCTTCGGGGTGTCGAGCCTGCTCAGATAGTCCACGATGACCGGCGCCGCGAACAGGTGGTCGACCGGAATGTCAAAGAAGCCCTGGATCTGCGCCTTGTGCAGGTCCATGGTCAGCACGCGATGCGTGCCCGCGGCGCTCAGCAGGTTCGCGACCAGCTTCGCCGAGATCGGCACGCGCGGCTTGTCCTTGCGGTCCTGCCGGGCGTACCCGTAATACGGCACCACGGCGGTGATGCGGGCGGCGGACGACCGGCGGAACGCGTCGATCATCACGAGCAGTTCCATCAGGTGCATGTCGACCGGGTTCGAGGTCGGTTGCACGATGAAGACGTCGGCGCCGCGGATGTTCTCGTCGATCTGGAACGAGACCTCGGTGTCCGGGAACCGGCGCAGCCGGGCCTGGCCCAGAGGAATCCCCAGGAAGTCGCAGATATCCTTCGCGAGCTGCGCATGCGCGCTCCCGGAGAAGACCTTCAGGTCGCCGAAATCGGTTGGCGTTGCCGAGTCGCCAATCAAACTACGCTTCATGGTTCCGTTCGCAGGGGGTCTACCGAGCTGTTTCCCACCGACAGGGCTGGTTGGGGCGGAAGGATTCGAACCTTCGAATACGGGATCCAAAGACCCGCGCCTTACCACTTGGCCACGCCCCAATATTTGGGTCCTGACCTTCCGGCCCCGGGGTCCAGCGGGACCACCCAGACGCCTTCCCGGTCAGGGGCGCAAACCGCAAGTCTAGTCGAGATGCGGCGATACGGGCAAGGCGTCGTGTTCTACAATCCGCTCCAGTGCCTCTTACCCAGCTGCCTCTCTTCCGCGCGTTCTGTCTGTTCCTGGCCGTTCTGAGCGCCGTCGCCCTGCCTTCCTGCACCAAAACCCGGAAGGACCCCGCCCAGACGGCCGCCGACGGCATTCCGCCCCCGAGAACCCCGGAAGTCCGGCAATTGCCCGAAGCCGGCACCAGGGGCGGGCGGTTCGTCTACGGCGAAACGAACAGCCCCAAGACCTTCAACGCGATGATGGCCAACGAGACGTCGTCCAGCGACATCACGGACCTGGCGTTCGTCGGCCTCGCGGGTTTCGACAAGATTACGCAGACGGCTTCCCCGGAAATCGCCACCTCGTGGGAGGTCTCGGCCGACAACCTGGCCTGGACGTTCCACCTGCGCGAGGGCGCCCAGTTCTCGGATGGCCACCCCATCACCGCCGAGGACGTGTTGTTCAGCTTCCAGCTGGCCTACGACGAGGCGCTCCACCCTTCCGTGCAGGACCTGATCGTCATGAACGGCAAGAAGTTCGACGTGACGGCACCGGACGCGAAGACGGTGGTGATCCGGAGTCCGTCGCCGAACGCGATGATGGTGTCGCTGGCAGGCTCCGTGAAGATCATGCCGAAGCACGTGCTCGAAGCCCCTTACAAGGCCGGCACGTTCGCGTCCGCCTATTCCGTCAGCACGCCGCCGGAGCAGATCGTGACCAGCGGGGGCTGGACCATCAAGCAGTACGTGCCGGGAGAAAAGACCGTCCTCACGCGGAATCCGTACTGGTACAAGGTGGACCAGGCCGGCACGCGGCTGCCCTATCTGAGCGAGCTCATCTTCCTGGTCATCCCGGATCAGGACTCCGCCGACCTCAAGTTCCGGTCCGGCGAACTGGACGGCCTCGAGAACGTCAAACCCGAGAACTACAAGTACTACGAGGACAACCAGAAGAGCGGCGCCTTCGTGCTCCACGAACTCGGCCCCCGGATGACGACGAACTTCTTCTGGTTCAATCTGAACAAGGTCCACAAGGCCGCGCAGGGAAAGAAGGTCGGCGAACCCTGGGTCGGGGCCACGAAGTACGCGTGGTTCAGCAATCCCGCGTTCCGCCGGGCCGTCTCGATGGCCGTGGACCGCGACGCCATCATCCGCAGCGTCTTCTTCGGCTATGCCGTGAAGAACTGGTCCACCTCCACGCCAGGCGTCAGGGACTGGCACGACCCGTCGATCACGAAGTACGACTACAACCTGGCGGAGTCGAAGCGTCTGCTCGCGAGTCTCGGCTGGAAGGACGCCAACGGCGACGGCTTCCTGGAGGACACGGCCGGCAACACGATCAGCTTCACCATGCAGACCAACGGCGACAACAAGATGCGGGTCGGCATGGCGAACTTCATCCGTGACGACCTCGCGAAGGTCGGCATCAAGGTGCTGCTCACGCCCATCGACTTCAACACCCTCATCACCAACGAGCGCGACAGCTTCCAGTACGAATCCATCCTGCTCGGCCTGCAGAGCGGCGTGCCGCCGGATCCGGGCCAGGGCCAGAACGTCTGGCGGTCGAGCGGCAAGACGCACTTCTGGCACCACTCGCAGGAAACGCCCGAAACGCCCCAGGAGGCGCGCATCGACGCACTGATGGACGTGATCGTCGGCACGCCGGACATGGCGAAGCGGAAGGAGGCGTGGCGGGAGATCCAGAACCTCGTCAACGAGCAGGCCTGGTTCATCTGGCTGCCGACGCAGGTCCTGAAGGCGCCGGTCTCGTCGAAGTACGGCAACGTCCGGCTGAACACGATTCCGCCGCCCCTGCTGCGGGGCATCGACGAGATCTTCGTCCGGCCGTAGCCCGGGCACACCGTCACCCGGCCAGGCCATGCACCGCTACATCCTTACCCGGGTGCTGCAGACCATCCCGCTGCTTGTCGGCATCTCGCTGCTGACCTTCGTCCTGCTGCAGCTCACGCCCGGCGACTTCCTCAACCAGATGGCGGAGAACCCGGGCATCTCTCCGGCGACGATCGAGGCCATGCGCCGCAACTTCGGCCTGGATCGCCCGTGGTACGTGCAGTACGGGCTCTATCTCCGGAACCTCGTCCTGCACTTCGACTTCGGCGAGTCGTTCTCACGCCACCAGCCGGTCTTCACCGTGCTCAGCGAAGGCCTCGGCAACACGCTGATCCTCGCGGTCGCATCGGCGGTGGTGACCTGGGGGCTCGCGGTGCCGCTCGGGATCTGGGCTGCCGTCAAACAGCACTCGTGGATCGATCGCGGCCTGTCGCTCGTCGCGTTCGTCTGGCTGTCGGTCCCGGAGATCCTCTCGGGCCTGCTCCTGTTGATGCTGGCCGCCCGCACTGGCTGGTTCCCGGTCGGCGGCATGCGGTCACTCGACTACGACGACCTGACGACCTGGGGCCGGTTCCTCGACGTCGCCCACCACCTGGCGCTGCCGGCGCTCGTGGTCGGCCTGATCCCGCTCGCCAGCCGCATGCGCCAGATGCGGAGCAACCTGCTCGACGTGCTCCGGCTCGACTATGTGACCACCGCGCGCGCCAAGGGGCTGGACGAACGGGTGGTCATCTTCAAGCACGCCCTGCGCAACGCCCTGAACCCGATGATCACGCTCTTCGGCTACACGCTCGGCGCCCTCGTCTCCGGGTCGTTCGTCGCGGAGATCATCTTTTCGTGGCCGGGTCTCGGCCGCATCACGCTGGATGCGCTTCTGACGCAGGACCAGTACCTCGTGATGGGCTCCGTGCTGATGGCATCCCTCGTGCTCATTGCGGGCAACCTCGTCGCCGACATCCTGCTGGCCGTGGTCGACCCGCGGGTCAGCTATGACTGACCCGGTCGTGGACATCGAGCCGCCGCCCGAGTCACCCTGGCGGATCTTCCGGCGCCAGCTGCGCAGGAGTCCGCTGGCCATCGCCGGGGGCGCGGTGCTCGCCTGCTTCTATCTGCTGGCGCTCGCGGCGCCGTTCGTCGCACCCTACACGCAGGAGGAGATGGACCGCGACCGGTACTTCCATCCTCCGCAGTCGCTCCACTGGGTCCGGCCTGACGGCTTTCACGTGCGGCCGTTCGTCCGCGGCACGACGCTGGCCGATGCAGGCGCGTTTCAGTATGTCGAGGAACCCGCCACGGTCCATCCGGTCCGGTTCTTCGTCCGGGGCGGCGCCTACCACCTGCTGGGCGTCATCCCGATGGACCGGCATCTCTTCGGCGTCGATGCCCCGGGCCGTCTTTATCTGTTCGGAACCGACTCGTTCGGCCGGGATGTCTTCTCGCGCCTGCTCTTCGGCGGACAGATCTCGCTGACGGTCGGCGTCGTGGGCATCCTGATCTCGTTCACGCTGGGGCTGCTGCTCGGCGGGGTCTCCGGCTACTTCGGCGGCCTGACCGACACGGCGATCATGCGCGGCACGGAGCTGCTGCTGTCGATTCCCTCGCTCTATCTCATCATCGCGATGCGCAACATCATCCCGATCGACCTGCCGAGCCAGCAGGTGTATCTGGGCATCGTCGCCATCCTCGCGTTCATCGGGTGGGCCAGCCTCGCACGCGTGATCCGCGGCCTCGTGCTGACGATCCGCAAGAGCGAGTTCGTGACGGCCGCCGAGGCGCTGGGCTACAGCCGCTTCCGCATCATCACGCGGCACATCCTGCCGAACACGATGAGCTACGTGATCGTCGCGGCGACGCTGTCGATCCCGAGCTACATCCTCGGCGAGGTCGTGCTCTCCTTCATCGGCGTCGGCGTGCAGGAACCCAGCGCATCGTGGGGCAACATGCTCAACCAGGCCCGGAGCATCCGCGCGCTGACGTCGTTCCCGTGGCTGCTCTACGTCCCGGGCACGGCGATCTTCCTGACGGTCATGGCCTTCAACTTCCTGGGCGACGGCCTGCGGGACGCGCTGGACCCGCGGCGCACGACAGGAGGCCGCGCATGAGCGATGCGCTCCTCCGCGTCGAGCATCTCGAGACCCACTTCGTCACGGACAGCGGCACGATCCGCGCCGTGGACGACGTGTCGCTGGACCTGCGCCCCGGGGAAACCCTCGCCATCGTCGGCGAGTCGGGCAGCGGGAAGAGCGTGACCGCGCTCTCGCTGCTGCGCCTGGTGCCACAACCGCCCGGACGGATTGCCGGCGGCCAGGTGTGGTTCCGCGGCCGGGATCTGCTGCGCCTCGCCGAGCCGGACATGCGCGCCGTGCGGGGACGGGATATCTCGATGATCTTCCAGGAGCCGATGACGTCGCTGAACCCGGTGTTCACCTGCGGCGAGCAGATCGCCGAGGCGATCGTGCTGCACGAGCGCCTGCCGGCGCGCGCCGCCGCCGAACGAGCCGTGGAGATGCTGGCGCTGGTGGGCATCCCCGCCCCGGCGCAACGCGCCCGCGAGTACCCGCATCAGCTCTCCGGCGGCATGCGGCAACGCGTCATGATCGCGATCGCGCTGGCATGCCGGCCGTCGATCCTGATCGCGGACGAGCCCACGACCGCGCTGGACGTCACGATCCAGGCACAGATACTGGAGCTGATCGACCGCCTGAAAGCGGAGCTCGGCATGGCCGTGATCCTCATCACGCACGACCTCGGCATCGTGGCGGGTCATGCGGACCGCGTGGCGGTGATGTATGCGGGCCAGATTGTCGAGCACGGCGACGTCGCCACCGTGTTCCGGGCTCCGGCGCACCCGTATACGGCCGGCCTTCAGGCGTCGCTGCCACGCCTCGGCATCCGGCAGGATCGGCTCCGCGTCATCCCCGGCAACGTGCCGAATCCGCTCCGGTTTCCGGCCGGGTGCCGGTTCGGCCCCCGCTGTCCCGTCCGGACGGACGGCTGCGAGGCGCCTCAGGCGCTGGTGAGCCTCGCCGGCGACCGGACCTCACGCTGCCACCGGGCGACGGAGTTCACGGCCGGCGAGCTGGACCCGGCCGGCGCGGAGGCACGTCCGTGAGCCAGCCGCTGCTGGAAGTGCAGGGCCTGACGAAGCACTTCCCGATCAGGAAGGGCCTCTTCTCGCGCACGGTCGGCCATGTCCGCGCCGTCGACGGCATCTCGTTCAGCGTGCAGCCGGGCGAAGTGCTCGGGCTGGTCGGCGAGAGCGGCTGCGGCAAGACGACGGCGGGCCGCGCGCTGCTCCGGCTCACCGAGCCCACGGCCGGCCGCATCCTGTTCAAGGGGCAGGACATCACCACGCTGTCACGGCGCGAGATGCGCCCGCTGCGGCGCCAGATGCAGATCATCTTTCAGGATCCGTACTCGAGCCTGAACCCGCGACAGACCGTGCGCGCGATGCTGCGTGAGGTGCTCGGCGTGCACGGGCTGGCACGGGGGCGGGCCGCCGACGATCGCATCGCGGAACTGCTGGCCACCGTGGGCCTCTCCTCGACGCAGATGCACCGCTATCCGCACGAGTTCTCCGGCGGGCAGCGCCAGCGCCTGGGCATCGCACGCGCGCTCGCGGTCGAGCCCACGCTCATCGTGGCCGACGAGCCCATCTCGGCGCTCGACGTCTCGATCCAGGCGCAGGTCATCAACCTGATGCGCGACCTCCAGCGCCGGATGTCGCTGACCTACGTCTTCATCACGCACAACCTCTCGGTCGTCGAGCACATGAGCGACCGCGTGGCGGTGATGTACCTGGGACGCATCGTGGAGCAGGCGTCGAGCCGCGCGCTCTACGCCGCGCCCCGTCACCCGTACACGGCGGCGCTGCTGTCGGCGATCCCCGACCCGGTGCCCGGC
>CAYNUO010000028.1:34671-36504 GCA_964400405.1 uncultured Bifidobacteriaceae bacterium | reverse complement strand
GCGGATGGCGCCCGCGACCTTCGGCTCATCCTCGATCACGAGCACCCGCATCACGCTTCCGGGCACGGCTACTGAGCACTCCAGGTCCAGCCGTCGCGCGCCCGGACCACCGACGTCACCCACAGCCGGTGGTCGGCCGCCACCCGTCCCGGGTTCCCGCGCAGCGTCACGCGTTCTCCCGCCTTCAGCGTCTGGGGCGTCAGGCCCTGTGCCCGCAACGCGCTGACGCCCTTGAGCTCGCCGACCCACATGGTCTTGCCGTCGCCGGTTCCGCGGTCCCGGATGTGCAGGAACGAGTGCGGCTCACCGTAGATGGCGCGCACGACATCGCCAGCCACGGTGACCTCGCGGTCGAGGTCGTACGTGGCGAACGGGTGATGGGCGGACCCGGAGGACGCGGCAAGCGCCACCAGGGCAACGGTTGCGATGAGCAGGCGTTGACGCACGGGAGTCTCGTCTGTCCGAGAGAGCACGATACCAGCCGGCGCGGCTTCGCAGCTACCGGTCGCCGCTCCATGAAGCGTTGTTCATCAAGTCTTTCCCGGACCTGTGCGACGTGCGCCGGCGGAGTGCTGACTAGCGGCGGTTCTGACCCGGCATGCGCCACTTCTCGTCCATCTCGAAGATGGCCGGTGCGCAGTTCCAGTACCAGCGGCCGCCCGTGTAAGGCACGAAACCGCGCGGTTCGAAGTTGCAGTGCTCGAGCGGCACGATGATCGGCGCGTCGAGCGTGGCCGGTCCACCGTTGACGCCCGGTTGCACGCGCATCAGCTGTACGTTCACCACGAGCTTCCGGATGGCACCGGGGTCGTCCCCCGGTACGGGGCCGAACGTCGCGCGGACCGACGCGGGTGCCTCCACGGTGGTCGCCCCGAGCGTCAACGCCGCCTTCGGCGGCTCGTAGACGTAGCTCATCGTGTGGCCACCCGGCACCTTCATGAAGTCCTTGTGCACGCCGGGGACGGACTCCGTGTCGTTGTAGATCGACAGGCGGAAGTTCATCGGGTTCTCGTGCATGTTGGTGGCCTTGTAGAGCACCACCTGGCCGTTCACGGGCTGCACGGACCCGGTGACGACGATCGGCACGAACAGCGGGCGCGCGTCGGCTTCCGCGCGGTCGGCCGCGCCGCTTGCGCGCACGGCCGAATAGAAGCCGTAGACGACGGCCAGCAGCACGAGTGCAATCAGTATCTTTCTCACGATACGTCTCCTTCTAGGCCTTCGGCGGATCGACGCGCCAGACGTGCAGATAGAAGCCGGCCGCCCAGAACATCGGGCCGTACTTGCGGATGAGGGCCTGCCGCTCGGGGCCGTCCTCGAGATACGTGGCGTGTCCCTCGTAGATCTTGCCGGCGATACGCACGCGCACGTAGGGGTTGGCGAGCAGGTTCCGGTTCCAGTGGCGTCCGTCCGGCAACTTGATGCCGGCCGGATAGCCCGAGCCGAGATAGAGCTTGCCGTCCATGTGGAAGCGCGTCGCCGTGACCGAGTGGGGCAGCCACGACGCGAAATACTGACGCGTCTCGATGCCGGTCAAGCCGGGCGTATCGAGCGAGTCCCAGTTGGCCGGCGCTTCCGCTACTTCGCCTTTCAACCACAACCCCGGTGCCACCGGCGCCGGGTCGAACCCGAAGATGCGCGCGTAGCCGAGGAACGCGGCCAGCGCCACGACGATCACGCCAAGACCAATTCCAAGCTTCTTCATAGCTCCCTTCCTGCTGTGTAGCAGTCGCTGCGCAGCGACCGTTCGCCCGCCAGCGGCGGACTATACTCGACAACCGATGGCGAACCTGCTGACCGCCGTTCGCCTGCTCCTTGCCGTTCCGCTCGCGT